>DATDCV010000234.1:0-5080 GCA_036524155.1 Verrucomicrobiia bacterium
GTTACCTCGAGTGGGTCCGGGAACAGACGGTGTTACGCCCTCAGACCATGGAAAGCCGTCACAAAATGGATGGCAGCAGCCACATGACCGGAAGGCCTCATAAGTAATACCGCGCCATGAACGTCACCGGCGGCGACGAGCAGGATGCGCACGACATGACGCGGCTGGCGGGAGGCCATCCTGCGGCGCTCAACGAACTGATGGATCGCCACGGCGGGAAATTGTTCCATTACCTCGTTCGGTCGTTGCAGGATGAAGGCGACGCGGCTGATCTGGCCCAGGAAACCTTCGTCAGGGTTTACCAGAATCGCGCGAAATTCGACCCCACCCAGAAGTTCTCCACGTGGCTCTACGCCATCGCGAGCAACCTCGTCCGGGACCGGTACCGCTGGCGGTCGCGGCACCCGCAGGTCTCGCTGGAAGCCGAAGCCGGCAAAGAGAACTCCTCCTCCCCCTCGGTCAATCTGCCGGCAGACGAGCCCGCGCCCGACCAAAGGCTGCAAACTGAAGAACGCGCGGAAGCGGTCCGCCGGGCGGTTGCGGCACTGCCCGAGGAATTGAAACAGCCGCTCATCCTTGCGATCTATCAGGATCTGCCCCAGGCAGAAATCGCTGCCATCTTGAAATGTTCGGTCAAAGCCGTAGAAACGCGAATCTACCGGGCGCGCCAGCAACTGCGGGCGGCTCTTGCCGGCCGGCTGTCATCCATCTGACGCGGCCACTGGAACCGGATCGAAAAAGGGACGGGTCCGGGGGAACTCATTGCCCGGCCCCACGATGCCTTAGCCTGGATTTTCATACCTTGCACGGAATGGCGACGGACCGGGGCGCCGACATGCTGTCGGCTTGTGCTGTACGATCGGAATAAGCCGACAGCATGTCGGCGCTCCGGTCCCGCACGTGTGAAACCTCCAGGCAAAGTCAAACGAGACGCGCTCGGTTTCGCCGCGGGAATTCCTACCTTAATGACGGCAAACTCGCCGCCGCCACGGCCTGGCCGTGACGCTTTTGTTTCTCGTCGGGAATGTGAAAACGAATTTTCTCGGCGAGCTGTGGAAACTCCTTTTTCAGCACGTTGCCGGCGCCGGTGATAATCAAGTCGCCGCCCGGGCCGGAAGTGACCCGGCCAAGGATCAGAACATTCTCCAGGTCGTAGAACTCGGCAAAATGCGCGACGCCATAGCCGAGATATGTCCCGATGGTTTCGTAGATCTTCGCCGCCCGCGGGTCGCCGTCGGCCATCAGCTTCTGAACGTGTTTCAGTTTGTCGGGTAGCGACAGCTTCTCGTCGACCGTGATTCCGGCCGGAGCCAGCAGCCGGCCAACACATTGCTGGGAGAAGTACTGCACTCCGCAACCGTAGTCGCCCGACCATTCGTCCCGGGGCGCCTCGGGATTATAATCCACCGGCACAAAAGCCAGCTCGTTGATCCAGGAGGTGATGTTGCCCTCGGCGTTGACGTAGCCTCCGGCCGTGCTCGTGCCCAGCGAAATGCCGAGAATCCGGCTAAGGCCGAGCGACATCGAGCCGGCCAGGGCGGTGACTTCCCCGTCGTTCACCACTTCCAGTGGCACGTTGTTCCAGGCTTTCTGAACCTCGAGAAAAAGATCCTTTACTCGCTGGTCGAAAAGGTCCGGCGGCACGCCGCGGAATAGCGAGGCGACTTTGACACGGTTGTTCACGTAAACGCCGGCCGCGCTGCCGCCAATCGCGTCCACACGCGGTAAATGGGCGGCGGCCTTCTTCAGTGAGTCCATGATCCCGTCAAAGTGATATTGCGGGTCGCGCTGGAAGTAGGGGTCCCACACCGTCTCGTCACTGAACACGACTTTGCCGTCGATCACCGCGGACACTTTGCGATCGCTGCCGCCGAGGTCGAACCCGATCCGGCAGCCCTCCAGGTGCCGGCCCAGGGCGGCGGCACGGCGGCGCTCTGGCGGCAGCGTCCTGGCGCTCACCACCTCAATCGGATGGTCGAACATGCGCTCGCCCACCAGATTCGAGTCGAACTTGCCGGCGGGGATTTCGCGGTAGTGCACCGCCAGTCTCTCGGCCAGCGACGCCGGGCCGTCGACAAAGAGGCGAAAGCCGCCCCGGGACCAGAGCAGAAATTTCACGAGGCGTTCGAGGTAGCGCAGATTGCCGGCAGCCTCCGGATGGCTGTCCGGCAGTATCCGAGTGACGAAGTGCGAAACACTGCCTTTGCTTTGTTCCAGGGCCAGCCGAACATCGACCGCTGCTTTCGACGCTTGCACCTTCTGGTGGAAGGCGCGATTGGCCAAAACCGCGGGCCGGAAGGCCGCGTCCAGTACCGGAACGACACCTGGAGGGACCAGGGAGAGGCCATCATTATTGTTCATGATGCCCGAAGTCTAAAGTCTCGACTGTGGTATTCAAGTTCGCTGAATTGGCCGAGACCGCTGTTACCTTGCAGGCCTGGGTGGAGAAACCGCCGAAAATAATAGGCATGACGACAGCCAACTCTTACGCTGACGGCAGTGTAGGCCCGAACATACCATGAGCCAGATGAAGCCCAGAGTGGTCGTTACCGACTGCGCCTTCTCCGACCCGGGAACCGAGCGCCAAATCCTGACCGCCGCGATAAAGAAACTCCGCGAAACGGCCTCCAATCTCGCTTTAAAGTCCGTGCGGGGTGAGCCCTTGGACAGCATCTTGAACGGAGTGAAACCTTGAGCCTGGCTGCTGCGACGCGACCTCGCAGGCCGCCGCACCGGCGAACCATCCGAGTATGACCCCATTTAAAGTCGTCCTCATCCAGCACGAATACGCGTCCACAGACATTGAGCGGCGGATTGTGGAAGCGGCGGGCGGCAAACTGATTGACGCGGATTTGCTGCCGCAGGCTGAAAGGATGCGTGCGGCGGAAGAGGCCGACGCGCTGATCGTCCGGTGGCTGGCGGTCACCCCGGACTTCATCAGCCGGTTGCGCCGCTGCCGCATCATCGTCCGTTATGGCGTGGGCTACGACAACGTGCATTACGGGGCGGCGACGGCGGCCGGAATCATGATCGGCCATTGTCCGCATTACTGTCTGGACGAGGTTTCGACTCATGCGTTGGCCCTGCTGCTGGGCTGTATCCGGGGGCTTAGCGAAACCCAGGCCGCGTTGAAGGCCGGCGGTTGGAGCCAAAACCCGTGCTTTCGCAGTGACCGCATGAGCGGTCGCACACTGGGGATTTTGGGGCTGGGGAATATTGGATGCGCCCTGGCCCGCAAGCTGGGCGGATGGGACCTGCGTTTGCTTGCCAGCGACCCTTTCGTGGAACCGGAAACCGCCGCGGCGGTGCGTGTCACGCTGGTGGATAGCGACACTTTGTTGCGTGAGTCCGATTATATTTCCCTGCACCTGCCCTTGTTGCCTGAAACGGAGCACCTGATTGGCGAACGCGCCTTCGCGTTGATGAAGCGGGGTGTAATTCTCGTCAATACCTCCCGCGGGCCGATTGTGGACGAAGGGGCACTTCTCGCCGCGGTGGAACGCGGGAAGTTGGCCGCCGCCGGCCTGGACGTGTTCGAGCAGGAACCCCTTCCTGCCGGGTCGCCGCTGCGACGCCACCCGCGCCTGCTGCTCAGTAATCATGCCGCCTGGTACTCCGAAGACGCCCTGGCGGAACTGCATCGCAGCGTGGCCGAAGACGCGGTTCGGGTTTGCACCGGAGGATTGCCCGTGGCCCTCGCGAATCCTGAAGTGCTGCACAAGCTGGGACGTTTCCACGAGTGGAAACCGACCTGGAACGCGCGCTGGCGATGGAAACGCGCCGCCGCCCTCACGAATGCAGTGGTGGAGGAATAATAGTCGCAGATGCGATTGCTTTTGCCCGCAAACCTCATCAAGCTCCGGAATAAATTATGGCTCGTTTCCCACGTCTTGAAGTCTTGAACCGGATCGTCGAAGTCGGGCTCGTGCCCGTCTTTTACCACGGCGATCTCGAGGTCGCCTCGCAGGTGCTCGCGGCTTGCGCGGCGGGCGGCGTCACCGTCTTCGAGTTTACCAATCGCGGCGACCACGCCATCGACGTGTTCCAAGCCCTGGAACGGCGTGTCGAGCAGCACACGCCCGGCCTGATCCTCGGCGCAGGTTCTATCGCGGATGAGGCCACCGCGGCGCTCTATGTCGCTCACGGCGCCAACTTCATCGTCGGCCCTTCGTTCAACGAGCGCGTCGCGCGCTTCTGCAACCGCCGCAAGGTCGCCTACGTCCCCGGCTGCGCCACGGCCACCGAGATCGCCACTGCCGAGGAAGCCGGATCCGAAGTTGTCAAACTGTTTCCCTGCGAACTCGTCGGCGGCCCGGCATTCGTCAAAGCGCTGCTCGGTCCGTGCCCGTGGACACGCATCATGGCGACGGGCATCAGCAACGTCACCCAGGCGGGCCTGGCCGAATGGTTTAAGGCGGGCATTGTCACCGCCGGTATCGGCCGCGAGTTGCTGAAGAAGGAGTTTGTCGAGCAACGCGATTACGCGGCCATCACCCGGCGCGCTGCCGAGATCCGCCAGTGGATACAAGCAGCGCGCGGCCGCTGACGCTTCGCCCAAGGTTGGCAGCCGGTTCTCGAGGACATCGAGGTGCCCCTGACAACGCCGCCGACCAGTGCTTCACGGCGTGCAACGCAGGTTCTTCACGTTAGGATGTCCCGTTCGTAACAGCCTTTACCGAATAACGCTCCCTGGCAGTTTTTTTGGATCACCACATTCAGTCCAGTCTTAGTCTATGGAACTTCCGGCCTCCACTGGGGATATCGTGAAATAGAAAGGTACCATCAGGTGCAAAACGGTTCGTGGATATCGGGAGCCAGGCCGTGAGATCCGCGCTCGTTTCCAGGACCGTTGACCGATTCGGAGGCCCGGTGGCAAGAAGATCCAGCCTGGCGGCGGCACCGAGGGCAACCTGCAAATATCCCGGCGAGCCGAACTCATAAGCGCCAATGTCCGCCGCAGGGCCGACCGGTCGCGGAAATCCGCGCTGATCGGTGGCGGGCGCGGAGGCCGTATTGCCGGCGTCGATAGTCGGGCTGCCGGGGAACAGTGCCATCGTGAGGGTCGGCCCGCCGTTGTCCT
>DATDCV010000235.1:0-11914 GCA_036524155.1 Verrucomicrobiia bacterium
GGGCGGCGGCTTTGGTTCCAAAGACACCCCGCTTGACTCCGGTGAAACGCCACGGTGCCTCCTGGCTCACGCCGCCGAACGTGACCAATTCGTCGCCCAGGTGCAGCACGATGCTGTTGTGTTCGAAGAACCCGGTGACCGTGCTCATCCCGGCGGTAGACTCGTTCACCGGGATCGTGTCGGCATCAGCCGCCACGCCCTCCGCCAGCGTGAAAGTCCGGAAGGCGTCGAGCCGCTTATCGGGAGTCGGGCTCACGTATTTTGAATGCTTGTCGATGAAGAAGGCATAAGTGTGAAAGATGGAACCAATACCAGCCGCATGAAGACGCGCGATAATTCGGCGGTAATAGTCCCACCCTCCGGGCCACTTCCCGCGGTTGAGCTCGAAGTCCCCAAAACGAAAGAAGTTGGCGCTGCCGCCGTGATTGTCGATTTGGTTGAACCCAAGGCTCCTGGTCATTTCGATCCAGTCCTCCACGTTGGTTTCCGTCAGCGTGCCGAAGTTAAAGAGGTAAGAGCCGTGGTTGAACGGGATCTCCTGCGCCCAGGGCCCGGCCACCTTGCAGAGGGGCATTTCATCCGCCTCCAGGAGCACCTCCTTCAGTGCGGCCAGCATCCGGCCGGGCGGCACGCCAACGATCGCGACTTTCGCTCTCTCGATGCCGAACTTGCGGTGCGCGGCCGCCCGGAGTTCGCTCTGGAGCGCAGGCAATTGGTCCACTCTCGTGATGAGATTCATCGAAAGCGCACAGGCCCCGAACGGTTCCTCCGGCCTGCCTTGGAGCGTCAAAGGCACGTTAAGGAACACCAACGACTCGATTTCGGCGCCTTTCACTGATTCCACAGTCAGCCGAATCCAGGAGCTACGCGGCTCGACCTTAAGCACGGCTTGGGCGCCGGCTGCGCCAAAACTCAGCGCCAGGCGGCCTCCTGCAAAGGTAGCGGACGTCGCCGGATGTTCTTTCCCGTTCTGGCGGACGATGGCGCAGGCCGAGGGAGTCCCGCGGCGCAAATAGTCAACCCCGGTCGCACGCTCGACGAATCCCAGGTTCTTTCCCTCCGCTGAGATCGTGTAGCGCACCTGGGCGTTCTCGATGACGATCTCGCCTCCAACGGCCGGGGCCGATGCGTTCGACCCGGCAAGCAAGCCGATTAGGATTTGCCATTTTCTCATGAGAATACCGGGCAGGCTGTCGCTGGGTTTTGCCCGAACCAAACCAGAGAAGCGTTTCCTTCTTCACCGGAAGTGACTGGTTTCATGGCGCGACCCTAACCACCGTTTGAACCCACGGCAAGCCATGATCACTGGCGGACGAGGCCTGACACTTCGCCTGACTTGCCAAACCTCGCCGACTGCTGGACTATACTACACCGCCATGAAAACCCTTCTCCGACTCGCTTCGCGAGGATCGCTCGCTGCTGCCTTCCTTTCATGCCAGGCTTTGCTCTGCGCCCAGGTCCCGCAGGTAATGAGCTACCAGGGCTGGCTGACTGCCTCCGGAACAAACTACAACGGCACAGCCCACTTCAAATTCGCGTTGGTCAATCGCACAGGGACGATGTCTTACTGGAGCAACGACGGCACGAGCTTGGGCGGCGCTGCCCCAACGAACGATGTCGCTCTGCCTGTCAGTGACGGGCTGTTCAGTGTCCTGCTGGGCGACACGAATCTGGCGCACATGACGCAGAGCGTGCCGGCGAGTGTTTTCACGAACACCGATGTGCGGTTGCGGATTTGGGTAAGCGACCGGACTTCCGGGTTCCAAGTCCTCGCGCCCGATCAGCGCCTCGGGTCCACGGGCTATGCCATGCAGTCAGCAGGCGCAGTGGTAGCCTATGGCCTGGCTGCCGGAGTGGTAACGAATCTCGGCACAGTCGTTCAGGTAAACACGGGCGCGGGGCTAACTGGCGGTCCGATCACCAGCAGCGGGACGATTTCGATTGGCGCCGGCGCAATCAGCAACGCGATGCTGCAAAACTCGGGCATTACGGTGAGCGCCGGCAGCGGCCTGAGCGGCGGAGGAAGCGTGGCGCTTGGAAACTCAACCACCCTGGCCGCGAACCTGAATCACGATAACACCCTGACCGGCACGGGCGGTTCGGCCCTCTTGGGTCTGAACCTGGGCAACTCCAACACCTGGACCGCCCGCCAGACGTTCTCGAGCACCATCAGCGGGAATATATCCGGCACCGCGGCCGGCTTTACCGGACCTCTTCAGGGAGATGTGACGGGGACGCAAGCAGCCACCGTAATATCGAACCTGAGCGCGAGCAAAATAGCGGGCTTATTCCGGTGGCAGACAGCCACCACCGTCTCACAGCAGGCGAATCCCAACACCGGTTACATCCTCACCAATGCGTCCCAAGTCACTGTCACGCTGCCCCCTGGCCCGGCGATTGGTGACACGGTCGCCCTTGCGTGCCCCGGTAGCGGCGGGTGGAAGCTTAGCCAAAACGCAAACCAATCCGTCTTTGCGGGGAGTTTTGACACGCTGGCCATCGGGTTGAATTGGACGAATCGCGGTTCACCGGCAAACTGGCGCTCGATTGCATCCTCCGCCGGCGGCACCAAAGCGGTCGCGGTCGTCAACAACGGCCAGATCTATGTTTCGACCGATGCCGGTGTGACCTGGACGCCGCGGGAAAGCAACCGGGTCTGGAGCGCGGTCGCTTGTTCGGGCGACGGCACCAGGCTGGCCGCTGCCGTTAACGGTGGCCAGATCTACGTCTCATCTGATCTGGGGATGACTTGGACCAACCGGGAGTCCAACCGGGCGTGGTCCGGGCTGGCGTCCTCCGCGGACGGGGCGAAACTGGTGGCGGTGGTCAACGCCGGGTTCATTTATACTTCAGGCGATTCCGGTGCCACGTGGATCCAACGGGGTTCGTCGGCAGCCTGGTATGCGGTGGCAAGCTCATCTGATGGAACCAGGCTGGTAGCTGTCGTCTACGGCTCAGGGATTGCCACGTCCACGGATTCCGGCGCCACCTGGTCGCCGCTGCACGGGCCTACCGGCTTCTGGGGTTCAGTCGCGTCCTCGACCGACGGGACGAAGCTCGCCATCGCCAATCGGTCGGGGCCGATTCAGACCTCAACGGACTCCGGCGCCACCTGGTTGCCACACGGGTCTTCCGGCGCCTGGTATGCCATCACTTCCTCCGCCGACGGCACAAGGCTCGCCGCAGTCCTCAATAACGGGCAAGTTTACATTTCCTCCGACTCAGGCCTGAATTGGACTGCCCGCGAGAACAACCGGGCCTGGCAATCCGTCGCATGCTCGAATGATGGGACCAGGTTCTACGCGACCGTAGGTGGCGGCCAGATCTTTGTCGCCTCCCCTCCCCCCATCACTCCGGCAACTACGACCACGCCGGGTGCATCCGGATATCTGACGGGCGGACAAGGCACCGCCATCCAACTGCTCTATATCGGCAACAACCGGTTCTTCCCCGTCAGCCACGAGGGCACAATCCTCGCATACTGAGCGGGGCTCCGAGCAAGGGCGATGAACGGACAAAGATAGTGCTGCAGTTACTGAAACTGCCCGAGACAGATACTGCCGCCGATGCTCGAAGCGTCGGCGGCAGGTTTCAGTCCCCCTCGCCCTTAGGCGCCCAAAAAGCGCAGCAGATCAGGCCCCCGCGCCCTGCAAGTCAGAAGTCGGCCCTCGTGCTACTTGGCCGGCTGCTTCACTGTGACATGATAGGTGACATCCAGGTTCCAGAGGTAATCCTTGTCCGGGAAAAAGATCCCCGCTGGAAAATACTGGGTCGCCGTGAAGCGAATGGTGTGCTGACCGGGTGGTAGCGGCGCGAGCATGATCCAATAGCCATCCGACACCCCCACCTGTGGTTCGCCCGTTACGCACGGATCCATCGCCACCCAACTCGGATCCCCTACGAAGGTGGTCAGGGACGAGGTTCCCCGGTAGTTGAACAGGTTCCCAAGGCTTTCGCCGTCCACGGTCACGGTCATGTTTGTGACGTGGGCGAGCCACCACCCAGCTCCCTCGGTGAGGAACTGCTCCAACGTCTGCCCCGGCGCGGGCTGGAAATTCGGGTCCGGACAGGGGTAGTCGTTGAAATAATTTACCAACGGAAAGAAGATCTTCTTCCCCACTGGAATCGTCATCGAGCGGACGACGGTTTCGCCGAAGGTGCCGGCGAGAAACCAGACCTGTCCGGACTGCCCCTGACTGCCGAATCGGCCATCCGGATCCTGGATGGGATTCTGATCAACTGGTGTCGCATAGACCCACTTCCACCATTCCGCCCCCCACTGGCCGTAAGTCATGCCGTTGGGCAAGGCTTGTGGTGGAATCACACCCGGATTGGCGCCTTTGCCGTTGCCCGCCCAGACGGGTTGCGCGACCGCCATCATTAGAACCGCTGCCAAACCTGCCCTGCAGGCAAGGGTGAGGGTTCTCTGCAATCTAATCGATGCTCTGGTTTTCATACGTTGTATCCTGTCGTTTGCCAGCGTGAGCGCCGGCTTGGTTCTCACCCGCCCCACCACACAGCCCAATGGCACAGGGAAAAGGGCGTTCTTACTGGGGTACTTACCGAAATACCGGCTGAAATCACAAAAAAAGTTAATTTCGCTTCGGATTTCCAACCGCTGCTGCTCTTTGCCGGAGGTACATGACCCAAGGGATAACGATAAAGGGAACGCGCCCTCTAGACGCCCTAAGTGACGGAAACAACGGTTAGTATTTCCTTGGCGGCCCGTCAGGCAAATCGACCCGGCGGACCTTGATTTCGCGCAGCGCGCTGGTGGTTTGCCAAGCCGCAATACCCATTGGTTTGGACATCTCGATCTCGCCTGGCCGGAGCGAAACTTTCCGGTCCTTCGTCAGCACATTGATTAGCTTTTCGTTGTCGATCCAGCCCTCGATTCGATCTTGGGTGATCCGCAATCGAATTCGGTACCACCGCCCTTGCTCAAAGGAGACGTACTTGGTGGTTTCATTTTCCGAAGCATCCATGCCGTCCAGACTCGAGATACCGACAAGCCCGCCACCCCAGCCTCCTACGATCAGGCTGCAGAAGGACTCCCCCACCGGCACTGTGAGCCCGCAGAAGAAATCGGACCCCGACAGGCGCAGCGCATCCAAAGCGATTTCGTAACCCATCTTCGGGAATTCGTTCGTGTAGTTGATGCCCGTGAACGGGTCGCCCATGTTGAGAACAAGCAGCCCGGATTCGACCTGAACCTCGCCTCGCCCCGCGAACTGCGTTTCTGACCAGCCCGACAGGCTGTGCCCATCAAACATCGGCTGCCAGCCCTCGCCGGCAAATGGGGCAGGCGCTTTGGCGGCGGCTTGTGTCAATCTGTCAGCGATGGACGGCCGGGGGGCGGGAGCGACGGGCTGCTCCGCCGGTGCGCTGGCAGCGGGCGGTTCGGTGGCTTTCGTCACTGGCGGAGCGGGCTCCGGCCGACTGGGCGCGGAAGCACAACCTCCGCCCAGTAAGAGCAGCCCAGACATGAGCCCGCCTGCCACCAGGCCCATCCACCCGAAGCAACTCGGCATGAGGAGGCGGCCGGACCGCGAAGTTAGGTATGACTTGGAATTGCTCATAGTGCGCTGAAACCTTACTCTAGGCCCGCAGAACGCACTCGGCGAGTAAAACATTGATGTCATGAGCCAACCCAATTTCCTGCGCCCGCAGAAAGACGGCGTGCTGTTGTCGGTCAAGCTCCAGCCACGCGCTTCGCGGAATGAAATCGGCGAGGCGCTGGGTGAGGAATTGCGCATCAAGGTAACCGCGCCCCCGGTTGACGCCGCCGCCAACGAAGCGCTGCTCCGGTTGGTGGCGGAACACCTTGGCTGCCCGCGCCGCCAGGTCGTTCTCGAGCGCGGCCAAACCTCCCGCCACAAGACCATCAAGCTCTATGGTCTGACGCTGGCAGAAGCGGCCGCCAAATTCATCCGTCCCGATTCCCCGGCTTGAAATCGCTGCTGATGTCCATCGAGAACACCGGCGCGTGGGCGCCGTGGTGTTTTCTGGCGCTGTTTATTGCCGCATCGGTGCTGATGATCTGGCGCCTCGAAGCGATGAGCGCGGGCGGCGTGGAGGGCACGGTGCTGGGCACGCTGGTGATGCCCTACTGCTCGGGAATCGGCAACCTGATCTTCGCTTTCGTGCTCGCCGCCAAACGCGGGCCCGGCAGCGAGGTCCTCCTGAACTGTCTCGTCAACAACGTCACCAACCTCACCCTGCTGATTGGCCTGCCGACGATGATCTGGGGCTTGAACGTGCTGCCCGCCGCGAAGGCCAAAACCAGCGGCTCGAGGAAGAAGAAACGCAACGCCGACCAGGAGCACCACCTCAACCGGCTCTCCTTGCTGCTGACGCTGACGGCAGTTCTGTTTTTCACGGGGGCGGTTTGGGCCCTCGCGCGCAAGGGGACACTCGATTCAGGCGATGGCCTGGTCCTGGTCGGTCTATTCCTTTTCTGGCAGTGCTTTCATGTCTTTGAGGTGCTCAAGTCCAACGTGCGCCAAAATAAGTCCTTCGCATGGATGCTGCCGATTGATTTGGCGCTGCTTGGGATTGGCGCCTATGGGGTCTATGTCAGCATCGACTGGCTGGTCGCATGGGTGTCGGATATTCCAACCGGGTTCATCAGCGCGAAGCATCTCGGCTGGCTCAGCGGGTGGCTCATGGTAGTGCCCAACGCGCTGCTCGCCTTCTACTACGCCTGGCGAGGCAACCCCGAAGTCGTTTACACCTCCCAGGTCGGGGACGGACATATCTGCATCCCGCTCTGCATTGGGATCTTCGCCCTTCACCGCCCCATTCAGATACCCGCCTTTTTTTACACGGGCGTCACCATCCTGCTGGTCGCGGCAGCGGTCCACTTTGTCTTGATCGCGCTCTTCGGCCGCTTGCCGCGATTTGTGGGATGGATACTGACGGCCGCTTACGGGGTGTTTCTTTACAAAGGCCTCGCGTAGCGAGTACCGTATCCGTGCAGGGCAAGGCCCTCGCCGCAGGGGCTAAACCTCCCGGATCTTCAGCAACACCTTGCCCATCGGCCCTTCGGCAAGCCGGGCAAAGGCCTTGGGCAGATCTTCAAAACGGAATTGACTATCTACCAACGGGCGGGCGTTGCTGCGGGAAAGTATCTCGAGAACGGCGTCCCAAGCCGAGCGCGCCTCGAGATTCGTGTAGGCTCCTACCGCGACGCCGCCCATCTGGATCCGCCTGAAAAACAAGGTAGCGGTGTTGAAGTCCGGCACCGGACCCGCCAGGCGCCCCACCAGGCTCACTTTGCCACGGTTCCCGAGCAGATCAATCACCTCCGGCAGCAGCTTGCCTCCGATGTTATCAACCGCCAAATCGACCCGGCGCGGCCCGAGCGCCGTTTTTGCTGCCTGCCGCCATTGCGGGCTTTCGGGGTCAAATGTCATCGTCGCCCCCAACTCCCGCAGTCGCCGGCTCTTCTCAGCACTGCGCGAAAGCGCCACGACTGTGCCACCCATTGCGACCGCCAATTGGACGGTGGCGACGCCAACTCCGCCAGAGGCGCCGGTGACCAACACGACCGCGCCCGGAGGCAGCGGTCCCCACATCGTCAGAGCCTGGTAGGCAGTCAAATAGACTAACGTGGCGCCGGCCCCTTCAGCGTCGGTCCATTGCGGCGGGACCTCGACCAGTCCCTCCGCAGGCAGCGCTACTCGCTCGGCAAAGGTGCCTGGCCGGTCTCCGCCAACGTCCCCACGCAATACCGCCCGGCGTTCTCCTTGCCGCAGTCCCGCCACACCCTCCCCGATCGCGACCACCGTCCCAAGCCCGTCGCGGCCAAGGATGTGGGGCAGCTTCGGTTTGGCAGGATACCGGCGTTCTGCAAGGTAGCGGTCAGCGGGATTCAAAGCCGCGTAGCTCAGTTCGAGGACCACTTCACCCGGCGTCGGGCACGGATCGGGGACCTCAGCGAAGCGCAGGTTCTGGACGCCGGTAAAACCCTCCATCAGCCATGCTTTCATACCCTCAACGATACCGCGGAGGCTCGCTGGGGATGTTTTCCAGCACGGGTTCCCGTGCGCCGCGGCGCAGGTTGTACCGCCGGGCCGCAATTTCATCCGCCATCGCCGCCGCCGTTGGGTATTTTGCGAAGCCGTCGGGTGGCGCGAACAACTCCGACTCGGGTGGCTGCAGCCGCACCTTGGATAAGCTCAGCGCCAGCGGGGGCGTCCCCCGCGCTTCGATACGAGACGGGAAGTCTTTCCAGGAGCGTTCGGGCCAAACCTGGAACACGGCTTTGCTGCCGTCATTCATCAGCACCGTAGTATCCCGCAAGCCAGGTTCGCCCGGAGAGGAGTCCACTTTTGTCACGCGCAGGGTCGAGGTGACTGGAGCATAGGCCTGCAAAGCGTCACTAAGCACGTAGCCGGATTCTGTTGCGACGTTCCAGATATAGCTGAACCGGCCCAGGCGGAGTTGCTTGCCTTCCGCACCGCTCGCCCGGGGAGCGAAGAAAAGCATGCTGCCGCGGCCCAGGAGTTCTCCTTCGACTGACTCGCTCTCCGGAAACGCGGAATCGGACCGGACCGTGACGCGCGCGCTGAACCCGCCCGTGTTGGTGAGGAGCACCGCAGCGGGCCCGCTTAGGAAAACCGGCACCTGCGGCGTGAAAACCCTTAGAAATTCCCCTCGCCCGCCTTCCGGACCGTGGGCGCACCCGCTCAGAAGCGCGACAGATACCCCCAGCAGCAGGCGCTCCGCCCTCCGCCACCATCCCGAATTTCCCTGGGCCGACTTTAACGCGCTTTGCCTCATAGATTCGGCCCAGCCTATCGCATCGGCTCGATTTCGCAAGGCGCCGGAGTCAGAGGCTGCGGCTATCGCGCCGACACAGCCGCGGCTTTGCTCCTCAACCCGGCCTTGATAGACTCCGCCAGCTTCTCGACCCGGCGGCCGTATTCGACGAAGTTCACGCGCATCGCGTCCGCGTTCGCGGTCTGGGATTTGGTGTCGTGAAACACGACCACCATGTGTGGCTCGATCGAAATGCCGGCATCGTAACCGCGAGTGATTGCGTCCTGGAGAATCTCACGCACCTTGCCCTGGCCTTCTCCCGGCCAATCGTAGTCGGCGTCGTTCTTGGCAGGTTTCCAGGTTGCGTCCTTGATGTGGATGTGGACGACGTGATCGCGGATGTGTTGCCAGAACTCAAACGCGTCCTGGCGCGGCCAGGGTTTTGGCTTCGAGCGGTCCGGATTGAAGACGGGGTTGGCGGTATCGAAAACCCACTTGAGACCGGGGCACTTATCGACGAGTTCCAATGCGTGCTGCCAGCTCATGCCGCCGTGGTTCATGCAGTTCTCATGAACCGGCGTCAGGCCCGCATCGAGGAACATGTTGGTGACATCTTTGACTCGCCGGAAAACCTCCGCCGGCGTTTTGTAGTCCTCGTCGCCGGGCTTGAAGCTCATAATGCGCACGTATTTTGTGCCCAGCCGCTGCATGCGGGGGATGGCCCTTTTGACCTCGGCGAGCGTAAGATCGAAAGGATCCTCCAGCTTCTTGGACCAGTTCATTATGGTCGATCCGAAACAATAAACGCCGATGCACGAGGCCTCGAGCTGCCTGACTGCCAAATCGAAGGCGGCATCCGGGATATCGTGGAAATTTGCTTTGGAATACCCCGGCACCTCGACACCGCGCATTTCGAGGTGTCCCCAGTTGAGTTCGCGAGTGGCTTCGATTTGTCCGTTGAGTGAATTTGCGGCTTCATCGCCGATGCCCATGAATTTCATGAACGCGATTTAACCACGGAAGGACGCGCATGAACACGGAAAAAATGTACTCCGCATTACTTCGCGGCGATCTTTCAAACTCTCCGCCCCATTGGAATTATCTTCCCTGCGCCGGCCCGATTCCGGTAAATGTCGGGGCGCGAACCAGGTTTTTCCGATTGCACACACAATGAGATCTGAGATGAGAAGGATCGCCCTTTATTTGGGGCTTGGCTGGTGGGTGTCCACGGGCGCGGTCTCGCACGCCGCCGACGCAAAACCGGGCGCGGCGCCGCCGGCGCCGTATCCCGAGCGTATCCAATGGTGGACGGACGCCCGGTTCGGCATGTTTATTCACTGGGGCCCGGTCTCCCTCAAGGGCACTGAAATCAGTTGGTCGCGCGCCAACTCGAATCCGAAGTGCCCCAACCGGGGCGAGATTCCCGTCGAGGTTTACGACAATCTCTACAAGGAATTCAACCCGGCCAAATTCGACGCGGCGCAATGGGTGGGCGTCGCGAAGGCGGCCGGGGTAGGATACATGGTGCTCACCGCGAAACACTGCGACGGTTTCCTGCTCTGGCACTCCCGGGCGAGCGACTACAACATCTCCAGGACACCTTTCCAGCGCGATGTTTGCGACGAACTCACCCAAGCCGCGCGGCAACAAGGCATGAGAATCGGCTGGTATTTTTCCCCGATGGACTGGCGCGATCCTGATTTTCGAACCGAACGGAACCCGGCGTTCCTCGCCCGGATGCAGTCGGAAGTACGGGAGTTATTGGGCAATTATGGCCGCATCGATTTGCTCTGGTTCGATTGGGACGGTCACGAACCGCTCTACGCACAAGCGCAGACCTATCAAATCGTGAAAACGCTCCAACCGCGGATAGTTATCAACAACCGGCTCGACCTGGGTGTAGGCGACAACGATCGCAAGATCCTCTCAACCAATGCCGATTATTACACCCCGGAACAGATTGTCGGCGCCTACGATGACCAGCGCCCGTGGGAGTCCTGCATGACGATCTCACGAAAAGGCCAGTGGGCATGGGGTGGCGCGACCGACGGCGTAAAGTCCTTTAGAGCGTGTCTCGAGATGCTGATCCGCTGTGCCGGCGGGGATGGCAACATGCTGTTTAACGTCGGGCCGACGCCGGCCGGCGAGATCGATCCCGAGCAGGCGGCGATTCTCAAGCAGATGGGCGGATGGCTGGCGAAACACGGCGAGAGCATCTATCGCACGCGCGGCGGACCGTTCAAACCCGGCAGCTATGGCGTATCGACCCGGAAAGGCCGAACCATTTACCTGCACATCACGGATTGGCTCGAAGACTCGCTAAAGTTGCCCCCGATTCCCGCCAAGGTCGTGAGCAGCAGTGTGCTGGGCGGCGCCAAAGCGGAGGTCCGCCAAACCGGCGAGGGTCTTGAAGTCGCAGTTCGTGAAAACGACCGCCAGTCAATCGACACGGTGGTGGCGATCGAGATCGACCGCCCAGCGCTGGACATCGTCGCCCTGGACGTGCCTGAACCGGTTTCCTTGACCACCAAAGGCCGCGCGACCGCCTCCAACATTTACAGGAACCAACCTGAGTACGCCGCGGACAAGGCGATCGATGGCCGGGACGACACGCGCTGGGCGGCGGACGCCGGCGTGAAAGCCGCTTACCTCGATGTTGACCTCGGCAAAATCGTCAGGTTCAGCCGCGCCCGGATTTCCGAAGCGTTCCCGAATCGGGTGCAGAAATTCGAGTTCCAGTACCTCGATGGCGCCGAGTGGAAGACATTCCTCACGGGCACCACCCTCGGGGAGTCATGGTCGCGGAGCTTCCCGGCGGTGACCGCGCAGAAGGTGCGCCTGGCGGTGCTGGAATCCACGGACGGGCCGACCATTTGGGAGTTCAGCCTCTTCCCGTGAACGGCTTGATCCACCTGTCCCGGCGCGCGGACTTCAGTCCGCAGCAATATCAGTCAACAAAGGCCTTCGCCGTTCCGAACAGAACAGCTCCTCGTGGATTGCTGCGGACTGAAGTCCAACGTCACTAGGAATTGGTGCGGTTTTGGGAGAGTTTTTTGCGTGCTGCGGCGCGGGATCCCTTGAGTGTCGGAAAGTCCTTTTGGAACGACCGGAGGGCTCTAGGCTCAGAGGGAGGGCGCTTGCGCCGCTTGGG
>DATDCV010000236.1:0-22757 GCA_036524155.1 Verrucomicrobiia bacterium
GCGCTCTCTTTGGCCCGGGCCAGGACCGGCAGCAGTATGGCCGCCAGGATCGCAATGATGGCGATGACCACTAACAACTCAATCAACGTGAAACCGGTCGGGTTTTTGCGGAATGCCGTTCGGTTTCTCAAGAAACAGAACGGTTCGTGACAGGAAAGCAGGTGCATACGACTTGGGAGGGGGAGCGGCGGTTTCTCAACAGGAACTCATATCATCGTTCAGGCCGCCTTTGTTCCGCATAAACGCTGCCAACTCGGTACACTTGGCACGCGCCGACCTAAGGAGATTCAGATCCGCAAAAGGCAGCGGCATGATACCAACGAGCACAAAGCTCCGAAAAAGGCCGGCGAAAGCGTGACGAAGTGTGCGGAGCGCCGACTTGTAGTCGGCTTAGAACGTAACCATGGCTGCGCATCCATTACCTGAACAGGATGTAAGCCTACTACAAGTCGGCGCTCCGGCCTTGAACCGTTTGTTGGCAAGCAAAACGCCAGCAACAATAGCGCGAGGCAGGGCCAATGGGGGCACTCCTCCGCGCGCACCAGCCTGAGACATTGATGTCTCAAACCGAACCAAAACACGGAGAGAGCTGATCAGCATTTCCCGGCTTTACTGGATCTGGACCCGGTAAAAGCTTCGCGGCCGGTCCGATGCATACTTCAAATTCTTTGTCAGTCCGTCACCGGTCACCGTCGAAACCGTGCGCCAGTCCGGAGGACTTAGAGTTTCGGACGCTTCAACAACATAGTTGAACCCGGCCGTGGTGCCGATAGACAAGGCGAATTCTCCAGGGCCGCCTGAGGCGCCGGCTACTTTCAGCGGTTCAGCCAGGCCGATGGTGACGTTGGTCGTGCTGTAGCGCGGCACCCAAACCGTCCCCGCTGGAGGTGTCCCGATAGTTGCCGTAAAGGCACCCGTCAGCGAACCGGCCGTCAACACCATGAGCCGTTGGCCGACCTGAGGAATGAAACCGTTGATCAGCCGAACATCAAGTGTGCCACTGAGTTGGGCGGCTCCGCCGACGACGAGTTCATCCGCCTGAACGCCGGGCTCGGTCCCGCCGAACTCGACCTGCAACACCCCGCTCGGCGCCTGGTGAAGATCCCTGCCCGGCGAAAGGCTCAGGATCCCGAGCGGCGTTCCGGGCGCAATGATCCCCGCGTTATCAAGAACGGCATTGATAATACCCCCGCCGGAAACGGTGCCGCTAAGCACAGTGAAAGTAGGAGCGGCAAGCACTGCTCCGGTCTGCACGATGGTGCTGCCAGGGTTTTGAATCAACGCGCCCTGCACTTCCAGGCTTCCCGTTCGGATCTCAAACCGACCGGAGTTGGCCACATCGGCTGCGATCACGCTGGAACCCGTTCCCGCCGATTTCATGAACGTACCCCAGTTCCTGATCCACAAGTGCGACCCGATGCCGCTGAACATGACGATTGGATCGCCCTGCAGATCGAGCATCCCGCCACTCAGAACGTTAATCACTGCCCCGGCCCCCGCGGTCACTGGCTGCCCGGCCCAGGTGAGAAAACCAGCCGTGTTGATGGTGCACGCCGCGAGTTGATGCACGGCCGTGGAATCTCCTCCGATAACGGCGCGGCCTCCGGCCTCGACCACCAGCAATGCCAGGCTCAGCGTCCCGTTATTCCAATACACTCCGCCGCCCTGAACTGCGCCGCCCAGAACGTGCAAAGCGCCGGCGCCACTGAGATCGTCATTGATTTCCAGGTTGCCAGGGACTGGGGTTGGGGAACCTTGGCCGCTGAAACCCACCTGGGCAGTGCCGGCGATGACGCCACCCCCTGCCAAACGGTTAGTGCCGGGGCCCGTAAAGACACAGGTCATACTCGCAGGCACTTCAAGGGGGCTCGCAAAGTGGACCACCGCCGGTTCGGTGGCGGCATGGAACCGGGCAAGGCCACCGCTGCTTTGCCACTGAATCCCCTCCTCAAAAGTCAATGTACCGCTATCTACATGCACTACTCCGGAGTTGTCGAAGGCCAGAGGACCCGTTGCCGAGCCACGGACCGTGGCAGCATTAGTTGCCGCCAGCGTTCCTCCCGGCCGGATAACGACCCGGTTTTGCGGCAAACCTCCTCCGCTGATCAACGCGCCGTCGCTTATGCTGAGCTGGCCCGCTATGTCAATCGTCGCTCCCTGGCGCAACTCCAGCCGCGCACGCCTTCCTTCCGCGTCGCGGCTCATTTGGCCTGTTGCACCGGCTGCGACGTTGAGAGCGGAGGCGCTCAGGGCACAATTCGTGCCTGCCAGTCCTAATGTATCCGAGACTGTCAGCGTCGAGTCCGCAACGACGACCTGGTCCCGCAACTCCACATCTCGCATTTCAAAGCTGCCATTTGTCAGCACCCCGTTATCACTGGCGAGGAGCCGCCCGATGCGAATCGGCGCGGGAGACGTTTTGCCGAAGCCTACGACAGTGCCGTTTGGCCCCAATTCCAGCCTCTCAGCGCTGACACTGCCGCTAACGTGCCAAGCGGGTGCGCTTGCCCCCTGAAGCAGGCGGACTGGACCGGCGCCGGTGAAGGCGCTTCCCGCGTTCAGGGCGTGCGTACCGCCCCAAAACCAGAGCGAGCCGTCTCCGCCCGTGCGGAACTGCCCGGAACTTGTGCCGCCACAGAGATTAAGCCCGCCGCTCTGCAGGTCCACCAGTCCTGTATTGTTGAATTCCGGCCCCGCAGCGGAGCCCACGTCGCCGAAGCTCGTGATACCCGTTGTGGTTTTCCGGAACACGCCCCCGTTATCGAACTCCCCGCCCCCGGGCATTGTCGTCCCCGAAAACGTTCCGTCCGCGCGGACCTCGAAAACTCCGCCGGGTTCGTTGTGGATTGAGGCGCCCTGAACCATCCCGACCCCAGGACTGACCAACGCGCACAGTCCGAGGTTGGTGATGGCACACCCGGAGAGCACACGGCTGGTGCCGGGGTCACCGGCGAAATCCATTTCCGCACCCGCGTCGACGTTTACCCCCGAAAGATTCAGGATGCCGTTATTCCAGCGCAAGACGGAACCCCCGTTGGTGGCTCCAAGGGTGCGCAGGGTTCCGGAACCGCCGACCGAGTCATCGATTACCAGGTTGCCTGCCATGAAGAACTGGCTCGCGCTGTCCGCGACTCCAACCTGCGCTTGTCCGTCGATCGTCGCCCCAGCCTGGAAACGGCTCATGCCTGGCCCAGTGAATCGGCTGATTACGCCCGCCGGCACCTGCATCGGGCTCGAGAAAAGCAATTGCGCATTCACATCGACCGCGCGGAATTCTCCAACGCCGGCGCTGCTTCGCCATTCGATTGCCTCGTCGAAAACCAGAGTCCCGCCCTGGCTCTGGATCAGCCCGCTGTTGTCAATCACCAAAGGAGTCACGGCTGACCCTGACCCCTGAATCCGGGTGGTATTAGTGGCGGTGAGGATCGCTCCGGCTGCAACTGCTAGCGTGTTTAGCTTGTCCGTCAGCGGTCCGTGTGTGTTGATCTGGGAACCATCCGCGAGGTTAAGCCGTGCTCCGACCCAGAACATAGAGCCGCGATCCAGCCAAAGCGTTGCCTGGGTAGCTGGCGGGACCGGGCTGAGCCGGCCCTCGCCGGTTGAGAGGACGCTAAGCGTTGTGTTCTCCAAAGTACAATTGGTCCCACCCACCTGGAGCCGCGACAGCACGTTGACCTTCGCGTCCTGGAAGGTGCTGCCGCTCTGCAACAGTAGACGTTCAGCGGCGAAGGTGCCGTTGGTCGCCGTCGCTCCGTTCGTCAGAACGATCTCCTGAACGCGTACCGCGGAGGCGAATGCATCCACAAAACCGGTGACGATCGCCCCCTCGCTGGCGGTTGGGACTCGGCCGGCCTGCACCAGGTTTCCCGCGCCGTCTGAGGCCCACCAGTTGGCTGCATTGAACCAGCTATAGTTGGTCGCCCCGAGTGCGGCGTCCCATTGCGCCACAAAAATCAAGGTGTCTCCCACGGACGGAAGGCAAAACCAAGTAAAGATGAACAACACTGCAGCTAATCGATGCATCGGCATAAAGCTGCTTCAGAGCAGAATTTACGCCAAGGGCGCCAGGAAGACCCGCCGCGATCCCCAGTCTAAAGAACAAGAGACGCGGTTAGTTTTGTGCCGGTAGACGGTAAAGAATAAGCCCTTCAGACTGCGGGATAGCCAACCGTCTGTGCAAACAGCACGCGCTGCTCGGGTCGTAGCATGAAGTCCTTAGCCGCCGCCTCCTTGTTGCAGTTGTGGAACCAGGCGGCCAGTCCTTGCGAAGCGGCAAACAGGTACACGTTGCCCGCTATCAAGCCCGTGTCGGTATAATAATAGGATTTCTGAACCTCCGGTTCACCGATGCGGCGGTCGGGTTGACTGGGCCCCGTGTCATAGCGCGACAGGTCGACCACGTAGAAGATGTTCACTGGTGCGGACGCCGCGGCGCCGCGGCCAGCGCGACCCCGGAAGTCCCCCGCGACAACGGGGGCGAGCCGATGGGGAGCGGCTTCGTACAGATACACGCCTTCGGGCAGCGCAACGTAGAGGTCGATTTCCTGCGAGTTGCTTGCCGAGGCGGCCGTCCGGCCCGGCTTCCCGAACGAACCCCTTTCCCGGTTCACGCCAAACGCCGCCCAGAGGAGATTCGACAGCACCTGCGCCGAGAGTTCCTTGGCGCTGACGTTGCGTGTGGTCCTTCTGTCTTTGAGCGCCGCCAGGACAGATTTGCCTCCTTCGGTCTCGGGCTTCGGGAGGATGAGGGGCTTCAAGCCAACCTCGGGCTGAGCCGTATCTTGGGCTGTGCCGGCAGCCGCGCCAACTAACACGGCCAGGGCCGGTAGTGTTTTTACAAAAGTTCTACGGTTCATTGATCCCTCCAGTTCGATTTTAATTGCAGTTATTGCCTGCTGATAGCGCGAAAGCCATTGTGATGTCAAGCGTCTTGGCGCACACCGCGACTTTGAAAGTCCAACTGGTTGTGTTATGAGTACTCCCAATGAAACCCACCATTCCTGCGATCGCGATCCTCGGGCTCCTCGGTAATGTGGCTCTGGCCGGCACGGTGACTTTTGACGACTGCACCGCCGGCGCGCCCCCGCCCGGTTGGACCGCCACCAAAACCGGCAAAGGGGATCCCAAATGGGAAGTCGTGGCCGATAGTTCGGCGCCCAGCAAACCGAACGTGCTGAAGCAGTCCGGCGAGGCCACCTACCCCGTGTGCTTCAAGAACGACACGAATCTCAAGGACGGGTTCGTCGAGGTGAAGTTCAAACCCATTTCGGGCAAGGAAGACCAGGCCGGCGGCCTCGTGTGGCGCTGCCAGGACGCCGACAACTATTACATCGCCCGCGCCAATGCGCTGGAGGACAACGTCACCATTTACCACACCATCAAGGGCAAGCGCGTCTCATTCAAGAACGTCAACACCAAAGTGGCCTCGGGCGTCTGGCATACGTTACGTGTCGAGTTTTCTGGCAACAGATTTGCGGTGATCTACGACGGCAGGAAGGTCATCGAAGCGTCGGACGACAGTTTCGCCGATGCCGGCAAAGTCGGCGTGTGGACCAAGGCTGACAGCGTGACCCTGTTTGACGATTTCAGTTACGGAAGCAAATAGACCTTATGCAACGCGCCACTTTGGTGCTCTTTGGCATGCTGGCGTTCACGGTCCACGCCGCGGAACCCGCCACACTCGCGCTCGTGCAAACGATCCCGCTGCCCGGCGTCAAAGGGCGCTTTGACCATTTCGCGATCGATACCGCCGGCAAACGGCTCCTGGTGGCCGCCCTGGGGAACAACAGCGTCGAAGTCGTTGATCTCGCCGCTGGCAAGCGACTTCGCAGCCTCGCCGGGATGTCCAAGCCCACCGGCGTGCTTTACCTTCCGGAGCCGAACCAGGTGATCGTCGCCAACGGCGACAACGGCACGCTCCAAATCCTCAGCGGCGCCACCTTCAAACCGCTGCAGACTCTCTCCGCGCTGGCCGACGCCGACAACCTTCGCTTCGACTCCCAATCCAAACTTGCGTGGCTTGGCTATGGCGAAGGGGCTCTCGGCGCCATCGATGTCGCAGCCGGCAAGGAAACCGGCACCATCAAACTCGCGGCGCACCCTGAGTCTTTCCAACTGGAAGCCGCCGGCCGCCGCATTTTTGTCAATGTCCCCGACGCCAGGCAAATCGCCGTGATCGACCGTGTGAAACGCGAGGTGACCGGGAGCTGGCCGATGGAAAAATTTCAGGCCAACTTCCCCATGGCGCTGGACGAACCTAACGGCCGGCTGCTGATCGGCTGCCGTCAACCCGCCCGCCTGGTGGTGCTCGACACGGCTGGCGGTAAACCCGTCGCCGATCTTGCGATCTCCGGCGACACCGACGACCTCTTCTACGACTCGGCCCGCAAACGCGTTTACCTCTCCTGCGGTGAAGGCTTCATTGACACCGTCGCGCAGACCACACCCGACGCCTACACACGTGTTTCGCAGATGCCGACGGCACCCGGCGCACGCACCTGCTGTTTCAGCTCCGTGCTGGACCGTCTTTACCTGGCTGTTCCTGCTCGCGGTTCCCAAAAAGCCGAGATCCGGGTTTACCGGCCAAGATAGGTCGACGGCGGAACTGCACATGACGTCAAAAGTCCCGCCGCGTGGGGGCATGCGGCCTACGTGAATGTTGTAGGCCGGCTCCCCCGACCCGGCGCAACGATTTATGACGCTATGCACAGGACGGGGGCCAATCGGTGAGGTCAGAGTTTGTGGCGCGCAACGAATTGCTCAGGCCGTACGATCTCGATTCCGAAAGGCTTTCCCAAAATAAGCAGGTCCTGATCGCTGGACACGAGATACCGGGCTCCGGCGGTCAAAGCGCAAGCGAGGAAAATGTCGTCTTTCGGATCCCGTGACCGCTTTTTTCCGAGTGGCGCCGGGTCAACGACAAGCGCGTACTTCTCAATCCACGCCAGCAAGCCGGCGTAATTCTTCCCCGCAAAACGCGGCCGCTGACTCACACCACGGTATTCCTCCAGGATGGCCGTCGAAACCGCGAGCCGGAAACGGCGCCGTGCCACACTCGCGAACACCCGCCGGGCGTGGGCATTGATCCGCCAGCCAGACGCAATGAACGTATTCGTATCGACGACAATGATC
Organism: Verrucomicrobiia bacterium; assembly: GCA_036524155.1. Lineage (GTDB taxonomy): Bacteria > Verrucomicrobiota > Verrucomicrobiia > Limisphaerales > UBA8199 > DATDCV01. The sequence continues at coordinate 7,132 of DATDCV010000236.1, forward strand.
TTCACCGCTGCGCGCGCCAGGCCCGAATTTCGGCCGCGATCGCTGCGCGGTCCGGAGCGTTATCGCCGCCTGATTCATCAATCTGGTTGAATGCGGCCCGCAGTTCCGCTGCGGGGTCCTCGGCAAATGCCTTCCACGCGGCGTTGCGAACCGCCTCCGAGAGGTTAGCGAACCGGCCTGCAGCCACTTCAGCTTCGAGGAGCTCGGCAATCTGCGCTGTTAGTGTGATATGTACCGTCTTGAGCCTGCCACTCATGGCAGCAAACTGCCATAAAATGGATCATGCGTCAAGCAGCACCGTTAGCGAGCCAGCAATTCTCATTTTGGCGTAGCGCGGGCGTCCTCGCCCGCGGGTCGACGGGGCGTCTCGCCCTGTGAAGGTGCGAACGGCGGGACGCCGTCTGAACTCGCAGCCGGGACGGCTGCGCTACAACACCAAAATGAGAATTGCTGTTAGCGAGCACCCTCATTTGTTCGCCTTGGTTACCGCCGATCGAATTTCAGGGCGCAGGCTTTTTGGAGATGCTCGTAGGGGTGGCCGCGTTCGCGGGCTGACAGCACGATCCGGGCGCAGGCCCGGGCGTCCGATTCGGCGTCGTGGTGCTGAAGAGGGATCCGGAGTTGGCGGCACACCGCCGCCAGGTTGGCGGGATAGAAGCCCCAGATTGTTCGGGCAGCCCTGACCGTGCAGACAAACGATGATTTGATCCGCTGGACCCCTGCCGCCTCACAGCAGGCCCGCAGCACGGACCGGTCAAACGAAGCATTGTGCGCCGCAATGAAACTCACGCCCTCGAGCTTACGGGTGATGTCGTCCCACAACTCACCGAACGTCGGCTTGTTCTTCACATCTGTCCACGCGATGCCGTGCAAGTAGGTGAAAGCGAAATCGCGACGCGGCGGCCGGATCAGTGTCGTCCAGGTGTCGGTGATCGCGTCGTTTTCGGCGGTGACGATGGACAAGGCGCAGGCGCTGTCCCGCCCGTAGTCGGCGGTTTCGAAATCCAGTGCGGCGAAGCGGACCGGTCTCGGCTGCGAGGACAAGATCGCCGCCCCAACACCCTCTCGAGGTTGGCTGGCCGCCACCTTGCCGACCCCCGAATCCAGGGTCTCAGCCCCGCGGCTGACAGATGCCTGGTTACTACCTGAAGCGCACACAGGGCTATCTTAGGGAGCCGGCGAAGCGATACAAGCTCAGCCGTGGCCTTCTGTCTACTTCCTCTCCGGTTCATTGTTGGCGATGACCGCGCGGTCGCCTATTTCGTTGGCGACTTCGAGGCCACGCACGCCGTTGTTTTCGGTGATGATGGCGTGTTGGAGGCCTTTGCGCAGGGCAATACACGGTTCATCACTGCCGAAGCTGCAGCCGCGCACCTGGAGTTTGCCGCTGTCGGCCTCGACCAGCGGCACGCCGGGATTTTGGGCGCGGCCGGTGCTGCTGAGATAGCAGTCCGACAGCGAGACGAAGCTTCGGCTGTGGGAGACGACGCATTGGCGCGCCGGGCCCCAAAAGGCGCAGTCCACGAGCCGGACGGAGCCGGCACAGGTTTTCTCGATCAGGACTTCGATGCGCTGGTCGCCGTGCATGCAGACAAACTGGCCGTTGGAAATGAGCAAGCCCATGGGCTGGATCTGCTCGACCTTGACGCACACCTGGGCCTCGTCGGCGCCGATGCCGGAGAATTGCCCGTTGGCGGCGCCGCTTTTGGTGTTAATGAAACGGTAGCCGATGTTCACAGGAAAGACGAACGTGTTGTTGACGTATTGCCAATCCGTGCGCCCAAAGATGAAAGCCTCGCAGTTCTTCCACATGAATTCGTGCACAGGCTTCCACGCGCCGCCAACTTCCGCGGCCGACCACCAGTGGCAATGGAACTGGACGTTGTCGATTCGCCCGATGTCGGAGCAGGAATCCACCAGGATGCCTCTCCGCAGCACGCAGCCATAGACGCTCCGGATCCGGTGCCGGACATTGCCTTCGGGCCCGATTCGTATGCCGTTGTAGGAATTAATTAACGTCACATTCTCGACCGTGTTGTCGTGGCCCTGGAGGTGAAAGGTCCAGGAGTAGGGAGTGATGTTCGTGACCTGCTGCTCGGGATACCAAACGGTCACGCCACGGACCGCGGAAGAATGGCCCATCTCGAACAGCGCCGGCCCCTCCTCCCGGTCACGTCCGCCCGTGGCCAGCACGACCGATCCCCGGAGCGGTTCGCTCCACACGGGCGACTCCATGACGCCCTGGAGAGTAACGCCCGGCGGAATTCGCAGACTGCCCTGGACCAGGTAGCGCCCGGGCGGCAGCAAGACCTGGCCGCCGGTTTTAGCCGCCTGATCGAGCGATTGCTGGATGGCGGCCGTGCAGTCGCTGGTTCCGTCCGCTTTAGCGCCTGAAACGGGCGTCGAAAACGCGGCGACTCCGTCTCCGGCCCGATTGGGGAGGGTGGAGATGAGCGCCAAACCGGCCAGAGCGAACCCGGCGAAGCGGGACGGAATTCCTAGGCGAGTTCGGGGCACAATTTGAGTAGCTGGTTGCAGGTTCATAGTGTCGGCCGCGTACATGCCAAAGAACAGCGCGTTCAGCCAGCTTGAAGCACGGAATCGTGAAATATTTGAGGGTTTTCCCGTCGGTTCGGCGCAAGTAGGGTGATGGAAGCAACCTCACAATTTCATTTGACGCAAGGCCGAAACGGCGGTGGAATACGGAGCAGATTCGGCCGCCTCACCTGGGGCAGGGTGGAACAGTTTGTCCCATCAGGTGAGGAAGCCTGTCGAGGAAGCACCGGAGTTGTATGAGATCAATTATGAAATCGTGGGTCAATTCGGCGCTGGGGATAATTTGCCTGTTGGTGTTGTCGCCCGTTACTTGCGAGGCTGACGAGATACACGATGCGGCCCGGGCTGGAGATGTCGGCAAAATCCGCGCCCTCTTGCAGGCGGACCCCTCGCTGGCAAACAAGGCGGATACCAACGGCGTGACGCCACTGCATTTTGCGGCGCGTTCGGGCCACGAAGCAGCAACTGGAGCGTTGCTGGATGCCGGGGCGGACCTGGAGGTGCGCAATCGCGACGGGCACCCGCCGTTGTATTGCGCCCTGCACAACGGGGAGGCTGCGACTGCCAGGCTGTTGCTCGAGCGCGGCGCGACATTTGGCAAACCGGACAAATACGGGGCTCTGGCGATTCACCAAGCCGCCCGCGGCAACAAGGCCGAACTCATCGAGTTGCTTCTGGCCAAAGGAGCGCCGGTCGATGCAGTAAACGAAACCAATTCGGCCACTGCCCTGCACGTCGCAGCCGGTGAAGGTCGGATTGAGGCTATTGCGGTGCTCCTTAAGCACAAGGCCGAAGTGAACGGGGCCGACCGTAATGGGAACACTCCGCTGCACTGGGCGGCGTCACACGGGCAAATGGCGGCCGCCAAAGCTCTGCTCGAAGCGGGTGCCGACGCCAATCGCCGCACCAAGCTGGGTTTCAAACCGGTTGACCTGGTTAAAGGCAGGGAAAACGACGCGCTCGCGGACTTGCTTCAGCAACGGACGGCCACCACCTGGCAGGAGACCGGAGTCGGCACGGTGAGCGAGTCGGGCGACCCCGCGCTGCTGGATTTCCACGGCAACACCGCTTACACCGCGGCGGCCTTGCGCCGGGGCCTCGCTGTGAGCGTCAGTTACCTCCTGGCGGCTCACCCCCAAGCCCAGCGCCAGCAGTTCCTCGACACCCTGCGACAACGCGTCCGGTCCGGCTACCTGCGCGGCGGATTCCCCGACCCCAAGGTGGCCGTCAGCTACAACGAAACAGCGGGGCGCGCGCGGGTGGACATTGTTGAAGGGGCACGGTTTCGTTGCGGTGCGGTCGCGGTGACGGGCGTAAGCCGCTCTTTGGCTTCCGCGATTACTGACCGGCTGACCAAATACCAACGCCGGCCGCCTGATTTCTCACTGATGTCCGTGCCCGGAAAGAAGCCGGCCTCGGATGAAAACACGGACGGCAAGAAGGATAACGGGGTCACTTTCGACGCGGTGTTGCGGGCCACTCAACCCTCCACCGATTCCGGCGGGCAACCGCCGTGCTGGGGCCCGGGCGAACCAGTCGACTTCGACCCCAGCGGCCGCGAGGCAGTTGAGAACGTAGCCAAGGCGTGCCTGCTCGAGCGAGGTTTCCTGTTCCCAAAAATCGACATCCGTATTGATCCGGACCCGCGCACCGGCAAGGCAAAGCTGACGGTGGCGATTCGTGACCCGGGTCCGTCCGGAACGATTGTGGACATCGAAATCTCCGGTAATCACACGAACACCCGGGCGGAGATTCTGCAGCTCACCGGGCTGCGCTCGGGCAAGAAGCTCAGCGCCGCCCTGTTCCGCGAGGTGAACCGAAAGCTTACGCAATCAGCCCGGTTCGCAAGCTGGGACATATTATCCCGGCCGGCGACAGGCCCGGAAAGCCCCCGCTCGGGCGTTCAGTTGCGAATCGAACTGGAGGAAGTCGAAGACGCACCGCCCTTGAAGAAGGCACTGACGCGGGAGGAGCGGGCGGTTGTCAAATGCGCCGACTGGATCCGTGATTTTGATAAACGTTCCGAGGACCTGGTGATCACCATCAACAACACGAACCTTGACGAACTGATGGTTGGCCAGGCGAGCGTGATCATCTCGCCGAAGCACGGCGCCCTTGTGGAATTCGGTCCGGGAAGGTCCGCCGACTCCAGGTACTCGTTATTGGTCGCCGAGAAGGTTATGGCGCTGTATCCGCCGGGCGGGGCCTGCAAGCTCCAGATGGAGGACTCCGATTTGCTCACGGGCGCGGTGATTCGGTTGGCGCCGAATCCGCCAGGTTCCTCCAACCGTTGGAACCTCCTGATGGGCATCAGCTTTCGACACGTCCCCGATCTTGCGTCGGAAGGCGGGGCAACTCCCCCGTTTCAACTCTCCATGAGTGTTCCCCCGGCCGCCCTTCTGGCGAGCATCTCCGATTTCGGCGGGCACGCCGCCTTCGAGGGTCGGAACCTGGTTTGGCGCGATCCCGAAGACACAAATAACGTGCTCCGGATCAATGACCGCACCGGCCGGTTTGAGCTCGACTCCACCAAGAAGGGCTTCAAGGCCAGCCTGCGGTTCGTCTCCGGCGCCTTTGCCCGCGCGCGGCAGCAAACGGAGGGATCCGGGAGGAATGTGCCCAACCGTTTTGTGGCCGGGAAACCGGTGAGTTCGCTGGCCGGGTTCGCCATGACCGAGGCGGTGCGCATCCTTAAACTGAGGCTGCGGGGCACGAACGCAACCCCGGCGCAACTCGAGCAGGCAGCGAGCGCCTTCGACAAGTTATTGCGCACGGAAATCCTGGCGCCCTTCGACCGCGTTTTCGAGAGTGATGATCGGGAAACGAAATTCACGCTGCCGATGGATGACGTCGAAAAGGCGCTGGCCCGGAACAATATGGTGTCCCTCCTCTCCGGGTTCGTCTTCAGGTACAGCAGCGATTTGTTCCCCAAATATTCCTGGCCCTGGACCGTCGCGCGTGAAGCGGTGTTTGTCATGGCGGGCCAACCCGCCCACACCGACGCCGAGCTGAACCGATTGTATGCCTCCCCGGAGACCGGCCCCATCGCCAGCCTGGTGATCGCCAGATTGCTTTCCGGCACGAATCCACGCGCCGCCAAGGGTTTCGCGTTGAGGGGCATTGCCCGCTTGAGCTCCGAGGATTTCCTCAACGACTGCCAGCTCTTTCTAAAAGGTAACTCCGGCCTGGCGGCCAGCTTCGCCAACGTCGTTGACGCGTTGCGGACTCTGCCCGAGGACGACCTCAAAGCTATCGTTGCCGTCCTGGGGCCGGCCGAGGCGCGCCTGGTTGCCGCCGCGGCCCAGGCCCTCAAAAGCAACCCGGAAAAACCCGCCGCGGTCACGCTGGCGCCAGCCCTGGAGCAGTACTGGAAGGATAGCCTTCGCGCGAAGGTTCGTGCCGAGCTCCAGAAACTCGTCACGGGGAGACCCGATCAGAGCCCTTCGCACGTATAATCGGGCCGGCGACAGTCCCTCGCAGCCGCTCACGGGTGGGAAGCCGGTTGGCATCGCAGAACTCCGTAATCGGCCTGCCCCGGGTGCGGGCGCTCCTACCAACAACGGACGCGGTAAAAGCGGGTGGGACTGGGGATAGAGTTGTCAGTCCAGGCGCGAACGCGCCCATTGCCGCGGACCAACGGAAACGCTCCCCAAACGCGGTCCGTCAGGGCATCCTTGAATTCCACGAGATACACTCGTCCGCGTTCCGTCGGGAAAGAAAAGCCGAATTCAAACGGGCGCCAGAAAGGGTCAGCCACAGTTCGCGAAACCGCTGGCGGGCCATCGCTCAGCAGTGCGGCATAAGCGCCGCCCGCAGCCACAAACACCACGTTGCGCAGCAGCGAGGCGATGGCCTGCCCGGGGAGCGTGGCGCCCCAGGTCACGATCGTGCCGTCCTGCTTCAGTGCCGCACACGAACCGCCGGCCACCATGTCCACAACATTGCTCAGGCCCGTCGGCACATTGGTTTCGCCATACGAATTGGAACCCCAGGCAACCAGGGTGCCGTCGGCCCTCAAAGCGAGGACCGTGAAACCGTTGCTGCTAATCTTCACGACATTAGTCAGCCCGGCCGGCACGTTAGTCTGGCCGTAGGTATTGTCCCCCCACGCCACAACGGTCCCATCTTCCCGCAACGCAACACTGAGGGAATACGCGGCGGAAACCGACACAATGTTTGTCAGACCCTCCGGCAAAGCGGTTTGTCCTGAGTCATTGAGACCCCAGGCGGCCACAGTGCCGTCCTCGATGAGTGCCAGGGTGTGAGAAGCGTGACGCGAAGACAGGGAGACAACATTCGTGAGCTCCGGGGGAACATTGGTTTGCCCAACGGAATTATCACCCCAGGCCACGACCGTGCCGTCCGCCCGCAGCGCGGCGTTGAACGACCCGTTGGCGATGATTTCGACCACTTCACTAAGCCCGTCCGGCACGGGGTAGCTGCCGCCCCACCCGGCGACGGTGCCATCGGCCTTGAGCGCCAGCGCGTCCACGTAGCCGCAGGAAACCGCCACCACGTTGCTCAGCCCGGGGGGAATATTGGTCACCGCCGGTCTGCCCCAGGCTCGGATTGTGCCGTCGGACTTGAGGGCGGTGACAGCGGAGATGCCAACGGAGATCGCAACTGCGTTGCTCAGCCCTGCGGGCACATTGGTCATCCCGGAAGTGTTATCGCCCCAGGCAACAACACGGTTAACCGACAACATCGCGGGGCGGCTCATCGCGTCGCCATAGGCGTTGCTGACCCTGACAGTGTAGGCGCCGGATTGGCTCACCTGCACATTGGCAAGCGAAAGAGTGCTGCTGGTTGCGCCTGGCAAATCCGAACCGTTGAACTGCCACTGGTACCGGAACGACCCCACGCCGGCAGCGCGCACCGAGAACACCGCGCTGCCACCCTGAAAAGTCAAAACGTCTTGCGGCTGGTTCGTAATCCATAAGGCGGCGAGGTTGACGGCGAACTCCCGGCTGGTAGCGACTCCAAGAGCGTTGCTCACGGTCACGGAATACAGCCCCGCGCGGTTGGACTGAACACCGTAGAGGGTGAGGACGGCAGAGGTCGCCCCGAGGATGTTAGTGCCGTTGCATCGCCATTGATAACTCAGCGGGCGCGCGCCTGTCGCCGACACCCAAAAGTAATCAGTAGAGCCAATAAGGAGCGTGCGATCGGGCAGTCCTGCGTTGATAAACGGCTGGCCCGCAGCAGATGCCGCGACGCCATGGTAGGCCCCGGCCGCAATCATGCCCATGTTCGTAAGTCCCGCGGGAACGTCCAGGAAGCGCAAACCAGTTGAGCTGACGATTGTGCCATTGGTCTTGAGGCCAAGGTAGTGGTCCAGGTTGGCGCTGACGGCGACCAGGTTCGAGAACCCGGGAGGCGTGAAAAGACCCGGGAAGCGGCCGCCACTCCAGGTGACGCCTTTACCACTGGCTTGCAGTCCCAGCACCGAACTTCCCCCCGCGATGGAGACCAGGTTCGTAAGCGGGATGCTCTTGATGGCACCCCAGGTGACGATCGTCCCGTCCGCTCGCAAAGCAGCACTGCTGTTGGACAGGCCCGCAATTCCAACCACACTGGTCAAATCCGCCGAAACATTGGTTTGGCCCCAAACGTTGTTTCCCCAGGCCACCACACCGCCATCGGCTTTCAACGCCAGGCTGTGGGACCCGCCAGCGGCGACCGCGATCACGTTAGCCAGGCCTGCCGGCACATTGGTCTGCCGCGAGCCGTTTGCTCCCCACCCCACCACCGTGCCGTCAGATCTCAGCGCCAGACTGTGATTCCCCGGACCGGCGGCAATGGAGACCACGGCAGACAGACCGGCTGGCACGTTGGTCTGGCCATAGCGGTTGTCGCCCCACGCGACGACTGTCCCGTCGTTCCGCAGCGCCACGCTATGGTTCAGTCCCGCCGCAACCGCCACTACGTCCATGAGGTTTCCAGGTATGTTCAACTGTCCATAGTTGTTCGTGCCCCAGGCGATCACCCGGCTCACCGTCAACAGCGCGTCCGCGCTGCGCGCGAAACCGACATCGTTGCTCACGATGACGTCATACCGGCCGGCGTTCTCGATCTGAACATTGGTTCGCACCAGGTAACTGTTCGTGGCGTAGAGAAGATCTGTGCCGTTGAACTGCCATTGGTATCGGAGTGGAGGCTGGCCCAGCACGCCGACATCGAACCGGGCCGTGGCGGCCGGCAGCACCGTGAGCGATTGAGGTTGCGCAGTGATCAGGAGGGGCAGCACCACAAGGTTGATGGGGGAGTTGGTGGCAGCGCCCCGAGAGTTGGCTGCCACCACCGTGTAAGCTCCTGCCTCTTCGAACCGAAGATCTCCCAGCTCAAGGACGGCATTGGTTGCCCCTGGCAGGTCCGCTCCGTTGAAACGCCATTGATACGTCATCGGTGGCGCGCCAGTCGCTTCGGCGCGCAGATACACGGTCCGCCCATAGACTCCGGACACGTTGGTTACCGTTCGCCGGAGCACCGGCGGCCCTTCACCGATGAGCGCCATGCTGGTGTATTCGCCGGCGGCGACGGCCGTGATGCCCAATAATCCGACGGGCGGATTCACCAGCGCCCAACTGTTCCCCCAGACCGCAAATGTGCCGTCGGATTTGAGCGCTATGCTGTGGTCGGGGCTCGCCGCGATGGCGACGGCGTTGGTCAAATCCGGCGGCACGTTCGTCGGTGAGCCCGTCTGGCCCCAGGCAAACACCCTGCCGTCCGCGCTGAGCGCGAGGTTGTGGTAGGAGCCGGCGGCGACCGCGACGGCGTTCGTTAGTCCGGGCGGGACGTTCGTCAGGTAAGCGGCACTGCTACCCCATACCGCTATCGATCCGTCCGCCCTCAGCGCGAGGTTGTGCCAGGTTCCCGCCGAAATCCGGACGATGTTGTTGAGACCCGCGGGCACAATGGTTTGCCGTGAACTATTGTCGCCCCATGCCAGCACAGACCCGTCCGCCCTCAGAGCAAGGCTATGCCGAACCCCAGCAGCGACAGCTACGACATTGGAGAGGCCGGCCGGAATACTCACCTGGCCGGATGAATTGTCTCCCCAGCCGATAACCGTGCCGTTGCCCCGGAGGGCCAGGCTGTGCAAACCGCCGGCAGCCAGCGACACCGCATCGTTCAGACCCGCCGGCGCTTGTGTCGGCCAATTGGCAGTATCACCCCACTCCGTCACCGTGCCATCGGCCCGCAACACCAGGCTGTGCTCGAAGCCCGAGGCTACCCCGATCACGTTCGTTAGATTCGGTGGCACGTTGGTCACCGTGTAGTACGGATTAAAGCCCCAGGCGGCGATCTGAGAAATCGTCAGCGCAGCATCGGCACTTCGGACTGACCCCGCCGGATTGCTGACTACGACCGCGTAATACCCCGCATCGGCCGGTTGGACACTTGGCAGCAGCAGGGTGCGGTTGGTCTCGCCCGGCAGATCGAGTCCGTTGAACTGCCATTGATAGGTCAGTGGTAAACCGCTCGTGACTTCGACCGCAAAAGTGACCGGGTTGCCCCAGAAACCAGCCTGGCTGTGCGGCTGGATGCGGATCCACAACGGCGCGACCATGAGCAAAGCTGCGTCACTCTCTACAGCACCGAAAGCATTGCTCACCTGGATTGAATAGTAGCCCTGGTCAGCCGGCGCCGCGGAGTTCAACGCCAGCACAGGATCGGTCGCTCCCGGGATTTCGACGCCGTTGAACTTCCATTGAAAGGACAGCGGCAACGAACCCACCGCTGTGGCCCGAAAATAGACCGGGAAGCCTTGAGCGACAGTTCGATCGAGCAAGGACGAGGTTACATACGGCATGGTTCCGCCCAGCAACGCCATGCAATAGGTGCTCGCCGTGGCAATGGCGACAACATTGGTCAAACCAGGCGGGACATTCGTTTCAGTCGAAAGCCCGGTGCCCCAGGCGATGACCGTTCCGTCGGCCTTCAGGGCCATGCTATAAGTTTCGCCCGCAGCCAACGCCGCGACCCGGCTCAAACCCGCTGGCACATTGCATTGGCCCGCGCTGTTGTCGCCCCACGCGACCACGCGCCCATCGGCTGTAAGAGCGAGGCTGTGTCTAAAGCCCGCCGCAATGGCGACAGCGTTGGTGAGCGAGGCCGGCACTTCCGTCTGGTGAAGGTCGTTCAGGCCCCAGGCTGCGACGGTGCCGTCAGCCTTTAGCGCCAGCGAGTGTGTGCCGCCCACTGAAATCGCCATAATGTTCATGAGGTCCGGCGGCAGGTTGGTCTGGCCGTTGCCCTCGTAGCCCCAGGCGATTACCGTGCCGTCCCACTTTAGCGCCATGCTGTTAAGCCCCCCCGCGGCGACTGCGGCGACATCCCAAAGACCCGCCGGCACCTGGCACTCTGACGCGCCATCGAATCCCCACGCCGCGACCGTTCCGTTTTGCTTCAGCGCGAGTGTGTGTCCGTCCCCGGCTGACACCGCCAGCACCGGCCCCAGGTTGATTGGCACGTTTGTCTCACCGTTGTAGTCGGCTCCCCACGCGGTCACCAACCCGTTCACGTCCACCACGACGCTGTGGACCGATCCTACGGTAATCGCCCGGACCTCTTTCAGGTCGGGGGGCGGGTCGCCGGGATAATTGCCCCAGGAGACAAGTTGACTTGCGGCGCCGGGCCTGAAGACCAGGCAGGTATAAGCCAGAACAAGAGCCTGGGAAAAGCCGGGAGCCCGGTGAACGGTCTTTTGGTGATACATCGCTGTGCTATTCGATCCGGTACAAATGGGTCTTGCTCCGCAGAATAAAAGCGTTGCCGGCCACAGCGGGGGTCGCCATGAGCCGGTCATCGAGCTGGTTCTCGGCGAGCACACGGAACTCGCGACCGGTCGTGATCACTGTGGTGAGGTTCTTCTCGCTGAAGAAATAGATCCGATCCGCCGCGTAGATGGGCGAGGCGGAGTGTTTGCCTTTCAGGCGTTCGCGCCAAACCACGGTGCCAGTGCCAGCTTCGAGACAGAGAGCGAATCCCTGGTCGTTGACCATGTAGAGGAGATCGCCAACCAGCAGGAGCGAGGCGGTCGCGGGCATGTCCTTGACCACCTTCCAGGCCACATGGGTCTCGGTCACATCGCCGTGGCCGCCGGGCCGGACAGCCCATAACTCAGGCCGTTCATAATCGGTGATGACGTAGAGCAGGCCATGCCCGAACAGCGGCCGCGGCACCATCGACCAGCCGTTGTAACGCGCTTTCCACAGCTCCGCGCCCGTCTCGGGATCGTAAGCGAACATGGCCTTGGCGCCCGGGCTGAAGAGCTGGCGGCGGCCGTCCACGTCAATCAGGATGGGCGTGCAAAAGGCCTTGCGGCAATTGATCGGAAACGCAGAGTAGTCGACCGACCGGGTCGTCTTCCAGGCGGTCCGGCCGGTGGTCTTGTCGAGGGCAACCACGTATTGCACATCGCGGCCATCCACCGTGAAGTAAAGTCGGCTCACGTCAACCATGAGGGAAGCGCCGGGGCCTTCATGGTGGTCGCAATTCAAGTCTCGCCTGCTCCACAGGATTTTGCCGTCGTGTGTGTCGAGACAGGCGGTGCCATACGTGCCGAAGTGAACGTAAACACGGCCGGCCTCGATCGCGGAAGTTGGCGACGCGTAGCTGTTCACACTGGCAACGTGCTCGGGCTGTTCCGTGTCGAATACCTTGACGTCCTGAACAACGCGGCCGGATTCGGCGTCCACGCAGATCGCGAACATCCGGTGCCCGTCTTCCGTGGCTGTCGTCAGCCAGACCTGCTTCTCCCAAATCACGGGGGAGGACCACCCGAGATCATGGATGGGCGTTTTCCAGACCACATGGTTCGTTTCACTCCAGGCTAACGGCAGTCTGGCAGTTTCTGCGTGTCCATTCCTTGCAGGCCCACGCAGCTCCGGCCAATTGTCCGCCGCCGACGAAGAGAGCGCCGACGCAACGAACAATAGAAGGACGCTGGCCGATGAGGCCGCCCTCGCGCGACACCACGTTCCGAATCGTCCGCCGCGCCGGTTTCGGCTTTGGTCAGGGCCGGGTTTCATAGGCTGACAGCGGACATCATACGACGGCGGCAACGCGAAGTCGACTTTTAGCGGGAGTTGAGAGCGTAAATGTAGCTCAGGGCTTTCAACGCGCTTCATCCTGGACTCTGAAAGCATCCAGCGCGGCGGCCTGACTTCTTCGATCTGGCGCCCAATTGGAGCGTGAAAATCACGCGAAATGCGGGAACCGCACGCAGGGGACACGTAGCGCCTCATAAGATTACCGCTAAAACGAAGAATCACGACTGGCATCAAGAGTGCTTTTTTGTGGACGAGTATGCCGCCGTTGCTATACCGGCCTGCGGCCATGCAAAGCAAATGAACTCCCTAACGAACCGGAGCATCTGTTTCGCCTGTCATGTCCTGGTCGCGTGCATCGGCACGTTCTCGCTCCCGGCTCAGTACTTCACCGACATCACCCCGGCCGCTTTCGGAACTAATATCTTCAATCCCGAGTGGGCGGACTATGACAATGACAACGACCTGGACTTATATTTGGCGGGGTCGATTTACCGCAACGATGGCAACCTTACTTTTGTCAAAGTCGCCGAGCTGGCCGAGGGAGCGCCCCATGGCGTGGCTTGGGGCGACTACGATCGCGACGGCGATTTGGACCTGGCCATAGCCGGTGACGGTTTCGCCCGGATTTACCGGAATGACGGCGGGGATGTGTTCACCGATATCAACGCCGGACTGACGGGCGTTCCCGGTCCGAGCCTGGCGTGGGGCGATTATGACAACAATGGCCGGTTGGATTTGCTCCTGAGCGGCGATTACTCGACGGTGCTTTATCACAACAACGGCGACAGCACCTTCACAGTTGCTGCGGGAACCGGATTACCGGCGGTCGCCGGTCCCTTCGTGTGGGGCGATTACGATAACGACGGCTGGCTCGATTTGCTGGGTGGTGTTCCTCCCGAGGTCTATCACAATAACCACGACGGCACGTTCAGGCCCGCGGGTGCCGGCCTGCTCAACCTGGGAGGAAGGTCGGCGGCTTGGGGTGATTATGATAACGACGGTGACCTGGATGTCTTGCTGACAGGACCGTCCTTCCCTTCGTACATCCTGAAGGCCTACCGCAACAACGGCGACGGCACGTTCATTGATTTGAACCTGACGCTTCAGGGGACCGCCTTCGGCGATGCGCACTGGGTCGACTTCAATAATGACGGGTTCAGCGACATTTTCGTCTCCGGTTGCTCCGTCAGCTACTGTGACGCTTCCATCGCCGGCCTGTATCGAAATAACGGCCTGGGCTCGTTCGTGGACGCCAACGTGGGCCTGTCTCTTGCCCGTTACGCCCCGTCTATGGCCGCCTGGGGCGACTTCGACGGCGATGGCGATCTGGACCTCCTCCTGGACCACCTTTACCGCAACAACTGCGGTACTTCCAACTCGCCTCCGACTGCACCATCGGAACTGGCGGCCGAAATCCTGCCGGACAATGATGTGCTCCTGCGCTGGACCCGCGCGACCGATGCCGAAACCACCAACACGCTTGGCCTGAACTACGCCGTGCGCATCGGCACCGTCCCTGGCGGGTTTGACTACCTCTCCCCGGCAGCCGATCCGGTCACCGGCTTCCGCCGATTACCTGAGCGAGGTCCCCACCAGACCAATGCGTGCTGGCTGCGGGATGTGCCGCACGGCACCTACTATTGGAGCGTGCAGGCCATCGATCCGACCTTGGCCGGATCGCGCTTTGCCGTCGAGAGTGCTTTCACCGTCCCGAATGCGCGACCTTTCATCTCTGCCGTCTCCAACCAGGTGACTGTGCCCGGACGCACGACTCCAGCCATTCCGTTTTCCATCTCCGACGTCGAGACCCCCGCGGGCGAATTGCTTCTGAGCGCTTCAATATCCGACACAACGCTGGTGCCCGCAGGAAACGTTGTCTTCGGCGGTGCGAGCTCGAACCGGACTGTGACGCTGAGTCCAGCGCTCGGCAAAAGCGGCACAGCCAGCATCAGTATTGCGGTTCAAGACAGCGGGGGCTTGACCGCCACTTCTCGCTTCGATTTGGTGGTCCAGACCTTTACGGATGCTGCGGCCGGGTTGCCGGCGATCCCTATCGGGGCCAGTGCCTCGGGGGATTACGACAATGATGGCCTCCTCGATATCGCTCTGGGCGGGGGCGTTTCTGACTATACGACTATTTACAGAAACCGTGGCGGCGTGTTCTCGAACGCCATATCCTCCCTGCCGAATCGCTACAAGAACGACCTGGCCTGGGTGGACTACAATCACGATGGCTACCTGGACCTCACCGAGTGCGGCTGGGACCGCAATGGCTATGGCCCCAGGGTGTACCTCTTTCAAAACAATGCGACCAACTCTTTCACCGCCCTAACCCTCCCCGGCATCACCAACGTGGCCGATGGCTCTCTCGCCTGGGGCGATTATGACAATGACGGCGACGAGGACCTTTTGCTGACAGGCGACCCGGATACCTATCACTCGAGTAACGGCGCCACTAAACTCTACCGCAGCGACAAGGGCGTGTTCGTGGATTCGGGACTGACATTCCCCGGCGTGTGCAAGAGCGCTGCCGTTTGGCTGGATTTCGATCGGGATGGCGACCCGGACATTCTCTTCGCTGGCCAAACCGGCTCGTCGGCGGCCACGGGCACGAGCCGGCTCTTTCGCAATGACGGGAACGGCAGCTTCACCGAAGCCCCCAGCAGCCTGCCTGGGGTCAGCCAATGCGCGCTGGCCGTCGCGGATTACGACCGAGACGGATACCCCGATCTGGTATTGGCGGGCCTAGGCACGAACTCAGTGCCACTAACGCGCATCTACCGCAACGTCCTGCTCGGCGCTTTTACCGAGGTTCCCACGGCGTTGCCCGGCGTGAGTTCGGGCTGCGCGGCCTGGGGTGATTTCGACAATGATGGTTTTCCCGACCTGGTCATTACCGGCACCACGAACGGTTTCTCTTCGGGCGCCATCACGCGCGTTTATCACAATAACGCCGGCGCCTCCTTCACCGACCTCGGCGGTGCTCTGCCAGGAGTCAGCGGGAAGGCGGCCGCC
>DATDCV010000237.1:0-14261 GCA_036524155.1 Verrucomicrobiia bacterium
GATTTCGAAGCCCTCGAGCAGTTGCAGAAGCAGCTCGTCAGCGAGCGCAAAACCATCCGCGCGGAGTTCGAAGAGAAGAAGGAGAAGCTGCGCCAGGGAACCTAAACCCGAAGCGCCAAACCCGCCGACCGGAGGCGCCTGCCGGCGCCATATGGTGCCCTCGGCTTTCGGGTCCCGGTGGAGTCCGGTGTTGCGGGATCGCGCCTTTGATCGCTTACACCCTTGAATTCCTGCGCGCCGGAATCTAATTTTCTTTCACAGCGACGGATTGTTCTATGGCGGAAGTAAGCCGGCACACGTGGCAGAATTTCGACGAGATGCGCAAAGCCGCCGAGGAAGGCGACTCGGCGGCGCAGTGCTATCTCGGGATCTGCTATCAAACTGGCCAGGGCGTGGCGCAGGACTACCCGCAGGCGGTGCGATGGTTTCGGCGCGCGGCGGACCAGAATGACGAGGCGGCCCAGTGTTACCTCGGCTTCTGCTACCAAAACGGCCTGGGCGTTCCCCAGGAATACGGGCAGGCGGCGAAGTGGTTTCGCGAGGCGGCCGAGCAGGGCGACCCGGCGGCGCAGTTCAACCTGGGAGTGCTGTACGAAACCGGCCAGGGCGTGCCGCAAAATTACGCGGAAGCGGTCAAGTGGTACCACGCGGCGGCCGAACAGGGCGAGCCCCAGGCGCAATTCAATCTCGGCGTGTTTTACGAGACCGGCCAGGTTGTTCCCCAGAATTACGAGGAGGCCGTCCGCTGGTACCTGGCGGCAGCCGAACAGGAGTGCGCCCCCGCCCAGTGCAACCTTGGTCTCTGCTATGAGACCGGGCGTGGCGTCCCCAAAAACGTCCACGAAGCGGTAAAATGGTTCATCCGCGCCGCCCGCCAGGGCGACAAAACAGCTCAGCACAACCTGGGCGTTTACTACGCGACGCTGGAGGCCGCCGAAGCGGCCACCGCCCAAAAACCCTCTGCCACCGGAGACGAACCGGCTGCGGAAGCGGCCGGCGATGGTGCTCTCACCCGCTGACCGCGGTGGCGCCGGCGCATGGCTCAACGCCAGGCCAACCCGGTGGTAACCTGCGGCCCGCGCCCACGACCATTCTCTCCCCTCGCCCTGAAAGGCGAGGGGGCGCGGACTGTGCGGACCACGCCCCCAGCGCCGGGCGGAACCCAACATGTCGATCCGCCCCGCGTCATGACATGTTCGGAGACCGGCAGCGGATTCACAATTCGCTCTATTACTGACTGTCGTCGGGTTGATTTCGGACCGAGGGCCCGCGTGGTCCCACGCATTGAAGCGACGGCTTCTGACTCGGCGTCCGGCTCCCTTGTCAAAAAAGAAATCTTAAGATATCAGCAGTCGGGAATGCGGGACATGACCTCCAGGTATCTGCACGACCCTAACCGGCCTCTCGGTCGGAAGGCGCCGCAGCGAACGTCCCTGTCCTGCCTCCTTATGTCCCTCCTGCTGGCCTGTAATACCCCGGCAGCTCCGAGCCAGCCGCTCACTCTCCAGTCTCCCAATGGCGACCTGGCGATCGGTTTCAGGCTCACCTCAAGCGGGCAACCGCAATGGAGTGTGACCTATCGCGGCCAGCCCATCCTCGCTGATTCACCTCTGGGGCTTCGGTTCGCCGATGGATCCGCGCTGGATAGCGGACTCGGGCTCGTTGAAAAAACCGTCAGCAGTCATGATGAAACGTGGGAAACCTCCATCTCTGAGCGCCGCCGGATCAGGGACCAATACAACCAATTGATTGTCGATTTGCAGCGTGGTCAACCGTCGCCGCGCAGACTGCGTCTAACGTTCCGGGCCGCCGACGAAGGCGCCGCGGTGTGTTATACTTTGCCGGAGCAGCCGGGCGTTGAGTCTTTCACTATCGCTGGCGAGGCCACCGAGTTCCGGTTCAGCGCGGACCACCGATGCTGGCCGGTGTATTCGGCGCAGGGTGTTTACACTAACAAACCGCTCTCCCAAGTCGGCGCCAATTGCGAGCGGCCACTGGTAATCGAGATGACCAACGGGCTAACCGCAGCGGTGGGCGAGGCGCGTCTGGTGGACTACCCCCGGATGCGGCTCAAGAACGCCCCCGGCCAACCGCTTACGCTCGCCCCCGACCTCGCCGGTTCGGCCAGCGGCTCAACGCCCTTCACCACTCCATGGCGATTTGTCATGGTCGCTAATTCGCCCAGCCAGTTGCTCGAACAGAATTACTGTGTGCTGAACCTGAACGATCCGAGTGCGCTCGCTTCGACCGGCTGGATCAAGCCCGGCAAGGTCATTCGTGAAACGACCTTGAGCACCGGCGGCGGCCTGGCCTGTGTCGATTTTGCGGTCAATGCAGGCCTGCAATACGTCGAGTTCGACGCCGGGTGGTATGGGCCGGAGAATTCCGATACGTCCGACGCCCGCCGTGTCAGTGTGAACACTAACCGGCCTCAAGGCGGCCTCGACCTGCAACCGGTCATCCGTTACGCGAACGATCGGGGCATTGGCGTTCTGCTTTACGTCAATCAGCGCGCGCTCAGCCGGCAACTGGACGACCTGCTGCCGTTGTACCAGCGCTGGGGCGTCAAGGGCCTCAAGTTCGGCTTCGTCAACGTGGGCCCGCAGAAGTGGACCGCGTGGCTGCACGATGCGGTGCGCCAGTGCGCGCAACACCAGATGGTGGTCGACATCCACGACGAATATCGTCCCACGGGCTGGTCGCGTACCTACCCCAACCTGCTCACGCAGGAGGGTGTCCGCGGCAACGAAGAGATGCCGCCCGCGTGGCACAACCTGGTGCTGCCGTTCACCCGCTATCTCTGCGGCCCGGCCGATTACACGTTTTGTTGGTACGACCGCCGCCTCAAAACGACCCACGCTCACCAACTCGCAGCGTCGGTCGTGTACTTCAGCCCGCTGCAGTTCCTTTTCTGGTACGACCGGCCCGCGCAGTGCCTTTGGGAGCCGGAACTCGAGTTTTGGAAGCAGCTCCCGACGGTGTGGGACGAGACCCGCATCCTGCACGGCTCCATTGGCCAGTACATCACCACGGCCCGGAGAGCAGGCAGCGAGTGGTACCTGGGAACACTTAACGCCGGAGAGCGCCGCCAACTTGAAATTCCGTTGTCATTCCTGTCCCCGGGGCGGCAATTCAGCGCCCGCGTCTACAGCGACGCCGAACCCAACGGAGCATCGCCCCGGGAAGTCGCCATCCGCAGCCTGACCGTCGACGCCACCGCCGTCCTGCGGGCTGACCTTGCCACTAACGGCGGCCAGGCAGTAAGAATCATGCCTTCAAAATAGAACCGCGCGTATCCGCTCAGTCTTGGGTCGGAGCGCCGATTTCTAATCGGCTTAACCGCGCCGACGGCCGCGTGTAAGCCGAGTGCAACTCGGCGCTCCGCCCCAAGACTGAGCGAACACAACCGCGCCGCAACCCGCTTGACAAGGCATGACCCTCTCGTACCATGGCGCCCGTTCGAATTCTGACTGACGTATATGCCTCCAAAAACCACCGAGAAAACACCCGACAAAACCGGCGAAGCTAAAGCCGCCGAAGACGCCAAAGTGGCCGCTGCGCGCCAGCGCGAACTGGAGGCCGCGATCTCATCCATTACCAAGGCTTATGGTGAGGGCAGTATTATGCGCCTGGGCGACGCCCGCGCGCTGAAGCAGATCGAAGTCATCCCCACCGGCGCCCTCGCCCTCGACCTGGCGCTGGGAGTTGGCGGCGTCCCGCGGGGGCGGGTGGTGGAGATTTTCGGCCCGGAATCGTCGGGCAAAACCACCTTGATGCTGCACGTAATCGCCAACGCGCAAAAGGCGGGCGGCCTGGCGGCGTTCATCGACGCGGAGCACGCGCTGGACCCCGCCTACGCCAAGCGTTTGGGGGTCAACCTGGAGGATTTGCTCGTGTCGCAGCCGGACAGCGGCGAGGAGGCCCTGTCGATCTGTGAAACGCTGGCGCGCTCGAATGCGCTCGACGTCATCGTGATCGATTCCGTGGCCGCCCTGGTGCCCAAAGCCGAGCTCGAGGGCGAGATGGGCATGGCGACGATGGGTATGCAGGCGCGGTTGATGAGCCAGGCGCTGCGCAAGCTGACGGCGGTGCTGGCCAAGGCCAAAACAACCTGCGTTTTCACCAACCAGATTCGGGAGAAGGTCGGCGTGATGTTCGGCAATCCGGAAACCACGCCTGGCGGCAAGGCGCTTAAGTTTTACGCCAGCGTGCGGCTGGACATCCGCCGCAAGGACACCCTCAAAGACGCGGCGGGAAACGCCGTTGGCAATCATGTCAAAGTGAAGGTCGTCAAAAACAAGGTGGCCCCGCCCTTCGCGGAGGCTGAGTTCGACATCCTTTACAACCACGGCATCAACAAGGAGGGCAGCGTCCTGGATGTCGGCGTGGAGTCGGGAGTCGTGGACAAAAAAGGCGCCTGGCTGCAGTTCAACGGGGAGCTGATCGGGCAAGGCAAAGAAGCCGCCCAGAAGGCCCTGGCCGAAACGCCGGAGCTGGGCCTCAAAATCGTCGAAGCCATCATGGCCAAACGCAGCCTCCAGGCCGCCGCCGGCTGAGGTCCCGGCAGCGATTGCGCGCCTTCGATTTCGCGTATCGGCTCAGTTTTGGGTCGGAGCGCCGATTTTTAATCGGCTTAAGCGCGCCGACGGCTGCGTGTAAGCTGAGTGCAACTCGGCGCTCCGACCCAAGGTTCAGCGGATACGCGGTTACGATTTCGCCAATTATTTGCTTGCCAACGCGTGCCCTTTTCGATAGAGTTTACGCATAGATATTTTGTCGATGAGTAGTGCGTTTATGCTGTCTTAATAAGTGCATGAATAAGCTCCAACCGATGAGGGTGTCTTGAGCCGCCCTTTTCCTTCACGTCCTTCTTCCTTCTCCGGTCCGTTCGTCAGGGTTAACGGGAAGATTCGTGCGCGCGAGGTCCGCGTCATCGGGGATGAGGGCAAGCAACTCGGGGTAATGTCGCTGGGCGAAGCATTGACTCTGGCGCGCGCCAACGGGGTGGATTTGGTCGAGGTCGCCGCCACGGCGACGCCGCCGGTCTGCCGCCTGGTGGACTACGGCAAGTTCAGGTACGAACAGGCCAAGCGCGACAAGGAATCCCGGAAACACCAGCACGCGACGAAAGTCAAAGAGGTCCAGCTCAGCCCCAAGATCGACCCGCACGATCTAAGCGTGAAAGTGGGCCACGCAGTCGATTTTCTGTGCGAGGATATGAAGGTCAAAGTGACCCTCAAGTTCCGGGGACGCGAGATGGCCCACACCGAATTCGGCTTTCAAGTCATCGAGAAGTTTCTGGCGGAGATCACCCCGTATGGCCACCCCGATTTTGCCGCCAAGCTCACCGGCAAGGCCATCAACGTCATGATCAGTCCGCTGCCGCGCAACAAGCGCGCGAAGCATCCGCAGGAAGGCCACGCCGCCGCTCCTCCACCCACCGCGCCGCACCCTCAGCCATCGGCGCAGCCGCAAACCCCTCGGCCGGCCCCGGCGCCGGATCGTTCCGCTAAGCCCGAAGAGGCGCGCAACGACGGGTTCACCAATAATCCCTTCGCGCAGTTGGAAGTCAAATAAAGGGCCCGCGACACCCCAAATGTGTGTCAGGGTTCTACCCCAGTTTATACGGCGGCCGGTAAGTGTAGTTTAGCAGCTTGTTTGCCTCCGCGTGCCGGGGAAACTCCTCTCGTTTCGGATCCCAATCCAGCAACGACCGTGTCTTGAGTGCGATATTCGCGATCAGCGTCGCGCTCGTGCTGCGGTGCCCAATCTCGATTTCACAGTTGCATTTTCCCCGGCTTTTAACGCAGTCCAGGAAGTTCCGCGCGTGGGGCGCCGTGTCGGCCGTTGACCCGGGGCGGACGTTGCGCGCCTCGATTTGCGGCTTGGCGTCCTGGCGGTAACGCCGGTTCTCCTCCCGGGCAATTGGCGAGTTGGCCGGAAATTCGTTCTCGGTGATCTTGTCCGGCACCACGTCGTAGCCGTTGCCAAACAAATACAGCGTGCCTTTGGTGCCTCGGATTTCCACCTCGCACCCCGGAAGGCTCCACTGCCCTGCGGTCGCATTGAACTGCGAGAACGTCACCAGTGTCCCGCCCGGGTATTGCCAAACCGCCTCCAGCGTGTCCGGGATCTCACGGTTGTCCTTCATCCCCGCTGCTTTCGATCCCATCGCCATGACCGATGACGGGGCTTCCGCTCCGAGCGCCCATTGGATGAAATCAATATAATGGACTCCAAAATTGGTGACCTGGCCCCCGCTGTAGTCGTAAAACCACCGGAACCGGTAAAACGTCCGGTTCTTGTTGTAGGTTCTTTTCGGCGCCGGTCCGAGCCACGCTTCCCAATCGAAACCTGCCGGCGGATTTCCGTCCGGCGGATTTCCGATCCCGTTTGGCCATTCATTTTGAATGTGAAACGCCCGCGCCGCGGTGATCTTGCCCAGGCCGCCTTCGCGGACGAACTTCGCCGCTTCCGCGCAGACTGCCGATGACCGCCGGTGAATTCCCACCTGGCACACCCGGTTGTAGCGCCGCACGGCCTCGACCATCCGCCGCCCCTCCGCCACGCACAACGACAGCGGCTTTTCCACGTAGACATCCTTCCCCGCCTCGCAAGCTTGCACCGTCTGGAGCGCATGCCAGTGGTCCGGCGTCGCGATCACGATCGCATCCAGGTCCCGCAGCTCGACCAGCCTCCGGTAATCTTTGAATTGCTTCGGCGATGTCCCGCTCTTCTTCGCGGCAAACTCCATGTAGGCCGGCGAGAGGTCGCAGACCGCCGCCACTTCCGCGTCCGGCTGTTTCAGGAACGCGTCCAGCACCTGGTCGCCGCGGTTGCCCACACCAATAAACCCCAACCGCACCCGCTCATTGGCCCCCGCCGCGCGGGCGGCGGCCAACGCCGTGCCCGCTCCCGCCAGGACTACGGTTTTGGTGAAATCACGCCGGCTCCAGGAAGTGTTCATGGCGCCACGGTGCACGCCCCTCACCGCCAAATCAAGGAAAACCCCGAAGCACCCCCTCAGTTAATTGTGGAACGCGACCGCTGCGGCATTGCCGGCGCGCGGACTTCAGTCCGCAGATACCTCCGCTGGCGGGGGCATCCGCACTCCAGACGCGATCGTCGCTCGGGTGTTGCTGCGGACTGAAGTCCGCGCGCCGGATACTCGGCCCACCCACATCCGACCCATTACACCCCGAGGCAAAAGTGTTGGACCTCCCTCGGACTTCGGGTTTCGAGCTTCGGATTTCTTTCGAATTTCGGATTTACACCACCTCAACGGGGCACTTCGGCAGCGCCTCCATGAACGCCCGGCCGTACTGCTTCATCAGGATCCGGTTGTCCAGCACCACGATGATCCCGGTGTCCGTTTTCGTGCGGATCAATCGCCCCACGCCCTGTCGGAATTTCAGAATTGCCTCCGGCAGCGAGAATTCGCGGAACGAATCGCCGCCTCGCGCCTCGATCGCTTCGACCCGCGCCTCGATGAGCGGGTGGTCCGGCACCGCAAACGGCAAACGCGTGATGATCACATTCGACAGCGCTTCGCCCGGCACATCCACCCCCTGCCAAAAACTGTCCGTCCCGAACAACACCGAGTTGATGTCCTCCTTGAACTTCTCCAGCATCAGCGAGCGCGGCGTACCGGTCCCCTGCACCAGGTTGGCGATCCCGAGCCGGTCGAAAAACGGCTGCATCAACTCCGCCACCTCGAGCATCAGCTTGAAGTTCGTAAATAACACAAACGCTTTGCCGTGCGTCTGCCGCACAAAATGCTCCACCCAATGCGTCAGCGCGTCCCGGTACTCTCCGTCCCGCGGATCCGGCATCTTCCGCACCACGAACAGCTTCATTTGCCTTTCGTAATCGAACGGGGTCCCTACCTGCAATCGCCCCGCCACCTCCGCCCCCACCCGCTTCACAAAATATTCCAGCCCGTCACGCAAGCCAGACGTCTTGCCTTTCTCTGGCCTTTTCTGTGGGTCCGGCTCCGGGAACGGAGGAGAATGTGAGTGAACGCTGCCGGCGCTTTTCCCGGATCTGGATGGAGACAGGCGGGACGTCTGCCCTCCGGTCGTGGATAGTGTTGCGCTCGTCATGATGATCGAGGTGTCGGTCCCGAACAACCGCCGCCGCAAAAACCCCGCCACGTCGATCGGCGCCGCGTTCAGCTCGATTGTCCGTTGGGCCTTGCCGCTGCGCTCCACCCAATAGACATGGTCTTCCTGCGCCTGGCTCAGGAACAGCGCCACCTCCTCCCGCAGCTCCGCCAGCCGCCGGTTGCACTCCATCAGCTCCTGCCCCATGTCGCTGTCTTCGCTCGTCTTGATTAGTTCGCTGACCGCCTCCCTCAGCCGCTGGATCGGTAGCGTCACATTGTCCTTTACCAGCTCCGCCCGCCGGATCCGCAGCTCCTTCCACTCCCGCCGCCCGCCCGCGCTGGCCCCGCCGCCAAAACTCCGCGCCTTCGCCGCCTTTTGGATCTCGTCGCAGGCCCCCTCGACGTTCCGGAAGAACTCCTCCCCCTCACTCAACAATTCCGCCACCAGCTTCACCGCGCTGCCCTTCCGCATCGTCGCCAGCAACCCCTTCTCCGTGCGCGGATTCCACAGCCGCTGCAATGCATACCGCAATTGCCCGCTCGATACGCTCAGCCCGATGTGCTTCGACGCCACGCTCTCCATCTGGTGGGCTTCGTCGAAAATCACGAAATCGTTCCGGAACAGGATGCCGCCCTCGACCTCCTCGTCCAACCCGCCCAGCAGCGTGAAAAACAATGTGTGGTTCAACACCAGCACATCCGACGACAAGATCCGGTTCCGCGCCCGCTGGAAAAAGCAGACTTCGTGCTGCTTCGCGAACTCCGACGGATACCCGCACATCTTAGGCGAACACAGCCCCCGCTCCGAACACACTTGCGCCCACACCTTCGGGTCCGGCTCGATCTCAAAATCCGACAGGCTGCCGTCCCGCGTCGTCTTCGACCACTCGTAAATCCGCTGCAGCTCTTCCGCCTCCGACGACGTGAACAAGTTGCCGGACTGTTGCAGGCACTTTTGCAGCCGGCGCGTGCAGAGGTAATTCGCGCGCCCTTTGAGCATCGTGAAGCTGAACGTCACCGGCTCGAGCACCTGCTGCAGCATCGGCAAATCTTTTTGCGTCAACTGTTCCTGCAGGTTGATCGTGTGCGTGGAAACTACGGCTTTCTTCTTATTGGCTTTGGCATAGAGAATCGCCGGCACCAGATATGCCAGGCTCTTGCCGACCCCCGTCCCCGCTTCCACCGCCAAATGCTCCCCGTGCTCGAGCGCCTTCGCCACCGCTACCGCCATCTCTTGTTGCTGCGGCCGGAACTCGAAGTTCTTCGCCCGCGACAAAATCCCCTCCGGCGAAAAGATATGCTCGACCTTCCGCACAAGGTCCAGGTCCGAACCGGCCGGCTGGGCATCAATCGCGCTGATCATCAGTGCTTTCTCACCGTCACTTCCTGTTCGGCCTTGTTCTTCACGATCATGTTCGCCGGCAGAATCCCCCGCCAGTTCACGTTCGGGTAAATCACCGCCCCGCGCCCGATGATGCTCCCCGGATTGAGCACCGCATTGCAGCCCACCTCCGAATGGTCCCCCACCAACGCGCCAAATTTCCGCAAACCTGTGTCGCACGGTTTCCCTTCCACCTCCACCGTCACGTTGCCCGCCACCAGCTTCACGTTCGAGACCTTCACCCCCGCCCCCAGGTGAGCCTGGAATCCAAGGATTGAGTCTCCGACATAGTTGAAATGCGGCACCACCGCGCGGTTCAGCAGCAGCGCGTTCTTCAGCTCGCACGAATTGCCGATCACGCAATGGTCACCCACGATCACCTGTTCGCGAATGTACGCATTGTGCCGGATCTCGCAGTTGCGACCGATGATCGCCGGCCCCTTGATCATTGCTCCGTCCTCCACAATGGTCCCCTCGCCGATACACACTTTCTCCCCGATAAACGCGACTCCGTCGCACCGGTTGTGCAGTCCCGGCCGCAAGTTCGCCTTCAGGTATGCCTCGATTCTTTTGAGTGCGTCCCAGGCAAACTCGCACCCATCGAAGATCGCCCCGTATTCCGTCTGGCCCAGATCAAACAGGTCCGATGGTTTGAACATACGTCAGATTCTTCCCCGCCCATTTGGGCGGCGGCAAGCCATTTCCTCGAACACCGCCGGACCTTTGCCGGGTCTACCAGACTCCCAGGTCCCGCAGTTGGGCTTCCGCCAACGCCTCCCAGTTGCGGTTGGCGGCCGGACTTGCGGGGCTCGGATGCAGAATGCGCCCCAGCTTTGGCCCGCGCAGTCCCAGGACGGCCAACGCCCGCTTGAAAGCAAAGTCGCCCACGCCAATCAACCACTCGGGTTGCAGCACCGAAACCGACACCCGCAAGTGCTCGTCGCAGACACTGAAAAGCCGGTCTCGTTCCCGGACCGGCAGCTTGTCTGGCGTCCGGTTCCGGCCGCTGGCTTCGACGAAGGCCAGCGGGCAATAGTTGAGCACGAGGTGATCCCGGAAGAACTCGCGGGCGGTGCCGAACCGTTTCGCGAACAGGCCCCAGAGGCGGCGGCCGCTGACCTCGCCCCGCGTGCACGCGAACCCGAAAACCGGCCGACGCGGGTGCTGCTCCAAAGGCCGGTTGACCGGGCCATCGATCTTGACCCAGCTCCGGACGAGCCCGACATCGCCAAAAGGGACACCGGTCTGGACCATCCCAAACGGACCCGGGTTCATCCCCAGGAACACCACGCGCTTGGGCGGGGCTCCATAGGCCCGCAAGTATTGCTCGTGGGCCCGCCAGGCATAGGCCAGGGGATTGTAAACACAGGTCACGGGCGGGCCGAACTTCAGCCGAGCGGCTGCGACGGCAAGAGTCCGGGCCGGTGAGATCAGCGCCTCGACGCCGGCGGTGCCGGGGCTGCGCCTCCGCGGCATCAATGCCGGCCGCGTTGGTGCGGCGGTCTATCCAGAGGTCGATGAAACTGGCGAAGCGTGCGGCGGAGCGTCTCGAGCTCATGCTCGCTGGCGACGGTTTGGCGTTCCAACGACTCGAGCAGCTCCAGAACTTCTTCCATGTCATCCAGGCTGTGCCGCAGTGTTTCGATGACGTTGCTGACCCGGTCAATCGCTTCCTGGACGGTGGCCGGTGGCCCTCCCTCGGGTGCGTCGGTGAGATCGGCGTCAGGGGATTCCAGCGCCGCCGCTACCTCAGGAAACGGAATGTCAGGCTCCGGCAGAGGCGCCTCCGGCACAGGGGGAAGATCCTCGAACCGCACGGGTTCGGGTTCGGCCTCGGCTGGTGACCGGTTTTCCGGCGGCACTGCGGTGTCGGCCGCGGGAGCGGGCTCGAGAAGCGATGTGGCGGGTTGGGACCCGCCACGGCCACGCCCGCGGCCACGCCCACGGCGCCCCCGGCCCGAGCGATGACTCGGACGCCGGCTTTCAGGCACCGGCTGTTCCTCCCGTCGGTCACTGCCGGAGTTTGCTTCTTGTTCGGGAAACATCGGTTCCCCAAAGGTGCCCGGAATGGCCCTAAATGCAACCGGAATTTGAGTGGACGAGGCTCGGTCTCTTTTCCAGAATTTGCGGCAAGATGAACAGAACTGACCGCAACCTGTGGAGGTCCGCGCTGAAGACCATCGGGTGCCTGGTCGTGGTCTGGACGGCATCCGGTGTCGCCCAGCCGACCTCTGCCCCGCCATCGCCGGCGGCGCGCGCCCCCGCCCCGCGCAGGCCCAACATCATCTTCATTCTGGCTGACGATCTTGGATATGGCGACCTGGGCTGCTATGGCCAGAGCAAGATCAAGACGCCGAACCTCGATCGGCTCGCCGCCGAAGGAATGCGGTTTACAGATTTTTATGCGGGCAGCACGGTTTGCGCGCCCTCCCGCTGCGCGCTGATGACCGGCCAGCACACGGGCCATTGCTGGATCCGGGGCAACGCCAACGCCGCGCTGCGCGAGCAGGACGTCACGGTCGCCGGCTGGCTGAAGGAGTTCGGCTACCACACCGGGCTCATCGGCAAATGGGGCCTCGGCAACGAGCACACTTCCGGCGTGCCGCAAAACAAAGGCTTTAATGAATTCGCCGGTTACCTGGACCAAACTCACGCCCACAACTACTACACCGATTTCCTTTGGCGGTACGATCCGCGCACGGGCTTCGACGACAAGATGATCTTCCCGGAAAACCAGGGCTTGCCGAAGAAGCTGTATATCCCCGACCTCTTCGCCACGGCGGCATTGAACTTCGTCAAAATCAACCAACCGACCTACTTAAACCAGCACCGGCCATTCTTCCTATACCTGGCGGGCACGATCCCGCACGCGAACAACGAGGAAGGCAGCCGGACCGGCAATGGCATGCAGGTGCCGAGCGATGCCCCTTATTCGGATGAGCCCTGGCCGCAGACGGAAAAAAACAAAGCGGCGATGATCACCCGGTTGGACGCCGATGTCGGCAGGCTTCTGGACAAGCTGCACGAGCTCAAACTGGATGAGGAGACAGTCGTTTTTTTCAGCAGCGATAACGGGCCGCACAAGGAAGGCGGAGTCAACCCGGGCTTCTTCCAAAGTTCGGGCCCGTTCCGCGGCATCAAGCGGGATTTATATGAAGGCGGTATTCGCGTCCCCCTAATCGTGCGCTGGCCGGGCAAGGTCAAACCGGGCACGGTGAGCAATGGGGTGTTCGCGTTCTGGGATTTTCTGCCCACAGCGGCCGACATAGCCGGGGAGAAAGCCCCACCCGGTATTGACGGCATTTCCTTCCTGCCGACGCTGCTCGGGAGATCCCAAACCAACCAGCATCCGGCTCTCTACTGGGAGTTCCACGAGCGCGGCTTTCAGCAGGCCGCCCGAATGGGCGATTGGAAGGGCGTGCGCTCGCAGGCAGACGGTCCGCTTGAACTTTATGACCTGAAAACCGACCCGGGGGAAAAAACCAACGTCGCCGAACAAAACCAGCCGGTCGTCGCGAAAATGGAGGACTACCTGAGAACCGCGCGCACCGAATCCGAACTTTGGCCGAAGCGGAAGCCGGCGGCCCGGAAGTAAGCGGTCTTCGGTTGAGAGTCGGCCCCGCGTCCAAAAGGTGTATCCGCTCAGTCTTGGGGCGGAGCGCCGATTTTTAATCGGCTTGAGCTCGCCGACGGCCGCCTGTAAGCCGAGTGCAACTCGGCGCTCCGCCCCAAGACTGAGCGGATGCCAAAAGGTCCTTGCTTTGCTGGCGAAAAATGTAAAATTTGGCTGTCTTGGATGATTTGGGGTTCGGCCCAGGATCTTCAGCGAACGGGGTTCACTGAGGGTTCACTGTGTTCCGGCGTTGTGTGGCACCAGCCCATTTCAGCCAGTATCATTTTCCAGGAATT
Source organism: Verrucomicrobiia bacterium (assembly GCA_036524155.1). Taxonomy (GTDB): domain Bacteria; phylum Verrucomicrobiota; class Verrucomicrobiia; order Limisphaerales; family UBA8199; genus DATDCV01. Next base: position 13,395 of record DATDCV010000237.1, read on the forward strand.
TGGGCGGAAGCGGCATTCAGAATTGGAACCGAACCGAGCGCGCATGAGTAACGAACAACCGATAGAACTCGAAGGCACAATTTCAACGGTGCTGCCCGGGACCATGTTCCGGGTGAAGCTCGACAACGAACATGAGGTGCTGGCCCACTTATCGGGCAAGATGCGCAAACACTTCGTCCGCCTCACTGTCGGCGACCGGGTCCGGATCGAAATGTCTCCCTATGATTTGAGCAAAGCGCGGATTACCTACCGGCTGAAGTGAAACAAAAACCAGCGCCCCGGGCCGCTGGTTCGAGGGTTAGTATGTTGAAATTCCCCGGACGAACTCCAATCCCAACCCCCGGGAACGGCGCGCCCGCCGGTTTGGCCCACTCAACCCAAGGCCCAAACCGCACCTCTATTACTTAATATTCTTCCGAAAAAAACAATCCGTTTTAATACGGACCCTTGCCGACGTTCCGGGATTGACTTGTTTGCTGCCCATCTACACGATGTAACTTGGCAACGAACATAGGCGGGAAGCCGGGTTGGTGGCTTCTGGCGGTTGAGTTTATTCATGCACACAGTTTTCTCGAAAGCACGGCTGAGCCCTAACGTCACACGTCTGGACGTGGCGGCGCCGCGGATTGCGAAAATCCGCCAGCCGGGCCAATTCGTCATCGTCCACCTTGGCCCCGGAGCCGAGCGCATCCCGCTGACGATCGCCGACGCCGACCCGGCGGCGGGCACGATTGCACTGGTGATCCAGGCCGTCGGCAAGAGCACACGCGAACTGGTCGCGCTCGAACCCGGCGAGGGCCTGGCCGACATCGCCGGTCCCCTGGGCAAGCCGACCGAGCTGATCGAGAAGGGCCGCGCGCTGTGCAT
>DATDCV010000238.1:0-6835 GCA_036524155.1 Verrucomicrobiia bacterium
GGGCCTTCGGGACGGTAATCGGCGAACGTGTTTTCGACGGCGCCCGGCGCACGGGTCAAAGGGTGGGTGCCCTGGTAGGACTGCTTCAACACTTTGCCGTCCGGCGCCACCCAGAACCGGCTGTCGACGCCTTTGAACGAAAGCGCGAGGATGCGGCATTGCACGCCGTCAATGGCCTCCTCACCCGCCGCAAGAGCCCCGATTGAAGGGTCGTCATAATAGCGCAGCAGGTAAGCCAGGTTGCGCGATTCTTCCTTTTTCACTTCCTGGCCGGCGTTGGCCGGCAGCGGCTGCGTTTTGCCGGCGACGACCATGAAGGATTCCTCGCCGTTAATGACCAGCGTCTGGTCGCCCATGGGCGAAGATATCACCTGGTGCACCTTGTCGGGGAAAACGATGGTCACCGCTTCTTTCAGGGAAATGGACTGCCCTCCCATGCTCAGGGCGATAGTTGTGGTGGAACGTAATGCATCCAGTTTCTTCAGCTCGTCACCTTTCAAGGCCTTCACCACCGCGGCCCAAAGCTGTTTGCCGGCCTCCGCCGTCGCCGCGGTCTTCTCGGTTTTCGGCCCGGTATCGGCCGGAGCGGGGATCGTGATATCGATGGTGGTGACTTTCCCCAGGTTCGACAACGGTTGATCCAGGTCCGCGGCCTTACCCACCACCAGCACCGCCAGTTGGTCCGGGTGAACATACTTTTTTGCCACCCTCGTCACATCAGCAGCCGCTACCTTCTCGATATTCGCACGGTACTGCTCGAGAAAGTCCGCCGGCAGACCGTAAAAGGCGTACGTCATTTGTTGCGAGAGAACCTGCGGTTTCGAGTCATAGTTGAAAATGAACGAATTCAGGATCGAATCCTTGGCGCGCTTAAGTTCGTCGGCGGTCGGGGGATTATCGACGATCCCCGCAACCTCCGCGCGGACCGCGGCGATAGCTTTGCTGGTGTTCGCCAACTTCGTTTGCAGCCCGGCGCTGAACATTCCCGGCTGCAGATAGTCCGAACCGAGCCGGCCCCACACACTGTAAGCGAGGCCCTGTTTTGAGCGGACATTGCTGAACATGCGGCTGGCGAAGCCCCCGCTCAGGATTTCATTCATCACCTGCGCCGCGAAATAATCCGGGTTGCGTGTTTCGATGCCCAAATGACCGAAGGCGATGTTGGCCTGGTTGACATCGGATTTCTCGATGAAGTAGTAGCCCGGCACCGGATCCTTTTGGTAAGGCACCGGCGGCGGCGTGAATTCCGGGCCCTTGGCCCAATCGTCGAACAGAGCCCCGATCTTCTGCTTCATTTCCTGCGAGTCGAAATCGCCCGCCACACCGAGCAGAAGGTTATTGGGTTGATAATATTGCTTGTGCCAGGCGACGAGGTCCTCCCGCGTCACCGCTTTGATCGTCGCGTACTCGGTCTGGCGGGCCAGCGGCGAGTCCGTCCCATAAACCACCCGACGGATCTCGCGGGAAGCGATTTGCCCGACGTTGTCGTTGCGGCGGGCGATGCCCGTGTTGGCCGCGACTTTGGCCACGTCGAGCTTGTCCTGGGCGAAGACGGGCGTGCGCAGAATTTCCGCGTAAACCTTAAACACGTCGTCGAAATCCTGCTTCAGACAGTTCATCGTCGCGAAGCCCGAGTCGCCGCCAATACCGGTTTCGACGGTGGCCGCGTGCGCGGCAAGGAAGTCGTCGATTTGGTCGCCGGTTTGGCGAGCGGTGCCGCCGGTGCGTTGCACGGCGCCCATCAGCCCTGCCAAACCGATTTTGTCGGCCGGTTCGTAGTATGACCCGGTGCGAATCCGGGCCGTGACGGTGATCAATGGCAGCTCATGATCTTCCATCAGAAAGACCCGCAGTCCGTTGTTGAGCGTAAAAACGGCCGGCTTGGGGATCTTGAACTCGGGCAGAGGCGGGTATTTCAACTGCCGATAATCCTGCACTTGCGCGTTGGCGTAAGCGCCCCCGAGAAAACCAAGGAGCAAGGCGGTTCCGTAGAAGGTATGTCGGTTCATAGGCAGCACGGTCAATTGTTCGGGGACGCCTTTTCGTTCACGATCATCGCCACCGTGCGGTTGGTGGGCAGAAAGGTGCTCCTGGCGACGCGCTGGATGTCCGCTTTGGTCACTTTTTCGATCCGGTCCACCGACCGGAACAGTTCGCGCCAGTCACCAAAGCGAGTCTGATATTGGGCCAGCGCGCCGGCAATGCCGCTGTTGCTGGCCAGGCTGCGAATCAAATCGGCTTTGGCGCGCGTTTTCACCATTCTGAGCTCGTCGTCCGTGACCAACTCGTTTTTCAGGAGTTCAATTTCCTCGCGCAGAGCCCCCTGGACCTCTTCGTTGCTGTGGCCGGGGGTCGGCACCGCGAAGAACAGCATCTCGTTTGGATATTTCGTGCCCGGGAAGCCGGGCATCGCCCCGGCCTGGGCGGCGATTTTCTTGTCACGCACCAGGCTGCGATAAAGGCGCGCGGTGCGTTCATTCGACAGCAGATCCGAGATCGCCTCGTACACTGCTTCGTCAGGGTCTGCGGCGGCGGGCTTGTGGTACCCTTCGATATAGATCGGCTGCGACTTGTCCGGCATGCGAATTTCCCGCTCGACCATTTGCTTTGGTTCCACCGTTCGCAACGGGGGCGGTTGCGGGCGGGCGGGCAACCGGCTGAAATAGCGATCGAGGATGGGGGTGACTTCCGTTGCTTTAATGTCGCCGACTACGGCAATGACAATATTGCTGGGCACATAGTAGGTCAGGTGAAATTGCTCGGCGTCCTCGCGCGAGAACGACATCAGATCGCTCATGTAACCCACCACCGGCTGCTTATAGGGATGAGCCGTGAACGCCGTCGCGGCGAACTGCTCGATGAGCCGGCCCACCGGCTGGCTTTCGGTCCGCAGCCTCCGCTCTTCCATCACCACGTCGCGTTCCTTGTAAAACTCGCGAAACACCGGGTCACGGAACCGCTCGGATTCCAGGTAGGCCCACAGCTCGAGTTTGTTGGCCGGCAGCGAGTAAAAGTAAACTGTGGCGTCCGAGCCGGTCCCGGCATTGATGCCGACGGCTCCCTCGCGTTCCACAATATCGTCGAATTCGTTTTTGACGATGTATTTGTCGGCTTCCTCCTGGGCATCTTTCCACGCCTTTTCCAGCCCCTTGAGCTTTTCGGCATCGCCCCCTCCGTGTTTTTGCCGTTCCTGGTCGAAGGCATGGTAGGCCCGGTCGACCTTTTCGAGCGCGGCCTTTTCCTCGACGTAATTGGTGGTGCCCACCTTGGTCGTGCCCTTGAAAGCCATGTGTTCGAACATGTGCGCCAGGCCCGTAATACCCGGCACCTCCTGGGCCGCTCCGACGTCGACGTAGGTATTGAATGAAACCACCGGCGCTTCGGTCCGCTCATACAAGAGGAAGGTCAGCCCGTTGGGCAACCGGTGTTCGGTCAGCTTCTTCTCGAACGAAGACAGATCCTGCGCAGGGGCCGGTCGAACCGGCAGGAACACCGCCAGGAACACCGCCAACAAGCAGCGTGGAGATTTCAGAACAAGGTCGGAAGTCATAATCGATATCGTTTCGGGACGAACTGTCAGGCAGAACCAAAAAGCTCGACGTCAAAGTGTGGCGCGACGACACGGGTAAGTCAACCACCCACGGCAACGCGGGATGATGGCGTTGAAGCGTGGAAGCGTTGAAGCGTTGAAGCAGGGAAGCGGGGAAAGGATCGCCCGGGGACACGCGGGGTTGATGCACGCGGTAGCTTCAAATGCTTCAGGACCTTGTTCTACTGCGCGAGGGTACTCTTGCCTGATATCGCGCACGACGGCCCGCACCCCGGCGAGCGCCCGCCTGTTCCCTGGTCAGTGATCAATCGACCCGCCTCAGAAACGCCAGCCTGGGCCGCATTAACTCGAAGGCATGATTTTCGACTGCCGAAAGTCTGATCTCAAAGTTGCCTGGGCGGAGTGATACGCGTCCCAACCTCGTCGTCTGGATGGCGCCCCGAGTCACCTTTCCAGCCAGGGTTTGGGCGCCGAAAGCCAGGGTGAAAGGCACTCCCTCGGCGTCGGCTTCGGCGTCATAGGTGAGTGAGACTTCGTAGGTCGCCGGTTCGTTGATCCGCGCGGGCCAGGCGATGAACTCACCGGGTTTCCCGAAGCCGGTGACATGGGCGTCGCGGGTTTTGCCTGCGCCAAACTTAAGCGCCTTCCCATGCAACTCGGCGTCGAATACGCGAAGGGTTTCTTTAGCAAAGGCAGGCTGAAGCAGACGCCGCTGGCCGGGATCGAATTCCCCGGAACACTCCAATCTGATGACCGAGTCATCGAGGTCGGGCGCAAGGCCAGCCAGGCCGGTAAGAACAACGTCGAGAGGGTTGAGCCGCTCCGCGACAATCGATGAGCCGCCGTGCTCCCAAAGCAACCGGGCGCTGATTACCTTCGCCGTCAATCCGCCTATGACGATCCGGCTGGTCTTCGGCCATTCGAAAACGTGGAGATAGAGCGTGTTGCCTTTGCGTGTGGATTCACCCCAGGCCTGCACGGGCAGAGGCGTGCGGGTCGTTCCTCGAATGGATTCGCCGTTCGCCCGCCACCAGGCGCCAATGCCTCGGAGAATCTCAATATCTTTCGGATCCATTCGTCCGTCGCCCATTGGACCGACGTTCATCAGGAGGTTGCCGCCCCGCGCTGCCGCCTTTGCCAGCAATTGGACGAAATGCGCAACCGGTTTGTGCGAATGATCGAACTTGCTCCAGCCATAGGACTCGTTGGTGGTGGGGATACCCTCCCAGTCGCCTTCGTGCGGCGCAAACTCGGCCGGGCGGTCGGCGGTGGACGCGTAATCGCCCAGGCCGCGCGCGAGCCGGCCGTTGATGACCACGCGAGCGCTCGCGGCCCGGACCGCCTTCATGATGCGGAGGTTCTCCGAGTCAGGCAGCTTGCTGGCAGTGTCGAACCAAAAAATGTCCGGATCGTAAAGCTTCACAAGCTCCTGTAATTGAGGGATAGACTTTTCGTCAACGTATCGGCGCGCCTTAGGCAGGAATTCGGGCGTTGTCTCCCACCAATTGCGCCCGCCGATGAGCTTGTCGCCGCCGGGGTTTTGGTAATACCAGTCGTTGCCCGGGCCGTTCTCTTCGCCCCAATCAAACGCCTGGGAGTAGTAGAAACCGAATTTCACGCCCTGCCTCCGGCACGCATCGCGCAGCTCACCCATCGGGTCGCGTTTGAAGGGCGTGCAGTTGGTGAGGTTGTAGGCGCTTACACGCGAGGGCCACATCGCGAAACCGTCGTGATGCTTGGCGGTAATGATAAAGTAGCCCATCCCCGCCTCTTTGGCGGTGCGGATCCATTGCTGAGCATTAAAATTGGTGGGATTGAAAACGCCCGCAACCTCGGTCTTGTACTCGGGGATGGGAATCTTCAGCACACGTTGGATATGCTCCGCATACGTGCCGCCCTTGCGGCCTTTGTACTCGTTGCCGAACGACGAATACACACCCCAGTGCACAAACATGCCGAACCTGGCCTCGCGCCACCAGGCCATGCGCTGATCATGGGTCTTCATTGACTCGCGCCACCACTCCAACTCCGGACCGTCCTTCGCCGGCAATGAGAACGGCTGTGCCCACAGCGGTGCGACCGCGAAGCCGGACCAGATGGCCAGGCAACACGCAATCGCTGCGCGAAGAGATCCTGCGGCGAGGCGGTCCCGGAAAAAGAACAGCGGATGGAAGCGGTTCACGCGCCGAGATTAGGGCGGCGGCACTCCGAGGTCAAACCACAGCAGGGGTGTTTATTGCGCAACTTATCTGGAATCTTTGAGACGATAAAACCGGCTCGGTGCTGCGCCTTTCAGCATCACCGCCGCTACAGACCAGTTCACAAGGTCGGACGACTCCTCAACGCTGAGAGCGTTCGCCCCGGAAGCGGCAATAACACCCGCGGGCAGGAGCTGCACAGACCCGTTGTGAAGCGAGTAGGTGAGCCAGCGCGCATCCATGAAGTTATTGGAGATGTCGATGCGGATGGGGCCGCTGAACTCCATATCGTACATCAGGCTGATCGTTTCCATCGGGAGAGTGGCCCGGGCATTTCCGGAAACGAGTTGCCAAGTGCCGCCGGTGGCCCAGTCTCGGATCGAGCTGCTCAGGACCCGGAAATTCGTGCTGGCCGGGATAGACACGCTGTTGGTCGTCGCTCCGGGCAGGATCATCGTCTTCAAACCCGTCAGCGGCAGGACCTGATAGGACATCCAACTGCCGTTGAACTCTGCCGTCTGGGGGATGAACAACTCGAGCACCAGCGGTCCTGCCAGGATGTTTGGGTGGCCAGCGGTAGGCGTCAGAATCGGGTCGCTCATCGCGTCGATACGGAAGAGGTACAATTGCCCGAACTGGGTGAGTCGCCAGTAAATGTCCGGCTGTGTAGCAGCGAAACGCCCGCCGTAGATCACGACGGCCTGATTGGTGGGGACAGTGAGGCTGAAGTTTACCGGCTGATTGGTGCCGATCACGAGAGTTTCGCTTCGGGCTTCGGCAAGTGCGAACGCAATTCCCACCAAAAGCAGCGATCCGAATGCGCGAGAGATTCTGATTTGTTGTTTCATAATAAATGAAGACGATTAACCGTTGCCAACTTTGGTTCCCAGGGACGAACCCACCCTTATCAGCAAGTAACCATCGCTGCAAGTCCGAAGGGATCACGCCAGCACCGTGAAATATCCGGCCATGGATGCTCGGACTGGGGCAATGGCCGAGAGTCCGGAGCGAGCGAGGCGGAACGAGGGGACGGCGAGTGATTGCTCGATCCGGTCTGGGTCGAGCGGGGCGAACTCAGCGGCTTGAA
>DATDCV010000239.1:0-16272 GCA_036524155.1 Verrucomicrobiia bacterium
GTTTTGATTCGTTCCGAATCGACGCCACCGAAGGCCAGCACAGCCGCCGCGAAGACCTCTCCGGGCCCGGGCTCTTGCAGGGCTTTCTGGCAAAGCTGCCAGCCAAACTGGCCGGCGATGCGCAAACCGTCCAGATGTGCCTCGACACGCTCGTCTAACCGGGCGAGGTCCTTCAACCGGTAGTTGGGGGCGGCAACCGCGCGGTCGCGCTGGGTCCAAAGGAAAGCCGCTTCCTCGGCATGCTGCTCGACCACCACCTCATTGATCATGGCCGAAATTTCCTCCGGCCGGAATCCGATGGGACGTTGGACCGCCGAGGCATTCATCAGTTAATCTGGACCGAACCTCCTTTGATGCGGTTGACGCCGTTAGAACGGCTCAGCAAGTACTCGCCGTTGATGAGGACTTTCCCGGCGCGCGTTAGAGTAATGCTCGCCTTGCCGCAGCGCAGAACGATTTCGTTTTCTGCGGAAAGGGTCACCTGTTTGCCGTCCAGGCTCACGTCGACGGAGCGAGGTTCGATATGCGGGTTCCCAGGCACAGCCGGCTGCAAGAGTCCCAGCACGATGGGACGCGACAAATCTCCGTTCTCGAAGATCAGCACCGCCTCTCGCCCGATATCCGATTTTGAAACGGCGCAGGTATGTCGGGCGACAATCGAGTTTGGCTGGGAGTTTCCAGAAAACTCGACCAGCGGAAGACCTGAAGTGGCAATCCCGGCCAATTTGCCCACGATTATCGCGGGAGAGCCTGAAGCCTTGCCTTTGGTTGCGGATTCTGACAGCAGATAGGCCGCCGCGCCGAGCCAATCCGCTTCCGGGGACGTCGACGAAGCCGTGGCAGCTTCTTCCACCAGTGTAGTATCGCTCGCACTCATAGCTTTGTGGAATTCAGTCCGTCCAACGCGTCAGTTCTGTTTAATGTTATTCGCTTTCATGGTGATGTCCTTGTCCGACTTCACCTTGATGTCACCGGAACCCTGGATAGTAATATCTTTGCCTTTGATTTGAATGGTGCCGTCCTTCTTCATGTGAATGGACGCCTCTCCGGTCTTGATGGCGATTTCATCGGCGGCTTCAATCGCCAGAACTTTGCCGACCTTCAGCGTATCGTTTTTTCCGACGGAAGTGGAACGGTCGCCGCTGATATTGTCGGTCTGGTTTTTGCCGATCGTGTTGTTCTGGTTGGCGCCGACATCAGTCGATTGGTTGATGCCGACATTCGTGGTTTGGCTGGCGCCCACGGTGATGGCCTGGACTGCGCCGACGGAAATTGTTTGCGCAGCTCCGACGGTAATCTCCTGCGCCGCGCCCACCGTGATGGCTTCGTTCACGCCCACGGTGTGCGTGCGCATCAGCGCGACGGTCACCGTCTCGTTCGACCCCACGGTGCGCGTGCGATTGGCCGCCACATCGATGCTTTCGTTGGCCCCCACCTTTTCGGTCCGATTGGCGCCGATGGTGATGTCCTCATTCACCCCGACCTTTTCCGTCCGATTGTTGCCAATGGTGATCTTTTCGTCGTGGCCGACGTCTTCGGTGCGGTCGTGCCCTACACTCGTTGTCTCGTCGTTTTCGACGACATTGTCCTGGTTTTTCTCGGCGTGGATGTAAACCTGTTCACTGCCTTTCTTGTCCTCGAACCGGATCTCATTGAAGTTGGCGGTGCTGCCGCCTTTGCTGGAGCGGCTTTTGAGGCCGCTTTGAGTTTTGTTGGCCGGCAGCCCGTAAGGCGGCACCTGGTCGGCATTGTAAACCCTGCCGGTGATGATCGGCCGGTCGGGATCGCCTTCGAGAAACTCGACAATCACCTCCTGGCCGATGCGGGGAATGTGAATGGAGCCCCATTGTTTTCCGGCCCAATGCTGGGAAACGCGCACCCAACAGGACGAATCCTGATCTTTCTTATCGTGGCGGTCCCAGTGGAAATGGAGTTTGACTCGGGCGTGCTCGTCGGTGTGAATTTCCTCGCCGCCGGGTCCGACGACGATGGCGGTTTGCGGGCCCTGAACAATCGGCTTGGGGGTGGAGCGTTCGGGCCGGAATTGCTGCGTCTTCTGGATCACGCTGAAGCGGCAGGAGAAAAACTCGCCGCCGCTTTCCGCGCCGCCGGCCGCGTACTCCCCGGCATCCACCTGCATGCCCACAGCGGTGACTAGATATTCGCGGTTCTGGTCCTTGCGGGGATGGTTCTTGAGTTTGAACACGGAACCAGCCGCCAGCCCGCGCGCGCTCGCGGTGCCGTGGAACGACTCGTACTGGCTCTGCAACTCGTTGATGCGTGCATCCGTCAGGCGCTGGCCTTCGCCATGGTCGATATATTCTCCCGGATAGTCGTAGATTTCGTAATCGGCTTTGCCATAAGGGCGGGAGATGTTGGAGGAAGCCAGCAGCGAAGCTTTCGGTTTTTTGAAGTCGAAATCGGTCAGGGCGTATTTGACCGGCTGCAACTCTTTCTCAACCGTCCAGTCAGTAATCACCTCGCGGCCTTCGCCGCCGGACTCGAGTTCGTGGAAGGTGATGTCGGCATAGCCGGGGAACGGGTTGTGCGCACTGATCGAGTCGGCCAGCACCAGGGTGTGCTTGCCGTCCGCGTGCTCGAAGTAATAGTAGATGCCTTCTTGCTCCATCAGCCGACTGACGAAGTTGAACGCGGTCTCCCGATACTGAACGCAATATTCCCACTTGGGATAACTGGCAGTGAGCTTGAGCTTGTAGTCGGAAAAGCCGTACAACTTGAAGGTTTCCTCGATGATATCCGGGACGGTTTTTTCCTGAAAAATGCGGCAATCGGAGGTGCGCGTGAGCAGCCAGAGCCAAGGCACAATAGTGGCTTGGTACCTGGCGTAGCCGCCTTGGTTCGTTACCTGCACCATCCGCGAGACGAAGCCATGAAAGTAACGCTTCTCCTTCTTGCCCACGTCCAGCCGGATCGTGGCGTCGTGGCCGACTACTTTATCGAGGTCAACCTCTCCATTTTCGCTGCAGAGTTCCACTTCGATCTGAAACAGGCGGCTGATATGCTCCTGGAGCGACATGGACCGCAGCAGCAGCACGTCCGGCCCCAAGGCCGTTTTAATGCCGATCAGACGCGTATCCTGTTTTGACATGGCGATGGTTGGGAGTAGAGGTATTGTGCCAAATCAGCCGAAAGGAGTCAAATCCGGTCCGTTCCTGAAAGAACAAACAGCCATCAACTCTCCCCATGAGCCTGGTCGCGAAAGGTGAAAGGACCTCCTCTCCCCCAATCCTCTCCTCCACAGGAGGAGAGGGAGACCGACACCGACGGTTCGAGGGTCAAAAGCGCGAAAGTTCGTTTCGAGAACTGTTTTCATGGGACCGACTTGCCGTACGCCGCGTTCTCGAAAGCAAATCCCGCTTCGGCCTTTTCGGCCTTGCCATGGCGATAATGGCCGACGTGGCAAAGCTCGTGCAACAGCGTCACGCCCACGATGTAAACGTTCTTTCCTTTCGCGTTCTTGCCCACGCCGAGCCCGTCGGGCGAAGTCTCGAAATCCTTCACGGTTCCCTCGTCGATCTCAATTTGGTTGTGTTTTGCCTTCCGGGTGCAGCCGTAGGCACTGGGCACGCCGCACTGGCCGCCCGAGAGGTCGGTGATGACGATCAAAGGTTCGTGGCCCCAGCGCAACGCGTGCCGGCTTTCGGCGTCCGTGAGGTGGCCCTTGGTTTTCAGGTTATGCATGACCGATGGCACGTAGATCAGGTCGGGCACGTCATGCCGAACATAATGGGCAAACTTTGGGTATTTTTTGATATCGGCCGCTGTCATCTTCATAACTACCTGCTTTCAGCTAACGGCTTTGTTATGGGCTCGCCTGGCGTCCGATCGGGGGACCGGGCTCCCTTGGCTCAAGGTTCGGTGTAATGCCGTTTTTTGGTGGTGAAATTCTCACAGCAAGCCGGGGTGCGGATGTTTAATCGAATTTGAAGGCAAAGTTCCCGTCTTTTGCGCTTACCTGCACTCCCTTTAGCTCGGCGCCCGCCGCCATGCGCGAGAGAAATTCGCGGCCGATTTCGGGCAAGATGGTGTTGGTGATCAGAGCATCCACCATGCGGGCGCCGCGTTCCAATTCGGTGCATCGCTGGCCGATCAGCTCCGGCACGCTCGCGTCGTAGGTGAAGGGGATCTTGTGATTCTCCCGCACGCGCTTTTCCACGCGGGAGAGGTTGAGTCTGATGATGCGGTGGAGCACCTCTTTGCTGATCGGATAAAACGGCACCACGACCAGCCGGTTCAACAGCGCATCGGGGAAGACCTTGGTGAGCGGGGCGCGCATGGCTTTTTCGAGGCCCTCGGCGGTGGGCATCAGCTCGGGGTCTTTGCACATATTAATGATCACTTCCTGCGAGGCATTGCTGGTCAAGATGAGGATCGTGTTTTTGAAATCAATGTAACGGCCCTCGGCATCCTCCATCCACCCCTTGTCAAACACCTGGAAGAAAATCTCGTGGACATCCGGGTGGGCTTTCTCGACTTCATCCAACAGCACCACGCTGTAAGGACGGCGCCGGACGGCTTCGGTGAGAACGCCTCCTTCGCCATACCCCACATAACCGGGCGGAGAACCTTTGAGTGTGCTGACCGTGTGGGCCTCCTGAAATTCGCTCATGTTGATCGAAATCAGGTTTTGTTCGCCGCCATATAACGCCTCGGCGAGAGTCAAGGCGGTCTCCGTCTTTCCCGTGCCGCTCGGCCCGACCAACATGAAGACGCCGATGGGCCGGCTGGGGTTATCCAGCCGGGCGCGGCTGGTGTGAATCCGGCGAGCGATCATTTCCAGGGCGTGGCGCTGACCGATCACGCGCCGCTCCAAAATGTCCGCCAGGCCCAGCACCTGCTCGATCTCGTTCTTGACCATGCGCCCTACCGGGATCCCGGTCCAATCCGCCACCACGCTGGCAATCGCGTTGGCATCGACGCTGGGGAAAATGAGCGGCGATTCCCCCTGAAATTCTTTGAGCTTGTTTTGGACTTGCTTGAGCTCCGCCAGGAGTTTGTCCCGTTCTTCCGGGGTCAAGTCGCCATTCGGGGCTTTGGGCGTCGGAGTCGACTGGGCCGGTGCGGCTGCGGGCGCGCCGGCCGTGCCGCGGTTCGGGACCGCACCCGTACCGGCGACAGTCGGCACGGATTCCCCGGATTGTTTGAGAGCATCGTCCGGGCCCACGCCGCCGGCGCGGAGCTTAGAGCGCAGGTCCAGGACTTTGCCCACCAGATCTTTTTCTTCGTTCCAATGTTTTTCCAGGCCGGCCAGGGCGTTCTTCTCCTGAGCCAGTTTCTCGTCAATTTCGGCCATACGCGCCTGGTGCTCGAGGCCGGTGGCGGTCTCGCGGTTCAGGATGCCCTGCTCGGTCTCGAGAGCCTGGATCCGACGGCGGCAATCATCAACCTCAGGAGGAACGGCGTGCTGGCTGACGGCAACACGCGCCGACGCGGTGTCGATCAGGCTCACCGCCTTGTCGGGCAACTGGCGTCCGGCAATGTAGCGATGGGACAGCTTGACGGCGGCTTCGATCGCCTCATCCAGGACCTGGACTTTGTGGTGCTTTTCAAAAGGCACCATGACGGCGCGCATCATCCGGATGCACCTCGGTTCATCCGGTTCCTCGACCTTAACGACCTGGAAGCGGCGGGTAAGGGCCGGATCCTTCTCGATATGGCGCTTGTATTCGTCCCAGGTGGTCGCGGCTAAAGTCCGGAGGGTGCCACGCGCGAGGGCAGGCTTGAGCAGGTTGGCGGCATCACCCGCTCCGCCGCCGCCGGCGCCCATCAGAGTATGGGCTTCGTCAATGAAGAGAATAACCGGCTTGGGCGAGGCCTGGATTTCATCGATGACGCCACGCAAACGCTGCTCGAACTCGCCCTTCATGCTGGCGCCGGCCTGGAGCAGCCCAAGGTCCAACGCGCGGACGCTGACTTCCCTGAGCGCCGGCGGCACGTCGCCCGCGAGAATACGGTGGACAAAACCTTCGACGACTGCCGTTTTGCCAACGCCGGCCTCACCGGTGAGGATCGGATTATTCTGCCGGCGGCGCATCAGGATATCGACGCATTGACGAATTTCCTCGTCGCGGCCGACGATGGGGTCGATTTCGCCTTTGCGTGCTTTCTCTGTGAGGTCAGTCGTGAACCGGCGGAGCGCTTCCTGTTTGCCCATTTCGGCGGGCGGCAGGGCGCCGCTGGTTTCGCCCGCCTCGGCGCCCGCGCTGAGGCCCGAGCCATCGCTGGCGCGCATCGAATCTTCCGGGGAACCAGCCACGATCTTCGCGAACTCATCCGTGAGCTGTTCGGCCTTTATTTTGGAAAACTCGCGGGAAAGTCCCAGGAAAACGTTGCGCAGCGACTCAGTCTTGAGGAAGGCGACGATGAGAAAACCGGAGCGAACCTGGGACTCGCCAAAGAGCAGGTTTCCGTAGACAAAAGCCCGCTCGAGAACCGTTTCTATGTGCGGGGAAAAGTCATTGATGGCCGTCGCGCCTCGCGGCAAGCGGTCCAGGACCGCAACCAGGTCGGCTGCCAAGCGCGAGGCGTCGAGGCCGAAGTGTTTGATGATGCGCAAGACGTCCGAGTCCTGGTGCTGGAGCAACTGGTAGAGCCAGTGGACGATCTCGATGTTCGGGTTGCCGCGCATCTTGCAGAAGATGGTGGCCGATTCGATGGATTTGTAGCCGAGCGGGTTGAGTTTGCCGAAGAGTGTAGCGCGTTTTATGTCAGCCATAGTCGAGAATCAGGTTGTCGGGTTCATCCGGCGGCGGCGGGTTCGAGGATCAGGTCCTCGGCGTTACGCCCAAACGGCAGCGTCTTCAACCACGTGGTCCAGCCGAGGCGTCCGGCCACACCGATTTGGATCGCCGGGACTTCCTCTTTAGCCAGCACTAACTGGACATCCCAGGAATAATGTTCGCCGGCGTATTGCCGGACCCAATCCCGGAGCCGGCGGAAAGAGGATCCCGTGGGCAGCATGCGCTCGTATTCGGCCAGGCTCAACGGCCCAAGCCGCAGCCGGAAATGAAGCTGGCAGGTCCAGAAGCGGGACCCCAGGATTACCGAGGCCCCCAGGGTGCCGGTCTCGGATGATACTCCCAGCCTGCACACGGATTCCGCCGGCAACTTCAGCCAGCGCCGGACGAAAGTCTGCAGTTCCGTGCGCAGCCCGAAGAACTCCTGGACGATCGCTTCCAACCCTTCGGCATTGCGCGTCTGCTGGGCCAGACGGCCAGCGAAATAGAGTTTGGCGCGGTCGGGCACGCTCTCGCGCTGGAGGAGACTGTCCATGCCCAGACCAACCAGGCTGGCCATAAATTCAGACCAGTGCTGGCCGTCGGGCCGATCAAAATCGACGGTTTTCTGCGCGTCGGCCCAGGCGCGGAAAAAGAAAGAGATGAGCCGGTGATGAAAGACGTTGCAGAACGCCGCGAAAGTGGCGTCGCCATGGTGAAGAACCCGCTCGCGGGCGTACTCGGTGTAGCACAGCGGCAAGGGCCCGTTGGGGCCGAGCAGGCCGAAGTGCCTGGAGTAGAGCACGGGCGCCCGGTCGGGGACCTTATGCTGGAGGCTCTCGAGAGTTGCCGGCGCAAAATCAAGGGAGGGGCTTTGCGCGAACCGGAGCGGGTCCTGGGCCGGAGACCAGGAATGCCCGATCCGGGGCAGGTCGGGGTAGCAACTCTGCAGCCGCCGCACGGCCGCGAAGAAGTCGAACGCAAACGGCTTGTCGGCCAATTTGGCGATTACAGAATCTGGCGTTGGCCCAGGCGGATTGGCCATCTCATGATCTCCTTGCGTTGTTGGGTGGCGATTACCGTTTCGGTGAACGAGTTCAAGGACACGTAGCGTGCGAAAAACTGTTCGAGGACGGCGCCGAGCACAAACACCCCCTGGCCTTCGAAGGCGGCCTCATCGAACACGACGGTGATTTCGAGGCCGCGGGCGAAGGTGATGGGACCGGGGCTCGGCACGCGGCGCACAATGGGTTGGTAGCGGATGCTCCGCAGTCCGTCGATCTGTTTCAGGGCCTGGCGGTCGGCTGGATCCGCGTAAAGTTTCAGAATGTCGCGCAGGGACTCGGCGCCCGTGCCGGGGCTGGAGTCGAGCAACGAGAGGTAATTGAGGGAGAGATGGCTGATCAGGCGCCAGGCAAAACGCCCCGAAGCGACCTGAGGGCGTTTGGGGTCCTGGCCCGCCAGCACCAGGCTCGGGCGCGGAAGAGTCGGCCCCTCCAGGATCCGGATGCCGATAACGGGCGCGCTCAGGTCCATGGTGAAGTCAGTCGGCCCCACGTTTTTCGCCATTTGGATCGGCAGGTGGCGGTTGGTGCACAACGCCCGAATGCCCAGTTGGCGGAGTTCAGGTGCATAAGGCGCCATGTCTCCGTCCACAATCGATACGAACGCATCGGTGCCCGCGTAGGAGGAACGCCGCCCTGTCAGGCGCTCGCGATCGCTGAACAGACGTGGCACGCGGTAAACGGTGTAAAAGGAGCTGGTTTCCAGGTCGGTGTCCCGCGCCCGATAGAACGGGAGGAATTGGCGCTCCTGGTCCGGAGTCTCGCCGTAGCCGGTGACGGAGGTGACCTGGTAAACCTCAAAATCCAGCGGCCGGTTGCGGTCGGGAACCACATGAAACTCCGGCGACCGATCGGAAAGCAGGATCCGCTCGAGCGTCTTCTCGAACAAGTTGACGACCGGGCTACAGAAGAGCTCGAAGCAGCTCTTGTCCACCAGGCCCTCCAGCCGCGTGTCGGCCTCTTTCAATGCTATCACCAGGTCTACTTCCTCGCCCGTTACCTGGGTGAAGGCCGATTGGAACCCGGACAGCTCGAAGAAAAGGAACCTTTGGGGGAACGCGAAATACTCGCGCAAAAGCCTGTAGCCTTCGAAGCCGTGCGGCGAGGGCGGCAGCAGCGCTTCCTCGGAGGCGAATCCGACCCGGCGGATATTCTCCGGGCCAAGGGCCGGGCCGCACTGTTTGCGGGCGGCCGGCGACTGGACCACGAGACGCAGCTTATGGCCGAAGATCTGTTCGTAGATCTCGCCGGCCAGCTCGTTGGCGCCCCGGACATGAATTACGATCGGGTCGGCGCAGATCTCGGCGAAAGGATTGGGAACGGTTTTTCGCAAGCGGAGACGCAGCGCGGCCCGGGCGCCGAGCTCGCGCGGCAGATTCAGCTCCACCAAATCGCGGATGAAGAGGCGTGCTTCGACGAGCGTCAGGGGCAGGAGCCGTACGTCCTGGGCGGTCGAAAAGGTGCAGGCAGTTCGTTCGCCTTTGCCAAGCTGGCTGCGCAAAAGGGTGCCGCGCTTGATGGTAAAACCCGGCGCGAGGCCGCCTTCGCCAGGCTCGGGGTTGAACGCGACGATGGCCATTGAGGGGACCGGGCAGAGGTATTCAGGATAAATCGTCTCCAGCAACCCCTGCGTGAACCGGGGAAATTCGGCGTCGAGTTTCAAATGGACTCGCGCCGCCAGAAACGCAAATCCCTCGAGCAACCGCTCGACGTGCGGGTCGGGGCAGATCTCCTTGCCGTCCAGATCGAGCGACAGCCGGCTGGCGATCTTGGGGAAATCGCGCCCAAACTCCGCGGCGGTTTCCCGAAGATGCTTCAGTTCGGTATTATACAGTTCGAGCAGGCGTTGGTCCATGCGGTGCGTCTCCGAGCAGGCACTGCCCCACTTCCAAATCGAGGGTGGTCTTCAAATTCAAATGCTCCGGCAGCGGGTTGGCCCAGAGTTCGCCTGTAATGACCAGAGTGGCCTGGTTGGTATCGAGGCGGTCGCTGTTGCCCTTGTGACCCGGTTCCTCTCCCGGGTTGAGCAGTTGCAGGCTCAGACTTCCGGGCGTGAGACGAGGCTCGAACATTTGGATGGCCTCGGTGAATTGGTCCTGCAGGCTCTCTTTCTCGCGGTCACTGAGCCCCCAGAACTGCCTCAAGCCATAATTGATGACCGACCGGAAGGCATACGGGTATTCACGCAAATCCGGCACGTTTCCCGCCGGCCCGCGGCCGGAGGCGCGCAGCCAGGCCAGGCTCTCGGGCCGCAATGCGCCTTCGGTATTCAGAAGCCATTCCAGGTCTCGCATCACGCCGTCCCGATACTTTTTGTACGACATGACACGTTCGCGGCGGCTTTCTTCCTTCTTCTCCGGCTCGTCGTCAGTGAGGCGATCCAGCAGACAGGGCTGTAGCAATTCTAACGGGGTCTTTTCAGGCATAACGCGAGCAGCGGCCAGTCGTCAGGGGCCTGAGGACAGTTCGATCACGCGGCAATCCAGCAGCGGGTATTCACCGGCATCCGTCGAGAGCATGCGTTGGCCACAACCCAGGTAACAATCCGCCGCCGCCTCATTCCAGGTGGTTTTCCGGGCCAGGCGAAGCGCATCGTCGTCTGTAGCCTCGGTGCCGGAATACCGCACCGGGATGAAGCCGCTGGCGATGCCGCCGTTGGTCCAGGTAAACTGGCTGGGAACCCACACCGCATCGCGCAGGTCCACAGGCTTGCCGATTTCGACCTTGCTCAAGCGACAAAAAGGGACCCAGTAATACTTGCCGTCCAGAATTGCCTCGATGACGGGTCCCAGCCGGGAATCCGCGTCCGCAATCCACTCGAAGGGTTTGCCGTCAACCTTGCCCGGTGTGGCGGGCGCAGCGTCAAAGGCCTGCGAGCGCAACTGGGCCGCCTCGCCGAAGCGTTGCTGGGCAGTCAGCGTGGCGGACTGGATCAAGAACCCCATCCATTCGGATGGCTCGCCAAACACCACCGGCGTGCGAGTGCCGGCGAAGACCTCGCGCCGCAGCAATTCGCACCCGATGAGCTGGCGATAGACTTGCGCCATCAGCATGGTCTCGGCGTCCAGCGCAGCCAGCAGTTGCAATTGGCCCAGCGCCTTCTCAAACCGCCCGAGGACGCAATCCAACTGGAAAAGGAAGATGCGCAGCCCCTGGTCATCCGGCTTCTGACGAATGTCCTGCTGGAGGGCCTCCAAGGCCTCTGCCAAACGACCGCTTCGGACCAGGTCTGCCGCAATCATAAACAATTATCCACCTACCCGCGCTTTGCCCTTGGGCACAATCCATCGCCCGGCGACTCGATTCGGCAGCGACCAAACCACCCTCACGCGTCGCGACTTGTCACCGCCGGACCGTTCGCCTGAACTCGCGCCGCAGCCCTGTCTCCAGCGGGCTGCGGCTCCGCTTAAGGCCTGGCGGACTCAACCGCCCTTGTTCTGCTTTAGATCCCAGTGAACCGGCACTTTCGTGCCGAGCGTGCCGTCAGGCTTCTGCTCCGCGTATTCGTATTCGATCTTCGAGAAGTTGATGGCAATTTGGTCCACCGGCACGACATCCCCGGAACTGCCGCCCGTCTGGAACGAGGAAATCAGCAGGTCGGTGAACTTGATCTTCAGATATTCCTGCTGGTCCTTGCCGGCCTTGCGGCAGGTTAGCAGGGCCGACTTGACGTGCGAGCCATTGGCGCAGGACAGCAGCAGTTTCGGACTGGCCTTGTTGACGCGCATGGTGAAGCTGAAGTCATGCATGTCGACTTTGCCGGCCCCGCCCCCGCTGCCGTAGGCATGCGAGCCGGAGTTAGCCTCGCCCCACGACCACGATTCGATATCGATCTCGTTTTTGTGTTTGGAATCCTGGCTTTCGCCTTCGATCCCATCTAGTTTCAGGAAGTAGTCAACTGCCATACGGTTATGGTACTCACTTGGCCGGCGTCCCTGTGCCTGGACACCGGTCTCATTGGTTGTTCCTGCCGCCGCGGGGTGGCACACGCCCGCGGCAGTATCCGAGTCCTCTGCAAACTAACTCACTTGCCACTGGGCACTCTTGAGACCAGACGCAACGAAACGGTCAAACCCTCCAACTGGTAGTGCGGCCGCAGGTAGAACTTCGAGGTGTAGTAGCCCGGGTTTCCCTTGACTTCTTCCACGACCACCTTGGCCTCGGCCAGCGGATACCTTCGTTTCATCTCCTCGTCAGCCTTGGAATCGCAAGTGTACTGATTGATCCACTTGTTCAGCCAAAGCTCCATGTCCTCCCGTTCTTTGAACGAACCGACTTTGTCATACACCATTTTGTTGAGGTAATGACCAAACCGGCAGGAGGCGAAGAGGTAAGGCAGGCGGGCGCTTAGATTCGCATTCGCGGTGGCGTCCGGATCATCATAAACGGCCGGTTTTTGCAGCGACTGCGCCCCGATGAACGCGGCGTAATCCGTGTTCTTGTAATGCGAGACAGGCATGAAACCGTTCTTGGCCAGTTCCGCCTCGCGCCGCATGGTGATGGCGATTTCGGTCGGGCATTTCATGTCCACGCCGCCGTCATCCGTCGGGAAAGTGTGAACCGGCAGGCCTTCAATAATGCCGCCGGACTCCGTTCCGCGAATGCAGGCGCACCAGCCGTACATTTTGAACGAGCGGGTGATGTTCGTGGCCATCGCAAAGGCTGAATTTGCCCAAACATATTTCGAATGGTCGGCGCCTTCGGTGTCTTCCTCGAAGTCGAACTCCTCCAGCGGCACGGTCTTGGCCCCGTAAGGCAGCCGAGCCAGGAACCGCGGCATCGCCAGGCCGATGTACCGCGCGTCGTCGGAATCACGGAGCGACCGCCACGAGGCGTACTCGGGGGTTTGAAAGATCTTGGTCAGGTCGCGCGGGTTGCTCAACTGCTGCCAGGATTCCATGCCCATGACGCTGGGCGCTGCGCCGGCGATGAAGGGCGAATGCGCCGCCGCCGATATTTGAGCCATGTTCCCCAGCATCTTCACGTCCTCAGGCGATTGGTCGAAGAAGTAATCTCCCGTGACGCAGCCGTAAGGCTGCCCGCCCGGCGTGCTGTACTCCTCGTCGTAGAGTTTCTTGAAGATCGGACTCTGGTCCCAGGCTGTGCCCTCGAATTTCTTGAGGGTTTTCTTGAGATCGTTTTTCGAGATGTTGAGGAAGCGGATTTTGAGCATCTCGTCCGTCTCAGTGTTGTTCACCAGGTAATGGAGGCCGCGCCAACTGCCTTCGAGCGCCTTGAAATCCTCATGGTGGATGATGAGGTTAATCTGTTCGGACAGTTTGCGATCAATCGCGGCGACGATGGCGGAAATGGTTTTGGTCGCGTCCGCGGAGATGAGCACCGCATCCTTAATGGCCTCCTGGCACAGGTTGCGGACGGCGTTGGCGACAACCGCCCCTTTCTCGGGTTCCTTGATTCTCAACGCGCCATTAAGCAGGCGCATGAAATCGTCGGGCTGGACTGCCGCCGCCGGCTGCGCGCCGGCACCTGCGGCTGAGGTTTCGGGAGGAAGCATAGGTATTCCTTTCTATGGGGATTACTTGGGGGGTTGGGCTTCGGGGTTGGGGGCTGCGGCCAGCGATTTCATCAGGTCCGGGTTTTCCAGGAGCTGAGAAAGCAACGCCTCGGCCTTGTCCTTGCCATCCATGTAGGTCATGAGGTTCGAGAGCTCGGTGCGGGCCTGCAGAAGCTTGTTCAGAGCGTCGACCTTGCGCGCGACCGCCGCGGGAGAGAAGTCGTCCATGCTTTCGAAGGTCATCTCGACGTTCAGGTTGCCTTCGCCGGTCAGTGTGTTGGGCACCTGAAAGGCGACTCGCGGCTTGCAGGCCTTGAGCCGGTCATCGAAGTTATCCACATCGATTTCGAGGAACTTGCGATCAGCGACCGGCGGCAATGCCTCCGCCGGCTTGCCGGAGAGGTCCGCCATGACACCCATCACAAACGGCAGCTCGACCTTTTTGGCACTCCCATAAGTTTCGAGCTCGTATTCGATTTGAACGCGGGGCGCCCGATTACGGGCAATGAATTTTTGACTGCTTGACTTGGCCATAATTTTCCAAGGTTATAATGGGGGCTTACGGCACTAAAGATAGGTGAAGGCGCTTGCCAGTCAAGTGCCAATTTCGCTAGTTTTCCTCGCCAACCTCCCGACCATGAATGAACCGGAATTGACGGAATACGACCGGGTTACGTATCCCGGCTACACCCATCCACAGACCCATCCGGATCGAATGGCGGTCCTCGGCACGCTCTTCGGCTTGAACCCGGCTCCGGTGACCGCCTGCCGGGTGCTGGAGATCGGGTGCGGCGACGCCACCAACCTCCTTCCGATGGCCTGCGTGTTGCCCCAGAGCCAGTTTGTCGGCGTGGACCTGGCCCCAACCCCCATTAACCGGGGGACGGGGCTAATCCGCGAACTGGGGTTGGCAAATGTGCGCCTGGTTCAAGCCGACCTATCGGACATGAAATCGGACTGGGGACGGTTCGACTACATCATCGCGCATGGCGTTTATTCGTGGGTGCCGGCTGAAGTCCGGGAGCATCTCTTGGGCATTTGCCATGACCTGTTGTCTTCCAGCGGGATAGCGTTTGTGAGCTACAACACGTTCCCCGGCTTCCACTTGCGGAGCATGTTGCGGGAAATGATGCTTTTTCATGTGCGAGGGTTTCCTTCCGCTCAGGATCGCGTCGGGCAAGCGCAGGCGCTGGTCCGTTTCCTGGCGGGCGGACAACAGACTCATGACGAATATCGGCTGTGGTTAAAGGCCGAATGCGAGGGTGTCCTCGACCACGCCGAGGGGCACCTTTATCACGACGAGCTGGGTGCGGTGAACGATGCGTTCTACTTCACGCAGTTTGTTGAGGCTGCGAGCCGCCACGGTTTGCAGTACCTCGCGGAGGCGGACTTTTTCGAAATGTCCGACGGTGTTTTCGAGGATTCCACGCGTGTAACTCTCAACCGCATGGCTCAGAACCGCGTGCTGCGGGAGCAATATTTGGATTTTCTGAAGTGCCGGCGGTTCCGCCAAACCCTGCTTTGTCGAAGCGCGGCCGGCCTGGCGCCCGAGCCAAGAGTGGAAAGCGTCGCCCGCCTCAGGATCTCGTCCGCGGCGGTATGCGAACCCGCGATGCCGGATCTTCATCCGGGGGTGAACTGCGTGTTTGAGACCTCCAAAGGAGGCAAATGCCAGACGGACCTGCCGCTGGGCAAAGCGGCGCTGGCGATCCTGGAAGAGGTGTGGCCGGCTTCGCTGCCGTTCGCGGAATTGCTGGAGCAGGTCTGCCAGGCTCTGGCCGACAAAGGGATCCCGGTTGCGGATATGGGCGTTTGCCGCGACATGCTCAGCGGGTTTCTGTTGCGGCTCTACGGGGGCGGCGTGGTTGAATTTCATACCTTTCAACCTCCGTTCGCAGGGGAGGTAGGCGACCGGCCATTGGCTCCTCCGTTAGTCCGTTGGCAAGCCGCACACGGTGATTGGGTAACCTCGCTGCTTCACATCGCCGTCAAAGTCGAGGATGAGATTGGCCGGACCCTGCTAACCTGGCTGGACGGCACTGTGGATCGGGAACAACTCCGGCGGCGTTTGTGGGAATTAGTGAAAGAAAAGAAAATGGCCGGCCTGGAGACCGCAGAAGACGAGAAGGCACAGAAGGAACTTGAGGTCAGGCTCGTGGAGAAGCTGAGGCAGCTTGCCCGCCTGGGTTTGCTGACTGATTTGGCGGCGGCCGTGCCGCAGAAGTCAGCGCGGCCCGAGGTTTAGACATTACGGCACCAGCAATCCCGCCGCGCGTTCTGACGCGGCGGGATTGCGGTTTCATCGATCCGGGCGCGCGCTTCCCAACCGTCGGCGCGCGATTTGACCACCTCCCCGCCGGAATACGAAGCGGCCTTCCTCTGCCGGGTCGGTTTCGCCGGCTGCTCTCGCCTCAAGGAAGCGAGAACAAAGCCGGAGTGGTCGGGTCAGTTGGCGTGGGCCAGCTTTGGCGAGTCCGTAACCATGGCTTCCGGGGGTGTCGCCGGTTGTTCGCCTCTAGCAGGCAGTTTGAGCGTCAGGAAATCAGGCCCGTGGGTTAGCGAGCCGCCGAAGTGGCTGGCGACGAGCAGAAGCAGAATGGTGCCCCACAGCGAAACCTGGTAACTACGTTGGCTGCGTTGCAGGCTCAGGACTGCGGTGGCCAGGCTCGCCCCTAAGAACCCAAAGCCCGTCCATCTGTGCCACCGGATGAGATCCGCGTCGTAGCCTGCTGATTGAGAAAGGAACCAACCGCAGACGATAGCCGGAATAGTCCCGACTACTGTCAGCGCGAGCAGCAGCGAACGATGTTGCGCTGCGCCCCGAAAGCGGGAGCGGAGAGCCAGGATTTCCAGCAAACCAACCAGCGACAAACCGCCAATGGGGAGGTGAATAAAGACGGGATGATAATGTCCCAGCCACGTCGCAACCGGCGCCAGGAACGCCTCCACGCGGCCC
>DATDCV010000240.1:0-32862 GCA_036524155.1 Verrucomicrobiia bacterium
CTGAACTCGCCACTGATGTCGGCGGTGATGATGTCGCTCAGATTGGTGCCTGCATCGATGCACGGGGAGTCGGGACGCAGGCGAAAATCTCCAGCGGCGGCTTTCACAAAACGAGGGTCGGCATCGATGTTGCCGACGCCGTTGGTGGGAAGCGGCGTGGTGCAGGAGTGGTCAACGGTTTCGCTGAGATAGTTGGCGAAGTTTGTTGCACTGTTGGAATGAACGATGCAATTGTAAACGAGACCGAGCCAAACACCACCTGCTTCGTCAGCCGAGTTGCCTGCAACGACACAGTTGTACAGGGAACTGCTAGTAGTCCCGCCGCCGAGCGGGGACCAATTCCCCGTCACGATACAGTTGTAAAGTGTGCTCGCCTGAGCCCCACCCCCTCCTCCGCCGGGGCTTCCCTGAGCAATCCCTGAACCTGCTTCGTTCCCCGTCAACCTACAAGCATGTAGGGTGCTGGAGGATGCGCCTCCGCCATGGTCAGCAAAATTGCCAGAAAGCGCACAGTCGTAAAGGATGCAACTAGCAACTCCACCTCCCGATCCACCGAGTTCCGATCCGTGCTGCGAGGAATTGTTAGTTACCGTGCAGCGGTAGAGGGTGCTGCCATACGCACCACCGCCACGACCCCCCGCCTTGCCCATCGCAGAGAGAGCCAAATTCCTAGTGACGGTGCAGTCATAAAGCGTACCCCCGGACACTCCCCCACCGAACGCAGCCGAATTGCCGATGAGCACACAGTTACTGAGTACGGCAGAACCTTGACAGAACACCCCCCCACCCAGCCGATGCCAATAGCCGCCGCCGCTGGTCAGCGTGAACCCGCTGAGGGCGGCATTGGCTTCCATGAACACGCAGCGAAGGCTGTTTGTCAGTTCTCCAAACTCGTTAGTGAGTTCGCCGCCCACGATGGTCGTCACCAGCGGTCCGTTGACGCTCTCCAGCCTGATGGAATTGGTGAGCACCACTCGGGTCAGTCCCATGCTCACCAAGTCCGGCGGCTCGTGGTTCGCATCAAGCACGAAGACATCCCTGCTGGCCGTAGCATAAATCCCATTCGTCACCAGCACCGTATCCCCGTCCTTGGATGCATCCACGGCATCCTGAATAACGTGAGCGGCAGTTGCCCAGTTGGTGTATGGGGACGTTGGATTTGAACTCTCCAGCGACACATACAGCGTGGCACCGGAGAGGTTGAATGCCGCCAGAACGAAGGTGGTTAAGATCAGATGGTGTGCTGTTTTCATATTCCCTCATTTCCTCTTTCTGCATTACCACTGCCGAATGCGGTAAAACCGAATAGTATAATTCGTCCACTCGGCATCTCGGAACTCCGACCAACCGTTTACAAGCCCATTTGTTTTCACGGGGGACCAAAGGGGGTTTGCGAGCGTGGGGGCAGCTTCCACCACAACGGAGGCGTTCGTTGCCCATGAAATCCTGAAACCGAACTGGTTCGTTTGGATGCCAAAGTTGGGAGACGTTGTTAGGATTACGGGATACGGGAGAACCCATGGGGCAGTTGGACGATCACCGAAGCTGGTTCCCCATCCGGTGGTGCCGGGGAGGTAATAGATGGCGATATTGGTTGCGTTGTGGACGACAGCCGAACCAACAGCGGGGGCATTACCTTCGAAATAGACTCCAGTCAAGTTGGTACAATCGGCAAATGCGTATGTACCGATACGGACGCCCTCGCAAATAATTACGTTAGCGAGGCTAGCGCAGCCTTTGAATGCGCCCTGTGGCCCAAAGTGGAGATCGAAATAGCCGTCTGCAATCGTGACAGTGCTTGGGATTCTGATGTTGGTTATGCCAGAGGATTGGAATGCGCCGACACCAATGCACATTAGTCCGTCAGCAATTATGACTTCGCTTAAGCTGGTGCAGTAAGAGAACGCATAGTCCCCAATGTTGGTAACGCTGTTGGGGATGATAATGCTGCTCAGGCTGGAGCATGATCGGAAGGCATACTCCCCGATGCTGGAGACGCTGTTGCCAATAATAGCACTCGCTAGGTTGTGGCAGCCAAAAAACGCATCCGCCCCTATGCTGGTGACGCTGTTGGGCATAATGATGCTGATCAAGCTGGAGTTGACGTAGAACGCCCGATCCCCGATGCTGGTGACAGGAAGCCCTTCAATCTCGCTTGGAATGCTCACGTTGCCACCGGAACCAGTATATTCCGTGATCGTGATGGTGCCGTTGCTGGTCTCGTAGAGGTAATCCCCCGCCTGCACGCTGGCGGTGGAGACGATAGAGAACGCCAGAATCGAAGTAGCGACGAGATGGTGTGGTGTTTTCATGTTCCCCTCTTCGGTTCGGTTGGGTTTACTTTTCATTCTTCCAGGATCTCGCTGACGGACTTCGTGACTTGGTTTCTGTCTGTTCAATACCGTTCCTGTCGCTGCTCCCGTCCTGCCGAGTCCACGGTCCACAGATGCGCCCTTCTACCTGTTACTAATCAAAAAAAGTAAAAACGTTAACAAGCGCGCTGAAAAAACAGTTCTGCGGGGAACTGATTGGGGCCAAAGGGTTTGTGGTCGGCGGCGGGGTTCGGAAGGAGTATTACGAAAAATCGGAACGGAAACCAGAGGTTTTTGAGCCCGCAGTGTGGGATTATCCCATCATTCTTTCGAGTTGCATCGGGAGAAGAGCAAGGAGGACCAGAGACATGGGGCTCACCCCTGTCATGGCTCGGTGGTCAGCGCGATGAGAAACGGAGCGGCTTGGGTCATTTTGGAAACAAAATCAATGTGGCTGACCTTCAGATCCGGCCGTGGGTTGGCGTAGGTTGTGAGATAGACGCGCAGTCGCGCACCATATTTCCTGGCGAACGGCGTGTTGCCAACCCACGCGATTCGGCCGCGCTCGAGGTCCACTGGAGGTTCGGTGTCGGGTACCCACCAGTTTCGCAGATGGCAGCCATAAATGATCGGCTCTTCGTGCGTTGTCCCGTCCTCGAAGTGCCAGACATAGGCACCCACTGGCGTGCCATCCTTCAAATCCGTGGTCCACACCAGGCGAGCTCCATGTAAGACATGCAGCTTTTGCGCGTGCTGATTCACTGGGATCCCTTCCACTCGCACCGGCAATGGTTCCCAGCGTTCCTCGGCTTGCTGGCGACTGCGAAGAGGGTCAAAAGCGCGAGCCATGAGCACACCGCGCGCATCGAACGGCACACCCAGCAACTCAACGCAACCGGCGGGAAACTGTGACAGGTTGAAGTCAACGTCTGCGGGGTTGTAGAAAAGCTCGATGTTCGCGTCCAGGCGCAGGTTGTAATGCTTGGAAAGGTCAATCTGCCGTGCCTCACATCGAGGGGAGCGAGGGGCCAGGCAGAGATCATCAACCCAGGGGCTCGTCTCGCGTTCGGTCTCACTAAGCTTGGACGCCTCCCCCTCTTTCGCCAGGCGGCGTTGCCAATAATCCTTGGCATAAGCCCGGATGCGGTCGCCAAGAGTAGCGCCGGGGAACTTGGAATACGCGCTGGTTCGCCAGGGGAAAGCCTCGAATTGATAGACCATGCCATCACTGTTCGGCACCACCAACCGAAGGCCCTCCGGTCCGATAAAGCGGGCATCGCCAAACTGATCCAATTCACTGCGGATGCCCGTAATTTCCCGCCAGTGCTCGGCATCCCAAATTTGGAGCACCCCGGCGTCGAAACCAAAGGCGGGATGATCCGCACTGGGCACAGCCATCCGCCGACCATCGGGTGAGAAGCCCAGGCTGGACGTGCCACGTCCACGGCTTTTGAGGACCTGCTTTAGTTTCCAGGTGGTGGTTTCATAAACCAAGATTCCACCGTCCATGGTGGTTACAGCCAGAGTCTGGCCATCTGGGGAAAAAAAGCTCGCTGCTGTGCCCACTGACTCGCCAAGCCGGTGCTCGACCAGACCGGATTTGAGGTTCCAAACCAAAGCGTGTCCCCCCCAGCCGGTGACCACCGCCCGATCGCATGGAGCGTCAAACTCAATGCCCCACGCGCAAGGCATTCCGGTCTCCAACGAAAGCCTTGGCGAATGCGAGCCGACGTCCCATAGCCTGACGCCGCCCGCGTTGTCGGACGTCGCGAGGAAACGGCCGTCATGGCTGAAGCGAACACAGACGAGTCCGTTCGTATGTCCTAGGTAGGTTTCCACCAGGTTTCCAGTGGCCACCTCCCAAACCCGGGCGACCGGGTCCAGCGCGGCCGTGACCATCAGTTTGCCATCGGGGCTCAGGTCCGATTGGATCGGTTTGTCGCAGCGTGATCGTATGGTGCGCAGGAGGTGTCCCGTCTCGGGATCCCAAACCTTCATGCGGCCGACGAGACAGTTTCCGACGACGAGGCGGCCATCCGGACTGCTCTTGAAACAGTGCGGCCATGGCCCATTGACCCAGGCACTCCTGCCCGGCGACCCGGGCCAGATCTTCACCACGCCGTTCAAATCAGCGGTCGCAACTCGACTCCCATCAGGTGAGAACGCGGCACACTCAACCACCATGAGATGCCCCCGGAGCGTCATGGCTTTGGCCCGACGTTCCAGATCCCAGACCTGCACGCTGCGGTCAGCGGTCAGGATCACCAACCGGCCGCCGTCCGGGCTGAAACTTGCGGAGTGGACCCGGTCCGGAATGGACAGCACCTCCTCTCCGGAGGGCGCTCGGAAGACTCGAGCTGTCCCCCTGTCGCCACCAGTGCAGAAGAGTCTGCTGTCGCTACTGAAGAAAGCGCGCCGGGAAAGGTCTGCGTGATCTCCCATCATAGTGCCCAGGCGCCGGGGAGTGCCTTCAGCGTCTCGCAATTCCAGCTCACCTGCCGCGCTAAACGTGATTACGAAATTCCCGTCGGGTGAGACGAAGATCTCCCAGTACTTCAACGGGTCCAACTGCTCGGATTTCAGCGTGGAGCCGGTTGTGGGGTTCAGCCGCCAGACAACCAGATGCCCTTTCACGATCAGGCGCTTGCCATCGGTGGTGAAGCGAACCTCCGGAGAGCGCGCTGGGATTGAAACGCACCAGCGCTCGCGTCCAGACTGCGACTCCCAGAGGCTGACACACCCCGAGACAGTCGCCGCCGCTACCGCGCTGCCGTCCGGCGAATAGGCCACGCCCGTCACTTCCTCGTTTCCGGGCCGTGTCCCCGTGACTCCCGTCTCCGACGCGCCTCTCGGCGACAGCACCGCCAATTCGCGGCCGACCTCTAGGTCCAGACACCTCACGACACCCTTACTCATGCCGACTGCCAGGCTCGGTCTTGTGGGGTGCAGCGCCCAGCTCGTGCCTGACATGTTGGTAGCTTTGGTGCCCGGAAGTTCACGGCCGGTGAACGCGTCCCAGACCTTGATTCGCCGGTCGGCTCCGTAAGCCACGAGATGCCGGCCCATAGCGTCGAAGGAAAGATCCTTAATGTAAGAGTAGGCAGGATCGGGGAGACGGTTGGTGGGACCATCAATGGTGAGGATATCCTGGTGGCATTGGGCTACGAGATAGCCCCATTCCCAATGCCGAAATTCTTCGGGGCATTGGAGCAGCAGCTCCATGGCGCGATCAGTGGCGCCTTCTTGAATGAACTTGTCCGCCAGCGCCACCGACGAATAATAGGTCTCGCGTCGCTCCTGCTGCCGGGAACGGCCCACTCGCCAGAGCGCGATCGCCGAGACGATCAGGACAAGGGCCAGCGCGGCCGCCCCCATTCCTGCCAACGCCGGCTTGCGCCGGCACCAGCGCCAGCCCTTGCCCATCAGACCAATCGGCCGGGCCTGAATGGGCTCGGTCCGCAAATATCGCCCCAGTTCGTCCGCCAGTTCAGCGGCCGAGGAATAACGCTGCGGCGGTTCTTTTTCGAGGCATTTCAGACAGATGGTTTCCAGGTCCAGGTCGATCCGTGGATTGATGCGGCTGGGCGGTTCCGGTTGGCGATCGACCACCTGCTGGAGAACCTGCAGCGGGGTCTCCGCATGGAACAAGGGGCGGTTAGTCAGCAGTTCGTAGAGAATTGCCCCGAGGCTGTAGACATCCGCAGCCGTGGTCAGGTTCCTGCTGCCGCCGGCGGCCTGTTCCGGGGCCATGTAACTGGGTGTCCCTAGTCCCGCCTGGCTCAACGTCAGCGTGCTGTCCGCGTGGACAATTTTCGCCAGGCCAAAGTCGGTAACGTGCGGCTGGTCGTGAAGATCGAGCAGGATGTTTGAGGGCTTGAGGTCGCGGTGCAGCACGCCGCGCTCGTGGGCGTGTTGGATCGCCCGCGCCACGGTCGCCATCAACTCAGCGGCGCGCCTGGGCTCGAAGGGGCCTTGCTTCAGCGCTTGGGCCAAATTTGTCCCTTCAACCAGCCGCATGGTGTAGAACGGCTGGCCTTCGTGCTCGCCCACTTCGTAAATGGGGACGATGTTCGGGTGGTCCAGGCCCGCCGCCGCCTCCGCTTCCACACGCATCCGCCGGCCGAACTCCGCCGACCCGAGCGGTCCGGCCAGAATCATCTTGAGCGCCACCGCCCGGTTAAGACTCAACTGCTGCGCCCGGTAAATGACTCCCATGCCGCCCCGGCCCAGCTCGCCTTCGAGCCGGTAGTCGCCGAACCCGCGAACGCCGCTTCCCGACGGACCGCGAGCCAGGCCCGCAGCCGCCAAAGCCAGTTCGTCCACGCGGTCGTTCTCGGCCGCGGGCTCGGGGGTATCCGGCGCGCTGAGCACCTGTTGCAGCAGGCAGGCCGGACAGAGCCCGCCCACCGCGCCCGCAAACACGTTTACCCCACAGCGCGGACATTTCCCTTCCGGGCTGCTCATGCTTCACCCTTGCAGTGTACTACCCAAAAACGCTCAATTCGTTAACAACACCCTCGTCCCTGCACCGCTTCCAGCAGGTGCCGCAGTTCTTCCTCGACCTCCGCCGGGCTGCTGACCGTCCGCAGCACCACGCCGCTGAGGACCTCGCGATACCGCTTGCGCAGCCGGTGAACCATCACCCGGATCGTGGCTTCGGTGGTCGAGAGTTCCCGCGCCGCCGCGGCGACGGACCAATCCTCGTCGCCGCCCTGAAGGCCCGGCCGCAGAATCTCGAAGGTGCGCTTGCGTCCGCCGACCACAAACTCGCTCTCGAGCTGGCGCATGGCTTCGTCCAGCACTGCCAGCGCCCAATTGCGCTCGTAGAGCAACTCCGGGCTCCGAGGGTCCGCCATCTCAGCCACGAACCGCGCGGCCGCCGCGGACTCGTCCATCGACAAGGCGATCTGGCCCCCGCCACGTTTTAGGGCTGTCGCTCGGATGTGCTCCCTGGACATGAAGTTTCGGAAGCACTGCAGGAGAAACGAGCGAAACCGGCCTTTGGCTGCGTCGGCGTGGGCCACCAGCCGGGTTTGCAGCAGATGCTCGAAGAACCCCTGGGTGAGGTCCTGGGCTGCGTCGTGGGAGCAACCGGTCCGGCGCGCGAACGCGTAGACTGGATACCAATAGGCCCGGCAGAGGTTTTCCAGCGCCTCCTGCGCGCCGGGCGCCGCGCTATCCCCGGCGGCGAACACCGCGCTCCAATGGGTCGGCGGAAAGTCCGCAGAGACGCGCGACAGGTCATGGCCCATAGGATTGCTCATGCCGTCCATTATTCTTAATAGAGCGACAGCCCGGACGCACGATCAATTTACCGGACCATGGCCGAGGTGGAAGCGCGCGAAGCGTATGGAGTGCGTGGAGCTTGCTCCCGCTTTCTACGTGCGGTTATCGTTCGAACGCGCTACGGTCGAGGAAACGCGCCACTGTTAACCAAAAGCGCCAGCAAGCTGGACGCACTCCATACGCTTCGCGCACACAAGGCGTGGCTGGTTTCTTTTTCGGGATCACCACGACCTCCCAGCGACCAATCAGCGAGTCGTGGCCGTAAAGAATCTCAAGCTCCTCAGATCGTCATCGCCCTCGCATCCGTTTCGCTCGGGTCGGAAGACACGGAGTGGACACGCCAAAAGATTGACCAATCCTCCCCGGTGAGATACAGACCCGGCTTGATTGCGCGGGACATCCACTGAAGAATTTTCGCTCTGGGTCAGGAATGGAAAATCCGATGAACAACAAGAGTTTTGAACGGCAGCCCACACTAACAACCGTCACGGCCCTCATCCTGCTTTTATCGATTGCATTCCCGGCGTCAAGCGGCGCAGCCGACGTTAATTCGTGCTTCGTTCGGAAAATGATGGGCTACAGCCAGGTCGGCACCAACCTGCCGGTGGTGCGACCCAACCCGTTCAGCTTTGCGGCCGATGCCTACGCGGATTCAAGCGACGCGCTAAGGGAAGGTTGGATCCGTTCACCCGGCGGAACCAACCGTCCCGTTGTTTGGGCCACACAACAATATCGACTCCCCTCGTTTTCTTTCCGAGAGGATTTCGCGACCCAGGGAAGCATGGATGCGGTCTATCCCGGCGGGAGCTACACTATCGAATTGCTGACGGCTCACGATGGCAACCGGACCAACACGCTGGAACTGCCTCTCGGGGGCTTCCCTCAATCTCCGTGGCTGCGCAACCTTGATGCAGCCCAGGGCATGGATCCTCGAGCGGACTTTTCATTCACCTGGACTTCCTTCACGGGTGCCACGGCCGCTGATGAAATCCAGTTCCAGCTATGGCAACAAGGCAACCCCGGCACCCTGGTATTCTCCGCGGATCCATTCTACCCCGCGACGAACACCTTCATTTTGGTGCCCCGGAACACGCTTCTCTACGGAACCGGTTACGTCGGCTTCCTGGTTTTTGTGAAAGTTGTCCAAAGTGACACCGGTTCTTATCCCGGTGCCCGGCTTCTTTCGGCCTATGACAGCTTTACGCTGTTTACCTTTCGGACGAGGCCTCCACCAAGCTTGCGAATCACAATTAACGACCAAATCGCCACTCTCGCCTGGCCATTGTTTTACGATTCCTGGCTGCTACAGGAATTGGATGATCCAAGCCGGCCAGAGGCTGGGCGGTTGGTGGAGAAACCAGTAGTCCCTGTCGGCGACTCCTACAACGTCACAGTTCCGGCAACGAACCACAGTAGCTTCTATCGGTTGATTCACAATTGAAGGAGATTCGTCTCATGGGTCGCTTTTTAGCCACCGACACCAAAAAGCAACATTCTTGTTAAAAGTGCCTGCGACGGTTTGCGGGGGAGAGAAGAAGGGCTATGTTCCGCGCCGATATGGCTAAACGTCGCGACATCAAAGTTGTACTTCGGAGCGCGGAGGGTGGGTACCTCGCACGAGGTGAGGCAATGTGGGAAATGACGAATCATCTCGCCGAGGCGGCGGTGTTCAATTACCTGGCCGACCAGGTCGAGACGCGTCTCGAAGCCATTCGAAAATCGCATGGCCTGGCACTGGAGGCCGTCCATGTGGCGGCCACCGAGTTGTGTGAGACTTGCGACCGCTGCCAAGAAACCGTGCTGCCAACGGCCGCTTTTTTCAACGGAAAACAATTCCTATGTCCCGACTGCAATGGTGATACTCCGGTGTCAATGGCGGCGTGAGGCGAGGCGCGGCACGTTCTCAGGCAGAGACCCGGCTCAGCCGCGGCTTGGCCCGGGAACAAGGGCATCCACTTCTGTCACTGCCCTCCTGGGATCAGCCGGTAGAACCGGTTGCCAGGCGATGGGTCGAGCGTGACGCTGAGTTGGGCGCCGTTAGTGGCGGCGGCGTTCGTTACGGTAGTCCAGGCGGAGCCGGCGGAGAGGTCGAACGCGCTCTTGAGAACATAGTTGGTTAGCGAGCACGGCCAGGTGAGCGTGATCTTCTGACCGATGCTGAGTTCCAAACCGTTGCCCGGGATATCCGGTCCCGTAACGGAGAAATCATCAAACAGAGCTATGTCGGCATCCTGAACCGCAACCCCGACCCGGCCCGACAAAGAGCGATCGTCCGTCACCATTCCCACCAGTTGACCATCGACGTAGAACGTCATGGTCGAGCCCTGCAGATTTGCGCTCACGAGATACCATCTCTTCAATTCCAAAGGGGCGTCTTTCGAGAGCAGCATCTCCTGGTTCGAGAGGCGGTATACCTCGATGGTTTTCGTAGCAACATGAAGCGCGAAAACATAGCCGTCGGTGCCATCGTCTCGAAGAACCAGGGCTCCCTTGGTGCAAACGTGGAGATTCGGCTCTACCACATTGATACCGCACTCGACGGTGTAGTCGGCCCAGCCTTGCCCGACCTCCACTCGATTAAGAGGAGAGGGAGGAAGCGGCAACGCGCTGGCGCCCTGGAGGGCGCCAGCGACAATCGAGAAGGCGTCCCTGTCTCCCTGCCACTCGGACCCGAGGAAATTCTGCGAAAAATTGTCCGACCAGGTGCCGGCAGTTGCTACGAAACATCCTCCCAGAAAACCTGCGGCAACCATCAGCCGTGACCAACGTCGACCCGGTTTCATAATGCAAAGGTTAACCGAGCGGACGAGCCGAGTCAATGGAACCCGAATTCAAGTCGTTCCCGGCTATTTGTTGAACGTGGCCGCATCGGCTTGGTCGGCGCGCGGACTTCAGTCCGCAGAAACACCCGACTGCCCATTGTGGCTGAATGCGGAAGACCCTTGTCGACGGTCATTGCTGCGGACTGAAGTCCGGGCGCGGGGGTCACGGTCGCTTACGACCCGGGCGATGGCGAGCAACGAGGCAGGGCCACGCGGACCAGATTCTTGTCGTCCCGGCGTTCATATTGCAGGCCGGGTATCAGATTGCGGACCAGACTGAGGCCCCAGCCGCCCGGTGTGCGCTCCTGGAGGGTGCGATTGGGGTCGGGTTCGGGCGTGAGACAAGGATTGAATGGGTGACCGTCGTCCTGCAGCAGGATCCGAAAGGCAGCCTCGTCACACCCTGCGCTGAGCAGGATGGCGTGCTCGTTTCGGTCGTCGTAACCGTACTTGATGATATTGGTACCCAACTCCTCGACGGCCAATCGGGCCAGGTAACAGGCACGGTCATCCGCGCCCCAGGCCTTGAGGTGGCGGTCGAGGTCGTCGATAGCCGCCATGAGGGCGACCTGGCGGTTAGCGACAGTGACTTGCCACGTTGGGGGCTCCGGCAGGGCGCTGGGCAAGTCGGGTCGGGACATCTCAGGTTCATAGGCTACCGCGGGAAAGGGCGTTGGCAAACGGATTCCGAGAGTGTGCGGCAAGCCCAATGGAGTTGACTCGGCGGGCGCTGGCGCAATAATCGAGGTCATGAACCTCACCGTTTCTCAGACAGGCGACACCCAGATATTTGTCCTGCAAGGGCGCCTCGACTCGGAATCCACGACCGAGTTGGAAAAGCGCTGTCGCGAAGAGATCAAAAGCGACACGCGGGCGTTGATTCTTGACCTGACCGGATTGGAGTACGTGAGTTCCGCGGGCCTGCGGACGATCCTGGGCGCGGGCAAGCTCATGGAGTCCCGAAGCGGCAGGCTGGTGCTTTGTGCCGGACAGGGCTTGCCGAGGCAGATCCTTGAGAACGCGGGATTCCACAAGTTATTTCGCATTTGCGCCAGTCTCGATGAGGCGGGCAAGTTCTCGAGCGGCACATTCAGGGTCCACATGCACAAAGAGTGGGAAGTGGACGTCATGACGGTTTACGGTCGTGTGGACGCCGAGCGCGCGCCGGAGGTCGAGACCGCCGGGCGCAAGGTGCTGGCCACGCCCTACCAAAAGCTGCTGATCAACCTTAGTGCCGTCGACTATTTGAGTTCAGCCGGGCTGTGCGCGCTGTTGAACCTGGCTAAGCTGGCGGAGTCGCAACACGGCCGTCTTTTCGTCTGCAGTCCGGGGGCGTCCGTCCGGCAGGTCTTCAAGATGAGCGGCTTCGACAAAATCCTGACGATCCGGGACACGGTGCAGGACGCGCTGGTGGAATAGCGCGGGGCCCGGTTCACGCTCGCCGTTTCAGGACCATCACGCTGATGTCGTCCGACTGGGGGCAATCACCGGCGTGCGCGCGGACGCTTCGGAGCACAGCCGTGGCGGCTTCGGTGGCGGACGCTCCGGACAGGCCGGCAAGCTCATTCAACAAACGGGATTCTTCGTAGAGGTTCCCCACCGCATCGAACGCTTCGGTCACGCCGTCGGTGTAGAACACCACGAGGTCGCCCGGCCGCAGCTCGATCGACTGGCTGGGCGCGGCCAATCCGGCTCGAATCCCAGCGGGCATGTCCGGATCGAGCGGCAGGAGTTGCGCGCTGCCTTCCCGCACCAGGACAGCAGGCGGGTGTCCAGCGCTGGCATAAGTAAGACGGCCGGTTCGAGCCTCGTAGGTGGCACACAGGAGAGTTACGAACATCATGCGCGGGTTATGAGAGGCCAAGCCGTCGTTGACGCGGCGGAGGATTTCCCCGGGACCATTCAACTCGGGTGCCAGCGCCCGCATCAGCGTCATGGTAACCGCCATGAACAAGGCGGCGGGAATGCCTTTCCCGGACACGTCCCCGATAGCCACAAAGAGGTTTCCGTCGGCGGTGCGTAAAACTTCGTAAAGGTCGCCGCCCACGGCCTGGGCCGGCTCCAGGAGGGCATGCGCTTCCAGCCCGGTGCCCGCGGCGACGGTCGTGATGTCCAGCGGTAGAATGCCCATCTGGATCTCGCGGGCGATCTGCAGTTCGTAGGCAATCTTCTCCTTTACGGCGTCCGCGTAGGCCTTGGCGCGCAGCAAAGACCGAACG
Organism: Verrucomicrobiia bacterium; assembly: GCA_036524155.1. Lineage (GTDB taxonomy): Bacteria > Verrucomicrobiota > Verrucomicrobiia > Limisphaerales > UBA8199 > DATDCV01. The sequence goes on from DATDCV010000240.1 coordinate 12,640, forward strand.
CGGGCCTGGACTTCAAGGATCTCGAACGGTTTGACCAGGTAATCGTTCCCGCCGGCTTCAAACCCCTTCGCTTTGTCCCGCACATCCTCGAGCGAGCTAAGAAACATGACGGGGATCTCCCGCATCCGGGCAGAAGCCCGCAAGCGCCGGCAAACCTCATACCCGTCGATTCCGGGCATGACGATATCGAGCAGCACCAGGTCCGGCAGAAGGCGTTCCGCCGTGCGGAGGGCGGATTCCCCGTCGATCGCGACACTAAGTTGGTACTGCCCGCGGAGTGCCTGCACCAGCACATCCACGTTGGCCGGCACGTCGTCCACGATCAAGATGCGGCTTTCTGAGAGATCTTTCATAATGTCTTTTGGGTTGCCTGCTCCAGGCGGGCCTGCGCCTCGGCAAACGAGTAACCCTGAACGAGCTTCAAGAACTCCGGCCAGGAATCACTGGCGAACAACGAGCGCAACGCTGCCTGGTTGGTTTCGACGAACTCCCCCGCGCCGGGATCAGAATTGGACAGCAGTTTCGTCAATTGTGTCGCAGCGGCTCGCGCCACTGTGAGGTCGACGGCGGAGACGGGCGATGTAACGGGATCGGAACCTGGCTCGGGCTGGACCAGCGAGATCCTTAAGGCCGCTGTCAGAGGATTCAACGCGACGGCAAGTTGGTTTTTGGCCGAGGCCACTGCCGCCGGGTCAGCCCGGCTGCGAATGAGTTTCTCCAGGGCGCCGGCGGAGGCCTGGACGGCTTTGGCGCCGATGTTACCGGCGACGCCTTTGAGCGTGTGGGCCAGGCGCTCGGCCAGCTCCAGGTCAGCCCGGGCCAAAGCAGCGGTGATCTGGTCCGCGGCCGGGCCCTGTTGGTGGAGGAACTGACGAAGCAGCTTCAGGTAGAGTTTTCGATTCCCGGCGACGCGAAGCAATCCCTCGGCGGTGCTGAGACCTTCAATGGTTGGACATTCCTCCGCGCTGGCGGGAGCCACGGCGGGGAGGGTAACCACCGGAGCAGTTCCGGACTCCGCCGCAGGCGCGGCGCGTTGGGCGGCGGGCTTGTAGTAGCGGCCCAGTGTCTCGAACAGCGCGGCAGGATCGATAGGTTTTGCGATATGATCGTTCATACCGGCGCTCAGACAACGCTGGCGCTCCTCGATAGTCGCGTGGGCTGTCATGGCGACGATCGGCAGGGTCCGGAAGCGCAGATCGGCCCGGAGCCTGGTTGTGGCCTGGTAGCCATCCATCTCGGGCATTTGCAGGTCCATCAACACAACGTCAAAGGGAGGCGGCTGTGGGCCCGTCGCGAGCACTTCGACAGCTTCTCTGCCGTTATTCGTCACCTTGACCGTAGCGCCGGCGCCTTCCAGAAGCTCAACGGCGATCTGCTGGTTGATGTCGTTATCTTCCGCCAGCAGGATCCGCGCTCCGGCCAGCCGGCCCGCCGATTCGCTGTCCGCCCGTCCACCCGCCGGGCTGTGGTCGGCCGGTTCCGCGAAGATATCAACGAGCGTGTCCACAATCATAGACCGGGTAACCGGCTTGAGGAGGAAGCCGTCGAGCCGCAAACGCTCGGCCTCCTCGCGCACTTCCTCGCGCCCGAAGGCGGTGACGAGCACGATCGCCGGCTGCCACCGCAACGTCTCGTCGCTCTTGATCTGCCGGCTGGCCTGCAAGCCGTCGATCCCCGGCATCCGCCAATCCATGAACACCACATCGTAGGGCGCCGTGGCATCCTGTGCCCTGATGGCAGCGATGGCCTCCTTGCCGGACGCAACCGCATCCACCCGGCTGACGAGGCCGCTGAGTGGTTCCTGGAGTATTTCCCGCGCGGCGGGGTTGTCGTCCACGATGAGCACGCGAAGGCGCGTGAGGCACTCGGGAATGATACGGCCCGAGCCCTTTTCAGAGCCGACTCCGAGCCAGACGGTGAAGTAGAAGGCGCTGCCCGCGCCGGGCGCGCTTTCCAGCCAGATGCGGCCGCCCATCAGCTCGACCAGGCGCCGGCAGATGGTGAGACCCAGGCCCGTGCCGCCGTGCTTGCGGGTGGTGGACATATCCGCTTGCGTGAAGGGCTGGAAGAGCCTCGCCGATTGTTCCTGGCTCATGCCGATGCCAGTGTCGCGCACGGAGAACTTGAGTTGCACCTTCTCCCCGGTGCGTTCGATCAGTTCGACGTTGAGCCGGATCTCGCCCCGCTCGGTGAATTTGACCGCGTTGTTGACGAAGTTCGTAAGGATCTGGCCGAGGCGAAGGGGATCGCCCAGCAGGTTTTCCGGGATGCCGGGCGCGACGTGGGCCAGGAACTCGAGCCCCTTTTCGTGGGCCTTCTGGGCCGTGAGAGTTGTGACGGAGGTTATGACCTCGTCGAGCTTGAACCCGGTGGTCTCGAGGTCGAGCTTGCCGGCTTCGATCTTCGAGAAGTCGAGTATGTCGTTGATGATGGCGAGGAGCGCGGTGCCGGCGTTGTGCACCTTGGCGACGTAATCGCGCTGCTTGGGGTTCAGGGCCGTTTTGAGCGCGAGGTGCGACAGCCCGATGATGGCGTTCATTGGCGTGCGAATCTCGTGGCTCATGTTGGCGAGGAACATGGACTTCATCTGCGTGGCCTCTTCGGCCCGGGCCTTTGCCTCGCGCAATTCCTCGGCGATTTCCTTTTGGCGGGTGATGTCCACCAACAGGCCGATCAAACCGCCCGGGCTGCCGTCGCTGAGCTTGAATCCATCCACCGAGTAAAGCGTGACGTGTGTTTGTCCGTCGGCATACTGAATGGGCAGTTCGTAACTGCGGCGGCTGCCTTCCCGGATGACCGATGTGTCTTCCTGGTGGAACCTGCGTCGCTCCGCCTCGGGTAGATAGTCGAGTTCCAGCGCCGTCTTGCCCTTGAGCGAGGCGCTAGTGATGTTGAACTCACGCTCGTAGGCCTTATTGCATTCGACGAACCGGCTGGCGGCATCCTTGACGAACATCGGATAAGGAATTGTCTCGATGAGCGCTTGCTGAAATGCCAGTCGGTTGGCCAGTTCATGCTCGGCGCGTTTTTGTTCGGTGATGTCGGTGAACATCCCGAACGAGCCCTGGCTGACGTTGTGCTCGTCCACCAGCGGCGAGCCGCTGACGCGGCAGGGCACGAAGGTCCCGTCGGGCCGGATCAATGAGGCTTCGTAAGCGGTGGACTCGCCTTTGGCGCGCCGCGCTATATTCTCCCTGAAGATGCGGATGTTCTCCTCGTCGGTGAAGTCGTAGACGCGGCGGCCGAGGACCTGGTCGCGAGTTCGGCCAAGAATCTGGCACATGGCGGGGTTGACTTCGAGCATCACGCCTTGTTTGTCGACCCAGACGAAGCCCTCCGTGCAGGTATCGAGGATGCGGCGAAGTCTGCGTTCGCTGGCGGCCAGGGCCTGTTCCTGGCGTTCGCGCTCGGTGATGTCGCGGATGATCGTGAGCTGGGCTGGCTTGCCCCGCAGGGCGATCCGAATCAGTGTGATTTCACAGGGGAATTCCGTGCCGTCCTGGCGCTTGTGGATCCAATCGAAGCGGTACGGCTTATCCATCGCCATGGCGGCCTGTATGCGAGTGACCGCCGCTTCGCTCGAGAGTTCCCCGCCAGGCTGGCGTTCGGGAGAGAGCATTCCGGGGCCACAATTGGCCAGATCAGCCATGCTCTTGAAACCAAACATGGTCAGGGCCGCCTCGTTAGCGTGGATGAAACGGTGGTCCTCAGACAGGATCAGCAAACCGTCGCTCGAACTGGTAAAGTAGGCGTTGACCCGTTCTTCGGCCTCCTTGCGCTCGTCGCTTTCGAGGGCAAACCGCAGCGCGTTGGCCACGGTCTCGCCCGCTTTCTCGAGCCAGTGGGTCTGGTCTTCCGTCAGCGGTTTAAACAGGCAAAGCTCCATCACTCCGACGACGTTGTCGTTGGCCAGCAATGGGAAGGCGGCGACCCGGGAGGGAGCCACGGGACCGAAGCCGAAATGAACGCGGAGTTTCGCCCCGTCCGGCTCGGCGTAAATCGGGTGACGTGACTGCCCGGCCTGGCCAACGATGCCGCAGCCCGGGGCAAAGGATTGCGCGAGATCCGGGCCGTCGGGATACGCGTGCGCGGCCAAGCGGCTGAAGGCTCCACCTGTGCTCGCGACAAACAGTGCCCCAGCGGGCGCTCCCAGGAACTCGATCGCGCCGGCCAGGCCTTTTTCGGCGACTTGCCTCACCGTCAAATTCCCGCGCAGAGAGCTATTGAGCGCGGAAAGGCTCGACTCCAGAACGACTCTCTCCTGGGACTGCTGGGTCAGTTTTTCCAGTTCCGCCGCGCGCTCGGTCAGTTCCGCGGTTCGCTGGGCAACGGTCCGCTCGAGATTCTGATTTAACTCGGCCAGGATCTGCTCGCGCGCCTGAATTTGGCGCGCCATTTTCTGGAAACTCCGCGCCAGTTCGCCCACCTCGTCACGGTGCCGCGGGAGGTCGCCCAGCAATTCCTCGCGGAACTGCCCTTGCTCGATGGCGGCCGCCGTCCGGGTGAGATCCACCAGCGGACGACTGAAGCGGCGGGAGAAGGCGGTGACGACGAGTACCAGCAGGAGCAGACCGCCCACGCCCACCAGCGCCGAGCGCAGCGTCAGGTGCTGGACGGGAATGAGGATTTCGTCTTCCGAAATATTGAGCACGATCTTCCACCCGCTCGATGGCGAAGTCGCCCAATAAAGCCGTCGGTGCTGGCCCTCGATCGTGGCGGCGGCAAAGCCTTCGGCCGCAGCCGCGACCAACTGCCCGCCGGGCCGGCTTGTCAGATCCGCACCCTGAAATCCTTTGCGGAGCATGAGCTCCTCCTTTGGATGCGAGATGAGTTTCCCCGCCCGGCTGACGAGATAGACGAAGGCGTTGGTGTCGCTCCGTCCGCGGTCAATCGGACGGGCCGTCTGAATCAGCTCCCGGATCCCGTCCAGCGCCAGGTCGACTCCCGCCACCCCGATGAAGTTGGTGGCTGGGTCGAACACCGGCATGGTGAGGCTGACCATGCTGATGTTCCCGGCGCCTTCATCAAAGTAAGGTTCGGTGACGTACAGCCCGCGGGACCGCTTCGGGCCGTTATACCATTCCTGTTGCGGGTCGTGGTAATCGTAGACCACGGGCGTCAGCGCAGGCCAGTTCTTGCGGTGGATCGCGAGGCACCCACCCCCGTCCTTCGCGGCCGCGTATTCATAGGCGATGTACACGCCGTAGGCGTCGTCCACGGGAGTCTGACGGAGGAGTTCGCGCAAGTAGGGAACCATCCCGGGGTCCGGCTCGCGCCCAAACGCCTGTTGGCGAACCGCAATATGACGAGGCAACATCCCGGCGCGCGTGATGAGATCCTCCAAGCGGCTCGCGGCGGCCCGGATCTCGGCGACTGCCTTGTCATTGGTCTGCCGCTCCAATTCTTCACGGCTGACGCGGTAGTTGAACCAGAGGGTCAGCCCCAGCACGAGGCCGGCCGCGACGCCGACACCGAGCTGGAGCCTGCGCGCAATGCTGTGACTTGGGAGCAGTGGTTTCATTGGGCTTCCGTTTGATGGAGTGTGGCGAGCTTATCAGGAACTGGTCCATTGGCCAAGCTAAGGTTGCTCGCGGCTTATCCAGGCAGCAGCCGGGGCCGCAGCAGCCCATCTTTCACTCCCCCCGGTCTTTGTCAAAGTCGGGCTGGTGTTCTTTTGGGTGTTGCGCTATTAACGTCGGTAGTAACCCACAACTCCAAAGAAAAGGACAACTCATGAAACCAGGTTTCGCCCCTGCCGCGGCGGTCGGAAGGCTGTTGGGCATTCTCGTGTGCCTAAGTGCAGGCACAATCGCCCGTGGCGTCTCGGAATTGCGGGTGGAATGGCCGCACGTGACTTTCCGCAACGGCGTCACCAACACGGTCTACCAGCCGCAGCTTCAATCGTGGGATTATGTCACACTTAAGGCCGTCTCGGCGGTCGCCGTGCAGCCGAGAGGGGCTGCGCAGCCAACGTTTGGCACGATCCTCTTTACGGCCAAAACCCGCGTGGACCGCGCGGCGCGCATGGTTTTTCTCGACCAACTCGAGATCAATCAGGCCCTGTTTCCCTCGGCCGGGGCGGAGGCGCAAACGTATTTGGCGACGCTGCGTTCGCTGGTTCCCCGGGAAGTGCAAAGCATCTCGCTGGACCGGATGGAAGCAGGCCTGGCGACCCTCCAGGCCCGGCAGCGATCGGCCTCGCAACCGCTAAAGAACGATCCGCCGGCAATCATCGTTTCAACCCGGCCCGGAATGGTGGTGCCAGTGGACGGGCCCCCGGTTTACCGGCCGGTGGAGAAAACAGACCTGGAACGGGTCTTCAACACGCGTGCGCTGATCCTGCGCGACAAGTCGGGCCGGTATTTCCTGCACCTGTTCGACGGTTATGTGCAGGCCACCGGTCTGAGCGGGCCGTGGACCGTGGCAGAGAAAGTCCCGTCGGATGTCAGGAAGGCCGAGGGCCAGGCCGTCAAGGCCAGGCAAGTAGATCTGCTGGCCGGCCAGGAAAACCCTCAAACGAAACAGAAGCCTTCCCTTAAGTCCACACCCCTGCCGGAACTCTACGTGACGGCGGTCCCCACCGAGTTGATCGTAATCCAGGGACAGGCGCAGTGGGCACCCATCCCTCCCACGCAGTTGTTGTATATCACCAACACGGTGTCGCACGTCTTTAAGGAACTCGCCGACCAAAAGACCTACGTGCTGATCTCCGGACGCTGGTTCCGATCAGCCTCATTCGACGGGCCATGGGAATATGTTCCCGGCCCGGCTTTGCCGGGGGATTTCGCCGCCATTCCGGACGACAGCCCGAAGGAAAACGTGAAAGCGTCGGTGCCCGGCACGCACCAGGCGCTGGAAGCCGCGATCGCGAACGGCATACCGAGCATGGTCAAGGTGGACCGCAGCAAGGCGGCGATGGACCCGCCGCCGCAGTACGACGGGACGCCGAAGCTGGCGCCGATTAGCGGCACCCCACTGTACTACGTGATGAATTGCCCGACGCCGGTGATTAAAGTGGACACCGGCATATGGTATGCCTGCCAGAACGGGGTGTGGTTTGTGGCGACGGCGCCGACCGGGCCGTGGACGGCGGCCACGAGCGTGCCGGCCGTAATCTACTCGATTCCTCCCGCTTCGCCGGTGCACTACCTGGTATACGTGCGGATATACCGTTACGATGGGAGCTACGTGTGGGTCGGCACGACGCCCGGCTATTACGGGACGGTGGTCTGCTCCGACGGCACCGTGGTGTATGGCACTGGGTATGTTTACCCGGCCTACGTCGGCACGACGGTCTATGTGTCCTATTCAGTGACCTACGGATACGGGTGCAATCCGTGCTGGACGCCTTGGGTAGGCTGGTCGTACGGCTTCGCGGCGGGCTGGGCTGCGGCCAACGACTGGTATTGGTGGTGCTACTGTCCGCCCGCGCCGTATTGGGGACCTTATTGGTATCCATGCTATGGCGCATATTATAACGCTTATGGGGGAATAACGGCGTGGGGCCCGTATGGATGGGCCGGCACAACCGGCTACATTTACCATGAGAACGGCCCATGGACCGGCGTCAGCAGGGGCGCGGCGGGCTACAACGCGTGGACCGGCAATGAATGGGCGACTTCGTATGGGCGCGCATACAACTCCACCACCGGCACACGCGCGGTTGGCCAGCGGGGCGCGGTGGAGAACGTTTATACCGGCAACTACGCTTATGGCGGCCGGGCCGCTTTCTACAACGAAAATACCGGCGCCGCAGGTGCGGGTCGCAAGGTGACTTTCGGGAATGAAGAAACCGGCAAGCAGGGGACGGCGGGCCGCGCCACGGTCTATAATCCCAATACTGGCCAGGCCGTGCACATCAGCGGTGCCAAAGGCGAGGACGCTGGGTATATCAAGGTCAACGACCATGTCATCGCCGGGAAAGACGGGAATTATTATCGACCGGACGGCGAGGGCGGCTGGGAGCAGATCACCAAACCCCCGAAAAGCGGCGACACCCCTGTCCCGCGCGCCGGCGATTCCGCCGCCCGGCAAAACCTCGGAGCCCAACAGAGCCAATGGAGCAGGACGCAACCCTCTGCCGCCAACCAACAGAATTTTCAGCAGTTGAACAACGAATTCAGGGCCCGTCAAATGGGCGCCCAGCGCCAGCAAAGCTACCAGATGAATCGTCCGGCATTCCGGGGCGGGGGCGGCGGGGCAGGAGGCCGGCGGCGTTAAAGCGGGAACCCAGCAACTGGAATGGATAGATGGTTAGCTGGGGCGGCAGGACAGGCAGCCTGCCTTTCCATGGACCTCCTTGCCGATGGTTCGGCGGTCAGGCGTCTTTTGGCGGTCCATCCGCCGTTCCGGCATCGGGATACTTCAGCGTGTCGGTAAGTTCCTCGATGGTCTCGTCGTCGAATTTGTGCTGGAACAGTTGGCCCTGCTCGCGCCAGCGACGCACTTCGTCTTCGGCCTGCCGGGCCAAGGTCTTATTGGTGCCGTGCCCACGCTCGAAGTAGATCGTCTGCGACGGCAAAGCGAACCCAGTTCCCGCCCGGGCGATGATGTCCATGATTCGCAGGTTCAGATCCTCCGCGATAGCCAGATATTCGGAGCTATTGGTCTCCCTGACAAAACAGGAGAGGTCCACTTCGAGCGAGCACGGTCCAAAGCCCACGAAGCGGACCCGCGCGCTCTCGTTGATCACCTTGGGATGGGCGATCAGCAGTTTACGCAGCTCAATCAGGACAAAGCGAAGCTGGTCGGGGGTGGTTTCATAGCGCAGTCCCAACCGCGGCTGAAACGGGATCTTGTCGCGCCGGCCGAAATTCTCGATCTGCATGGCGGCGAACAACGCGTTGGGCATCGTGACCACCGTCCGCTCGCCGCTGCGGATTTTGATCATCCGCAGGCCGATATCCTCGACCACGCCGCGTTTGTCGCCGAACCGGATGGCTTCGTTGCGTTTCACAACCCCTGTGGCGTGCAGGGTCATGGCCGCAATTAGATCTTCGATGAACTTCTGCGAGGCCAGACCGACGGCCAGGCCAATAATGCCCAGGCTGGCGACGATCGTCGAGACTTTGAAACCCAGGTTGTCCAGCCAGACAATCAAACCGATCACCACCAGCGCTACTTTAGCCACCCGGCGCAGCAAGTCGACCAGGTGAAAGCCGCTGTCGCCATCACGTTCCAACAGCCGGGTCCGGGCTCGCTCGCCGCAAAAATCCACCAGCCGAAAGAACATCCACACGGCCACCACGACGAGAATGGTGCGGCCCCGCAGCAAACCGGCCAGTTCCTCAGGTATCGACTGCCGCGGAACCGCGTTCCTCATGGCGACCGTTATGAGGATGACGATCAGCGGAACGTAGAGGGCGGATACCAGGTTAGCGGTAACCCCGGGTGGAATCAGCCTGACCGCCCGCTTGGCGAGCTTGAGGGCAATGAACACGAGGACCGCCCAAACGCACACGGACCAAACCAGCTCCATCCAGGTGAACAGCGAAAGCCCAAGCACGTGCGTTCGCAACAGGGAGTTGATCGTCTGCTCCGAGAAGACCCGCTCGGCCCAGCCTATTCGAAATTTAGCATACCATTTGGGGACCTGACCGACTGTATGGGAAGACACCTTCCAGACCTCGAGCCCGTTTGGTTCCCGCACGCGCTCTAAACTTACATCCACCAGCCCGCCGGCCCATTCGAGCTGCGCCAGGCGTTCCCGGTTCGGGGGCAATCCGTCGTTGCTTTCGCCGAGTGGATTGGCGCTGAGGGAGCTGAAATCGATCCGCGCTTTCCGTTCCAGCACAATCCACAGCTCCCGCGCCAGCCGCGGACCCTCTGTTCCTCGCTTGTCTTCCGCCACGCGGCTCAAATCGAGATACCGTGCTGCCCGGACAAAGTCGCCTTCCTGCGCCGAGCCAAAAAACTTCTCGACGCTCGAACGCGGCGTGCCGCGCTCGAGGGGGTCGTCGGGCACAGGAACGTTCTGCGAGGCAGTGGTTTCGACCGCTGCGGTCGGCTGAGCCGTCGCCCCTTGAGCGGTGCCGGAACCGCAGGGCCGGCTTACGAGAAGAGCGAGCGCCAGCAGCGCCGGGGTCTTCCAGGCCCAAAGAGACGCGTTCGACAGGCGAACCTGAATGGTTCGAACGACGGGGAAGCGGGTTGAATTCATGAGATTACCGGCATCGTATCAGGCCAGCAGGGCCTTGTCGATCCCTGACAAAAACGAACGAGCCTCCCGGCATACGAATCGCGCGGACGCAAGTTCGATGCGGTGGACGTCGCTCTGAAGCAGCAACGAGGCTGCGACCGATGGCTCTCCGTTAGGCTCCCCAAAGTACACTCAAATTGCCTTGCTATGGCCCGATTCTTTGCATTAACTTATGCTCCTTATGAGGGAGCCTGTGGCAGGCCCGGCGTCGCCTGTGTCCCCGAGCCCTTTGGTTTCAGGGAGCCCAGTGGGGCAGGCTGCTGACCTTCCACGCCCTCCGCCGCAAATTCCCGACCACGAACTGCTCCACCCCATAGGCCGAGGAGCCTACGGGCAAGTCTGGCTGGCCCGTAATGTAATGGGGACTCTCCGGGCGGTGAAGGCGGTTTATCGCCAGGACTTTGGTGAACCGCAGCCTTTCGAGCGGGAGTACAAGGGCATCCAGAAATTCGAGCCGGTCTCACGTTCGCATGAGGGCCTCATTGACATCCTCCAAATCGGCCGCAACGAGGCCGAAGGTTACTTCTATTACGTGATGGAGTTGGCGGATGCGGCGGGGGCGGAACGGAGTAATGGAGTAATGGAGTCCCGGAGTGATGCAAAGGGTGGCCGACCTCGGCCCAGCTCTCCAACACCCCAACACTCCAGCACTCCAGTCTCGCACCACCCCGGTACTCCCCCACTCCACGACTCGAAGTCTGGCTTACCCCAACGCTCCATTACTCCGACACTCCACCACCCCAATTCCTACGTCCCCCACACTCTTCGTCACGACGTGAAAACACGCGGCCGGCTGCCCGTCAACGAGTGTGTGGAGCTAGCCCTGGCGCTGACGGGCGCGCTGCAGCATTTGCACGAAGGCGGTCTGGTCCACCGGGATATCAAGCCCTCGAACATCATCTTCGTGAAAGGCCGGCCCAAGCTGGCGGACATCGGCCTGGTGACCGACGCCGGGGATTCGCAGTCGATTGTGGGAACCGAGGGGTATCTGCCGCCGGAAGGGCCGGGCACTCCTCAGGCCGATCTGTATAGCCTGGGCAAAGTGTTATACGAAATCAGCACCGGGCAGGATCGACGGCAGTTTCCGGATCTGCCGCCAGAATTGAAGGGTTGGCCGGATTCCCGGGCCTTCCTCGAACTGAACGAAGTTGAGCTTAAAGCCTGCGCCAGGGATGTGGTTCAACGCTACCGTTCCGCCGAGGAAATGCGCGCGGACCTCGCACGGCTGCAACAGGGCCGATCAATTCGGACCAGGCGGGTGCTCGAGCACGCGGGGCGGCTGGCGATGCGAACCATCCCACTGGCCGTGGTGCTCGCCCTGCTGGGCATCCTGGCCTTCAACCTGAACCTCAAAAAGTCCGGATCGGCGGCGCTCCCCTCAGAAAGAGCGTCCGTCTTCGTCCTGCCGATCCGCGCGTCCGGGCGGGTTGGGGGGCCGCCCAACCCCAAAGGGAACAATTTTGATGACAGCCTGCCAAACCGGATGACAGACGCGGTCATTGACTCGCTGGCGCTAATCGAAGGCATCCGAATGGGCCCGCGCAAATCCAGTTGGGTCCTCCGTGACGAAGCCGAGTGCCGGCGCGAAGTTGGGGAGAAGTTCGGCCATGTGGTGACCAGCACTTTGACGAACTCCTCCGGTGAGTTGCGCTGGCAGGTAAGCCTCTTCCAGAGCCGGCCCGAGCGCGCGCTGTGGTCCGAAACCTTCACCGGCGGCACGAACGATATCCTGGCCCTGGAACAGCAGGTCATCACGCGGATCGCGTCAACCTTGGGTTTGCCCATCCTCGAGCCGACCCAGCGGCTGATCGACCAGAAACTCACCAACAATCTGGCTGCCTACCAGGAATGGTGCCGGGCCACCTGGCTGTTGGATTCGAACTGGACGAGGACAAACTACCCGAATGTGATCGACGCGCTGATTCGGGCGCTGCGGTTGGACCCGAACTTTGTGGACGCGTATCATGTGCTGGCGAGGCTGCGCAAGGACCGCGGAGTCAACGACCAACCCCCACGCGAGATGTTCCCGCAGGCGACCAGTGCCCTCGATGAGTCATTGAAGATCGACGACAGCCAACTGGGTGCCCGGTTCGAACTGATGTTTCTCCGACTGGCCGACAACTATGATTGGGACGCCTTTGAGGCCGAATTCGAACGGCTCCAGCGTCTCTATCCCGGCAACCACGGCTGTTGGGCGATTTGTAACCGGTCCCTGGGGCGAATCAACGAGGCGCGGGTCCAACAGGCCCTCTGGGAGCAGAAGTGGCCGGAGGACCTCGCGCTCCGTTACCATGGTCCCGCGGCGCGATATGGCGAACGTCAGTATGAGGCAGCCATCAACATGGCGCGCCAATGGCCCGAGATGCTCACCGACGACTATTACTGGCTGGCCCGCGCCTCGATCGAAACGGGGGATTATCCGACGGCCCTCGAGGCCATCGCCAAGGACCGGGAACTGGGCGACACGATGGATCTGCGGGCCATGCTGGGACGCGCCTACGCGCGGATGGGTGACCGGGAAAAGGCGCTGGCGGTGCTGGCTGAATTCGAAAAGGATTCCAGCAAACAGTACGTTCAGCCCTATTTCGTGGCCTGGGTTCATGCAGCCCTCGGCCAAAACGACGAGGCGGTGGCTCAGCTCGAGAAGGCCGTCGAGGACCGGAGTATGGCGATTGTGCATGCCGATCTCGGCAACCTGCGCACGGACCCGGCCTGGGACGGCCTCCGCGACCACCCGCGATACCAGGCGCTGCTCAAGAAAGTCGGCCTGGACGTCTGGCCGAAATGAATCTAAGCCGCGGTACAGTGCCTCACCGGAACAAATCGCTGTGCGTGCCGGTGCGCTCAAAGCGGACGTGTGCGCCCTTTTCGGTCAGGGTATAGATCAACACCCAGTCCGATTCGATATGGCAATCGCGGCTGCCGGCAAAATCCCCACGCAGCGGGTGATCCCTGCATTCTGGCGGCAGCGGCTCGCCGTCAATCAACCGTTCAAGCACGGCCTTGAGTTTCGCCAGGTCCTTGCCTCGCCGCTCAGCGCGTTTGACGTCCTTCTTGAACTGGGTGGTGCGGCTGAAAGTTCTCACAGACCCAAGTCGGCAAACAGTTCCTTCTTGCTGCCGAAACGCTGCACATTCTTGCCCCGCTTGCTGGCGTTCAACGTGCGCGCGGTCAGGGCGTTGGGAATCCGCACTTCAAAGGGTAAACCCCGCTGCAATTTGATCTGTCGATAAAGCAGTTGCACGGTTTCAGAAGCCGTCAGCCCCAACTGGGAGAGAATGTCCTCCACCTCCCTCTTGAGGCTCGGTTCGATGCGGGTCCGAATGGTCGCGGTCTTACTCATGGCACCATTGTAGCCCTATTGTGGCTACAGTGCAAGCAAAAGGCCGCGCAAGGCCGCCACGGAACGGGAAAAGGCGCGCGATCCGATCTCAGTTTCCCTCACGGATACGCCGTGCCCAATCCCGCGGCGGTCACCCGGAAGCTCAGCTTCGTCAGGAGCGCCTTGTTTGTCGTCAACACGGCGCACTTCCAATCCCGCAGGGGATTGCCCGAAACCAGGCTCCCCTTCAGTAGGAAGTTGAGCATGCAGCTTCGCAAGCGCCGCAGCTCAGGCTGGCCGGTGAACGTGGACTGGTCCGCCGGGCAATGATAGATCCCCACAGCCTGGTGGCACGTGTACAGGACGCCGCTGGTGATATTGGTCGGGGAATCATCCAGTTGGGCGTTGCCCACAACCCAGGATCCGGGAACCGACCGGAAGGGGAACGTGCCGGTAATGCGGTTGGCCGGCATGACGCCCCGGTGATCGTCGGCGTACATGTTCCAGGCGAGTTGGAGCTGCTTAAAGTTGCTCAGGCAAGCCACCGCTTGCCCTTTGTCTTTTGCCCGTGACAGGGCTGGCAACAGCAACGCCGCCAGGATGGCGATGATCGCGATCACCACCAGCAGCTCGATCAGGGTAAAGGCAGTTGAGAGAGATTTTTCACAGAAGCACACGAAGGGAACGAAGCGACCTCTTCCTCTCGAAACAGGAGACGGGGCCTGCAACCGCTGAATACGCGGAGAGAATCCTCTTCCGTGTGTTCCGAGTATTCCGCGGTTCCCCACGTTTTTGGGAGTGGCCTTCACCTCTTTGCTCTCTTTGTTGCCTTCTGTAAAAGCGTGTTTCTCATGGCCAGTTCCCCACGCCCAGGCGGGAACACCGGGATTATCACAGAAGCAAATGAAGCAAACAAGGAGTTCTTTTCCCCTCTCCGTTTGCTCTGTTGTCTCCTCTTCACGCGAATCCATTACGGCACGCGCATCGCCCGGTAGAACAACCTCGGCTCGGTCACGGCTGCCGGGTCAATGAGCGTCTGACCGCTGGCCGGGATCGGCACCTCGCCGGCAAATTCCCAATGCAGCAGGTCTCGGCTCCGCTCGATGCGGACCGACCGCCCAGGCTCGCCCCGGACGGTGAACAGGAAGCCGTCCGCGCCCATCTGCAGCGTCGGCTCGAACCGATACGGATTGAACTCGTAGGCGCCGATATCGAAGCGGGCCACGCCGTCATTGTCGCCGTCCATCGGGCGCGGCAGACCCAAAATGTCGGTGCTGATGATGCCGGCCAAGTTCGTGCCGGCATCGATGCACGGGGAGCCAGGCCGGAGGCGGAAATCCCCCGCAGCCAGGTCCGTGAGCGCCGGTTCGTTGGTGAGGTTGCCGACCCCGTTTGTCGGCATCGGCGTCGTGCAGCAGTAGTTCAAGAGAATTGGAGTCCATTCATCGGCATAGTAGTTTGGCCCACTCGTGGCCTTGTTGAAATAGACGATGCAATTGTTCACCGTGCCAAGGAACGCCCCACCACCCTGGTAAGCGAGGTTATCGGTGAGCGTGCAGTTGTTGAGAGTGCTGTCATGCGTCCCTCCCCCGAATTCTTCAGCGGAGTTTCCTCTCACCGTGCAATTGTTCAGCGTGCCGCCATCAGCACCGCCTCCCCGGGCTGCCGAGTTACCGGCTAGCGTGCAATTATAAAGCGTGGCACCAAACGCCCCGCCACCGAAGGTTGCCCGGTTGGCAGTCAACGTGCAGTTGTAGAGCGAGCATCCAGCAGCGCCACCGCCGTAGCTACCAGAACCTACTGATGAAGCCACATTGCCGATTAGCGTGCAGTCGTAGAGCGTGCTGCCAGAAGCACCGCCGCCCGACCCGGCTCTGGAAGCAACAATGTTGCTGCTCAGGATGCAGTTGTTGAGCACGCTGCCCGCCGCTCCGCCACCGTTCAACGCGGAGTTGCCGGTTAGCGTGCAGTTGTTCAGTGTGCCTCCCGAAGCCCCGCCGCCGCTGGCTGCCGAGTTGCCGGCCAAGACGCAGTTAGAAACCACGGCACTTGCTGATTCGCAGCAAACTCCTCCGCCACTACCATCGACGCCCCATCCGTAACCAGTGGCCCCATTGGTAAGCGTGAACCCGCTGAGCGCCCCGTTGGCTCCCAAAAACACACAGCGCATCCGGTTGGTGACCTCTCCGACCTCGTTCGTCAATTGCCCGCCCATTATGGTGGTCGCCAGCGGCCCGTTGACGCTCAGCAATGTGATAGCGTTCGTGACCGCGACACGGCTCAGCCCGATGGTCACCAACGGCGGGTCCTGGGTCGTATCAAGCACCCAGGCCTCCCGTTCGCCCGTCCCATACACTCCATTCGTCACCAGCACGGTTTCGCCGGGCAGCGCGACGTCCACCGCATCCTGAATGTTGGTGGCTGCTGTGGCCCAGGAGGTGTAGGGTAGCACTGGGTTGCTGCCTGCAGCCGCGACGTAATGAACAGACTGCGCCACCACGTGGATTGTCACAGTGGCGCTGACCCCTTCGGGATGGCTATCGTTGTATGCCCGCAAGACGACGGCGTATTCCCCGGGCGCCGCCCAAGTGTGAGTGGTGAAAGGCTGGTTGGTTGTCATCGCGCCGTCCCCAAAATCCCACACGCTCGTAGTCGCCCGCCCTTCGATCAAAGCAGTGAAGGCAACCGGAAATCCTACGGCCACAGAAGCGTAAGACGACGTTAGGCCCACGGCCAGCGGTCCGGTGACAGCTCCCGCATAGTACTCATCGCAGCCTATACTCGGCGGATTACGCCACACCTCGCCGTCAACGTCCACGCCTATGGAGTGCGCCACACTCCCTGCGCCAAGACAGGGAGAAGTGCCTGCGAGGCGCGTCGCAGAAGCGAGTTGAGGATCGGCATCGATGTTCCCAGTGCCGTGTGGTGGCAGGGGCGTGGTGCAGCAATAGTTCAGGCTGCCGCCAGAGTAATTGGGTTCAGTATGCCGGGCCGTGTTGAAATAGACGATGCAATTGTTGAGCACGGCTCCTGCGGCCCCGCCGGCAGTGTCAGCAGAATTGAAAGTCAGCGTGCAGTTGTTAAGCACGCAGGGAACAGGCTGCCCCCAAAAGTAACTCGCCGACGCCCCGCCGCCGGTTGCCGCCGAATTTCCCGTGATTGCGCAGTTGTAGATTGTGCCGCCCGCTACGCCCCCACCACCTCCGCCAGTGGAATTGCCAGTGATGACACAGTTGGCAACCACCTCGTTCGTTGAGGCGCACCATACCCCGCCTCCGTCTCCGTTGTCAGCGAGCCCGTTGGTGAGAGTAAATCCCGACAGGCTGGCACCATTCAACAGCAACGCGCAGCGGACTGCGCGCTCACCTTTGATGACCGTGAACTCCGGGCCGTTGACACTCCGCACCATCACCGCCTTATCCACTAGCGCACGGTAGCCATCCCACCCACCAGTGGCGTAGGTGCCGTTCGTCACCAGCACGGTTTCGCCGGGCCATGCGGCGTCCACCGCATCCTGGACATTCGTCGCAGCGGTCGGCCAAGTCAGGTAGGGCGGGGTTGGATTCGGGCTGCCCTGCCACACGTGAAGCGTGCCTAAGTCGTTCTTCTGGATGTTTATGGTGGCTTGGATCAAAGTTCCCAAGCTGGAGCCGCCGGCAGCGTTGGTTAACCTGACCGTGAAAGTCTCGACCACCTCCCGAAGCGCATCATCGATGATCGGCACGACGATTTCCTTGTGGGTCTCACCCGCCGCGAAGGTTAAGGTGCCGTTCGTGGCGATGTAGTCCTGCCCGGCTGTTGCCGTGCCGTCCACGGTCGTGAAGTCCACAGTGGCCGACGCGGGCGAGTCGTCCTGCCGGCGCACGCCCAGCACTAATTGGCCTACGTCTTCGGAGACGCTGTGCACCGCGCTCTCCAGTTCGATCCCGGTGTCGTCGTCGAGGATGGTCAGCAACACTTGATCGGTCCAGCCGGCGGCCGAGTTGGTGAAACCAAGCAAGATCGTTTCGGCACCCTCCACCAAAGCATCGTCGATGATGCTTAGCGGGATGGTCAGGTTCGTGACTCCGGCGGCGAACTCCAGCACGCCGTTGGTAAGAACGTAATCCGCTCCCGACGTGGCGGTCCCGCCAATCACGCCGAAGCTTATCGTCCCGGGTTGGTTCACATCACGCTTCCGCTCCACGCGGATACTGGCGATGCCGGTGTTCTCAGTCAGAGGCACGGGGGCCGTGGTCACGTTGAGCTCCAGGGCGCGCACGACTAGGTCATCCAGTATGTCCTGAGCAAAGTCCGTACCGAAGAAGATGCGGCTGTTAGTGCTGTTCAACCAGGGAGCCAGGGCGAATATGTTCGTTATCGAGTAGGTGGCGTCCGGCACAAAGTTGCCGGAAAAATTCTCATCGAATGCGAAGGAGATGGCAGATCCCCTTTTGGTGATCCTTGCCCGGTGGAAGCCGCCGTTGGAATGCACGAAGTACATATCCTCTCCCGCCACCCGGTCGAAGACCGAGCTGAAAAAGACGCCGGCTTGGACTTGACCTACGTAGTTAACCCCTGTAATCCCGTGAATCCTGAACATGATGGACGGCGTTGTGCTATCCCCATTACCCCAGGTGGGAACTCCGGCCCCAATGCCAAAGACAGCAATAGTGGCACCGCCGTTTCCTACTCCTGCCGTGCAACTAATCTCCGCGACAAAATCTTGGGACATGTAGTCGCTGAAAAGCGTCCGAACTGTAGGATTCGGCAGAACAGACGTCCTGCGCTGGATCGAGCCCGATTCGATCACATACTCATGATAGACGTCCTCCAGATTCGGATTCAGGATGTTGGTTTCGAAATGCTCTTCAAAGAAGGGTGTGGAGGCGAGGGCGTCAGGGCCGCGGAATCCTCCGAGGGCGATGGCCAGCAGAAACGCCGGCAGCAAAAACCGTTTCCTCGTTCGGGACTTGAACATAGTGCAGTGGAGTGCTGGCGTCGAACTGCGGTTAGCCGGTTTCAAGGACGCGGTCCAGTCGTTTTGGCAAGTTTCAGTTTTCATGGAGTTGTTTCGTTAGACAGTTCGGTTGTGAATTCGGGTGTCCTTTTCAGTCAAAAACGCTGCAGCGCAGATGGCCATCGGCAGCGGGCAAACCCTGAAACCGCTGAATACGGGAAAAGCCTGAACGGTACCTTTTTCCGCGTGTTCCGAGTATTCCGCGGTTCCCCATTCCGCCGTCCGTGGCCCACCCCGGGCCGAGGGATGGCAGAAACATGGGGGCAGAAAAATGGAAAACAGATCCATCTTCCTGCCATTATCTTTTTGCCAATCCGTTCTGTGCCGTGGCTTAGCGACCGTTGCGGACTTTGCGTGAGGCGTGTCGGACCAAGCCGCACGCCAAGGTCGCCAAGGCCCCAAAGGAAGGGAGGGGACGATGGGCCCCATGTTCCCTCGTCCCCTCCGCTGTCTTTTGTCGAAGATCTCGGTCGCGACATTTTGCGGCTCCATTTTGGCATCAGCCTTTAGCCTTGCGAACCGCCGGAACACAAGCCA
The DNA here is from genome assembly GCA_036524155.1 of Verrucomicrobiia bacterium. Classification (GTDB taxonomy): domain Bacteria; phylum Verrucomicrobiota; class Verrucomicrobiia; order Limisphaerales; family UBA8199; genus DATDCV01. The sequence continues at coordinate 31,696 of DATDCV010000240.1, forward strand.
TCCCGATAATTGCCAGTGGCAAGAGCCTCGCCAGGGGCGCGTAGCCGACTCTTACCAAATCCATATCCGGAGTTTTCATAATCGTTCTTTTCACTGCTGTTGCGGTTGGCTATTGCTGGTTTCGCTTTCCTGGTGATTTGGATTGGTCTCCCCTTTAAACGGCGAAATAGTCCGGATCTTTCATAAAATGGAAAAAAGTGAATAAACTGAAAGAACGCTCCGAGAACCGCGTTTAAGGGACATGTGGAAGCTCGTCTGGCGGCTAAGGTATGGAGCGCCTTGGCTCGGCGTTGCCAACCATCACAAACCTGAGATAATCCGGTCCCGGATGCAGCCAAAGGACGAATCTTATCCGACTCGGCCCAGTCTGCTGGAGCGGGTGAAAGACACCAACGACCAGCAGAGCTGGGAGGAGTTCAACGACCTTTACGGCCGGTTGATCCGGGGCTTTGCCCTCAAAGCGGGCTTGACCGAGGAGGAGGCCGACGAGGTGGTACAGGAGACCTTGGCGGCGGCGGCCCAGCATCTGCCGGAATTCCGTTACGATCCGAAGCGTTGCTCGTTCAAGACCTGGCTGCTGAACCTGAGCCGGTGGCGGGTGACTGATCAACTCCGCAAACGGCTACCGGTGGCACCACACGCGAGGACGGAGGACAACTCCAACGAGGGGACGCGGACGGCAACGATCGCTCGCGTGGCGGACCCGGCGGGCGCGGAACTGGAAAGCCTGTGGGATGGAGAATGGCGGGCTACGCTGCTTCAAAAGGCGCTGGAGCGAGCCAAGGGCCAGGTGAAACTCAAGCAGTGGCAAGCGAGCATATCATGATACCAATGATCACGGCTCAATTCCATCGGGACCTCATGCCCGATCCGCTTAACGACAATGACATTTTCAACGGATGGACAGCGCTTGAGCGCCTCATCGACCGTCCGCTTGAGCTCAACAACCTTGCCATTGTTATAGCTTCCATCCATTGTGATGACCAGTTTGGACTGGCTGTCATCGATGCGACCTTGCAGCGAATCCACAGAGAAGCCGCCGAATACCACGGAATGGATCGCGCCAATCTTTGCGCAGGCGAGCATCGCAAAGACAATTTCAGGCACGCGCCCCATATAGATGGTGACACGCTCGCCTTTTTTTATACCCATGGCTTTGATAATATT
>DATDCV010000241.1:0-3783 GCA_036524155.1 Verrucomicrobiia bacterium
TCGTTTACGCAAACGACGACGGCAGCGAGTTGATTTACTGATCATGGTTGGTACATCTTGTGTTATAATGTGAATCGTGGTGGAGCTGAGCGACGAGCTTGCTCCATCGCCGGCAGGGCGGCTCTAAGTCGCTCAGCCACCACAACAACCTAGCAGGCGACGAAGAGTTGCCGACGATCGGAGATGAGCTCCCGATAACTGCAGTAATGCGGCTATCGGGAGTTTCTTGTTTATGACGATATACATCTATCTTCTCAAGGATCCGGATACCAATCGAGTTCGGTATATCGGCCAAACTAATGACCCAGGTAGGCGTCTGAGGGCCCATCTCAAAAGCTCCGCTTCTCCGAGGCATGGACGGCCTACGCACAAAGATAGATGGGTCGCCGATTTGGTAACCCAAGGTAAGAAGCCGATCATGGAAGTCGTCGATCAGGCATACGAAGGCGATTCTTGGCAGATTCTTGAAAAAGCGTGGATCGAGTTTGGCCTAGCTATGAGGTGGCCTCTAACAAATGAACGGCCCGGCGGGGACGGCCGCTATGCCTTCGGTGATGTAGAGCTCTGGAAGAAAAGAATCGGAGACTCACTGAGAGGAAAGAAGCGCAGCCCGCGCCCGATAGAGGTTAGGCAGAAAATTAGCCGAACCATGCTCGAAAAGAAGGCAAGGTAACGTGTTTCGCATCGACATTACGATCCGCGAAGATGACTGGCTGAAGCATCCCGCCGAGAGGTGGAACGCCGGTCTCGAGAAGGCTGGAATCAATTTTCGGCAGGGATTGCAGCGGCGACATTACCCGCCTGCTCCTGCCGCTTCTCGTTATGTCCGAACTTACATGACAGCAGACAAGGCGAATTTCAAAATCACCGAGCCCGGCAAGGTGATGGAGTTCGGATCCGTCTCATACCTCCAGTTTTTGCTCGTGCCGACCAGCACGGTAGCGCATTGGGCCGGAACGAAAGACAAGCTCGTCGAATTGATGCAATCAGGATTCAAAAATGGTGTAGCCACATATCATGGCGGAGGCGCATAATGTTGGAAGGTGAGTTCAAACTGTTCGCGCAGTTGATGAAGGTGGACGAGGCTCAGCGTCTCGTCTACGGTCGCGCTACCGAAGAGGTGCCCGACGGTTCACGAGAAATTATCGATATCACGAAGAGCTGGCCGCGTTTCGAGAAGTGGTCGCAGGCGGCCGAGAAGCGCAGCGGCGGCAAGAGCAAGGGCAATATTCGCGAGATGCACGAGCCCAAGGCCGCCGGCAAGGTGCTTGAAATTCAGAAGGTGACGACTGACGATGGCCATCTCGCGATCGACATCGGCACCTACTGCTCCGACGACAGCACCTGGCAGAAAATTCTGGACGGCACTCTCACCGGGTTCTCGATCGGCGGCAAGTACGTCGAGCGGCGCCCGGATCCGCGTGACCCCTCACTCGTCCGCTACGTGGCAGACCCGCGGGAGATCAGTTATGTTGACGCTCCTGCGGTGCCGACCGCTACGTACACGCTCATAAAAGCGGATGGCAGTGAAGAGCTGCGGAAGTTCGCGCTCCCGGTCATCGCCTCGGGCGATCATTCGCCGTTTGAGGTTGAGCCGTTCACCGTCGAGTCAGACAAAGAGACAGAGGCGACGGCACCCGAGACCGATGCAGCCGCTCTTGCTGAAAACCTTGCCACGTCGGGCAATCGGATCGTTGAAATTCCCACCGTTGCGGGCTCATTCCTCTCCCCCGCGGTCGCGGAAGTAACGGGTGCTTCGCCCGCCGCGCCGAAAGCAGAGGGTGCTGGACAAGTCGAGAAGACCGATGAAATTCTCGCTGAATGGACAAGGACCGTGACCATGTTTAGCGACACTGTCGCTAAGCTCACGGAATTGGCGAAAGCCGATGAAGAGAAAACAAAGAGGGTCATGGCTGAGTTGAAGCAGCGTGGTGTGAGCGTGGGCATCGCCCGACGCGAAGGCGCACCGCTGTCCGCTCCGAACGGCTCTCCTGAGGACTGGCATCTATACGCCGATCCCGCCAACTGGGCTTTTCCTGCTGGCGACGGCGCCCTGGCCAAAGCAGTTCTCACTGCGTACAACGCAGGCAAAGGGAGAGAAAATTACACCACTCGCGAGTGGCACGTTCTGGGTCGGCGAATCGCGCGATTGGCTTCTGATGTACTCGGCACAGACCTCAAATATTCCCCCACCATGACCAAGGTGGAGAAAAAGGAAAACGAAATGACAGCTAGCGATGACATCAAGAAAGCGGATCTGATGGGTCTGCTTTCGCAGGTCAACGCGGCGCTTACCTCCGCCGTCGACATGATGGGAAAGGATCCGACCGCCGCGCGCAGCCTGCTCATGGGCGTTCTGGGAAATCTTGACGAGGCTGGCTCAAGCTCGCCTGCTTCGATGAGTGCCGCCAGCCCCCATCCCCCGATGGACTCACAGCAAGATGCAGCCGTTTCGGCTCTCAAAGCTGCTGCGTCCTCGCCCGTTTCAGCGGCACCCTCCGCCGCTTCCACACCGTCCGCTTCTTCTCCCTCTGACAAGGCGGTGTCCGATGCGTCTGCAAGCCCGATGACGCCATCGACTCCGTCTTCACCTGTTGAGAAAGAGGCTTCCCCGATCGCGCCGTCTTCCTCGAGCTCCAGCACGCCGTCTTCCGTTCCCTCGGTACCCGGCGAGACTGGCGATTCGTACAGCACCGCGCTGAAGGCGCAGCTGGACGCTCAGAGCGAGCAGATCAAGACGCTCTCCGCCATGATCGAGAAGTTGATGACTCAGCAAGGGACTCCGGTCGCCAAGGCCGAAGCGCCCGCGCTCGACCTCAACGCGATCGTTGACGGCATCTCCGAGCAGGAAGATCCGATCGTCGCGGCCGTTCTGGCTGGCGATGTGGCGAAGGCAGCTGAGCTCGCCGAGACCAAAGGCGGGCTGACGAAGGTGATGAACGAGGCAGTGCAGAAGAGTCTGGCCTCCAAGCCATTCTTCGGCGCGCAGCGCATCTATTCTCCTGCCACCCCCACCGGCGAGTAATTCCGCGGGTGTAATCATATTCTGATCGAAATCGATCAAAGGAAAATCACATGGACGTGAGAGACATCCAGAACCTCCGGGCACTGCTCAACACAGCTGACCCCGAGGAACTGCGCAAAAATCTGACGGCCGCGACCGGCTTCCTTGGCATCAACCTGGAAGACACTGCGAAGCTGATGCTTCCTCTGTTCGCGGGCGTCCGCAACTCAATCCCCGTTGACGTGCCGAAAGTCGGTGGCGCGCAGGCCATCTGGCGCATGCAGCTGGGATACGGCTCCTACGGATTCGGCGCCAACATGGGCACCGCGTTCGGCGGAAACGGTGCTGCCACCACCCCCGCTGCCACCACAATCCAGGCCGACTACAAGTCGCAGTCGATCCAGGGTGAGGTCCAGTGGGAAGCAATCCAGCAGGCCCGCGGGTGGGACGACGCTCTCCGCATCGAGACCTCCATCGCGCTCGCCTCGCTGATCAAGAGCGATGAGCTGCTGGTCGTGGGCGGCAACGCCTCGGCCCTGGCCGTCCCGGTCAACAACGGCTCCGCTCCCTCCACCGCCACTGCCCTCAACACCTTCGCAGCCGGCGTCTGGAGCGTCAAGGTAACCGCGCTTACCGAGCAGGGCGCCCTTACGAACGCCGCTGCCAACAGCAACGTCGGTGAGAGCCTCCCCTCTGCTTCGATCGACATCACCGTCCCCGTGGGCGATGCTGACTTCCTCGACGTGGCTTGGGGTGCTGTTCCTGGCGCTGTCGGCTAT
>DATDCV010000242.1:0-4740 GCA_036524155.1 Verrucomicrobiia bacterium
CTCACTCGGTAGTTCTGGCAGGGAACTCGCCTCAAAGGCGTTCTGCAGTTCGGCTCGCAGCTTCTGGTATTCCTTCTCGTGAAAAGCGACGTCCGTATCATCGAGGGCCGACTTTTCTGGTCCTGCAAGTTTTTTGGCCACCAGATCGGGGATAAATGGAAGACGCGCGACTTCATTCAGGGCGAGAAGATTTGCCTCGATTCTTCCCGTGCGCATCAAATGGATCCCGGTGAGAAGCACGCGGTAGACATAAAGAAGCGGCTTAACTCTTCGGGGAGATTCCTTGAGGAACAGCTTCCATTCCGTTTCAGCAAACCCAAAGTAGTGATGGGAGTGGTGTTTCGTGATCACCCCATGGTTTGAACCGTGGCGGGCAATCTCCATGAGTTCCTTGTGTTCCGGTGTCGTGCGGACGACCAGGGGCGAGAATAGTTGCTCCAGAACATACCCGTTCTTTTTGAGCAACAACTTGAAGAACTTCCGCACATCATGGCTGACAATGTCCATTTCGAGCCCTTCAGTTACCCGTGAATCCTGGATGGTTTCGTCCTGAACCTCCAAACCAATCACCCGTTCCAGCGGCAGGACATGAGCTCCGCGCAGGTCGAAATCCGAATCCGGCGAAGGGAAACCATAGAGGTGAGCGCCGCTCACCGTCGCAAAGAGCAACGGATATGGCTGGCCATCAGCGATCCTCTGCAAACGTGGATCAAGGTTCATGTTCAACCGGCAGTTTGCCTTCGAGCTTTCAAAAGAAACTCGTTCGCTCTCTCGTAGTCCGGACGGTCCGGAAGCTTCGTTTCCGAAAGAGCTCGTTCAAAGTCCTCATGCAGTTCTCTTCGCCAGGCGTCGACCTCGGCCCAGGGAACGGCACCTCCCTTAATGGCCAGCAACCGCTCACGGTGAGACTCCACTCGCACCGGCACTCTATGCTCACGAAGGGTTGCAGCCCCGGTAATCTGCCAGCGGTGAAATGGAAGTGGATCAAAACTGCCGGTCTGAAATTGGATCTTCTTTCGTTGGATTTTCTTCGAACGATTCGCTGAAAAATCTTCTTCCTTCTTCGCCGTTGTGAGTCTTCTTGCAGGTGGATTTTCTTCCGCCTGCTTCCGGCGGTTTCCGATACTGGTTCTTTCTGACTTTGGAACCGATGAAGCCGCCGCAAGCCCGACGCAAATGCCTAAACTGCAAGGAACTTTTTCTTCCCGATTGCCGGAACGCTCAACGCCAGTGCTATTGCCAAAAGGCCGACTGTCGTAAAGCCCGCAAGCACGAGTCACAGCGAGCTTGGCTGGCCAAACCGGAGAACCAAAATTACTTCCGGGATGAGAAGAACGCAGAGCGAGTTCGCAACTGGCAGAAGGAGCATCCGGGCTACTGGAAAAACACGGCCCGATACAGGCGCCGTACCTTACAAGACGGCTGCTCGAAGCAACCACCTGCGATAGAGCATGTTGTGGAAAACACCCCCGGCCGTACCTTACAAGACCTTTGTTCGATGCAGATCCCTCTGTTTGTAGGACTTATCTCCATGTTCGTAGGCAGTACCTTACCAGACGACATCGCCACCAGCACGCGCCGGCTGCTAATCAAAGGACACGACATTCTGGGCATGGTGCCCGGAATGAACTTCCAAAGGTTATTGCATGAAAAAACGTGTCCTCACTCCGGAGCGACTCCGGAAAGTCCCGCCCCAGTTCAGTTGGATCGATCACCGGCTGGTGCAGGAAAATTACTTCCTTCGCTGTGATCACTCGGCTTGGGCGCTCTACTTGTTCCTGACCAGCGTGGCCGATGCCCAAGGGCTGAGCTATTACTCAGATGCCTCGCTGGTGCGGCGGTTGAAAATGGATCCGCTGCTGCTTTCGGCCAGCCGTCAGCAGTTAATCCAAGCCGGGCTGATTGCGTTTGAAAAACCCCTCTACCAGGTCCTGAGCCTGGACCCGGTCGGCGCGCCGCGCTCCGGCCCGGTCAGTGTGGCAGAGGTTTTGCGCAAAGCATTGGGAGGTCAGCCGTGATCGCTTACCAGACCTATTGCCAGATCCGGCACCTGTTTAGCCAAAAGCAACTCAGCCTGCGGCAGATTGCTCGCGAACTCCACTTGGGCTTCCACACGGTGCGCAAGTGGGCGCGGCGGGAGAGCTATCAGCGAGCTCCGATCTCCAAACGGCCCAGCAAACTCGATCCCTTTAAGGGAGACATCATTCGGCTGTTGGAACAACACGATTATTCGGCTCAGCAGATCTTCCAACAACTCAAGGAACGCGGCTATCAGGGCCGAAGCTCGATTCTTCGAGCCTTTGTGAGTCAGGTGCGGCCCAAACGCCGACCGGCTTTCCTGACGCTTCACTTCGAGCCCGGCCAATGTGCGCAGGTGGACTGGGGTTGCGCGGGTTGGGTGCCGGTGGGCTCCACGCACCGGCGGCTTTCGTTTTTCATCATGGTGCTGGCGTACAGCCGCAAAATGTATCTGGAGTTTACGCTGGCCGAAACGCGGGAGCATTTTCTGGCCTGCCACCGGCACGCCTTTGAATACTTCGGCGGGGTGGTACGCGACGTGTGGGTCGACAACTGCAAGGTAGCGGTCTTGAGTCGGGCCGCCGGCTCGCTCGTGTTCAATCCCCACTACCTGGATTTTGCCAACCATTATGGCTTCCAAATCCGGGCTTGTGGCGTGGGCCAGCCTCAGGAAAAAGGGCGTGTGGAAAACGGTGTGGCCTATGTCAAAAATAACTTCCTTAACGGCTTGGAACTGTCGGATTTTAAAATCGTCAATCCGGCGGCGCGCTATTGGCTGGAGACCGTGGCCAATGTGCGGGTTCACGGCCAGACCCAAAAGACGCCGCAGGAACTCTTCGCGCAGGAAAAGCTCCGGCCCTTGCATCCGCTGCCGTACGAAACAGCAGTGGTGGAAAGCATCCGGATCAACAGCCAGTTCCGCTTCAAAGTCGATGGCAACCGTTACTCGGTTCCCTGCCAGTACGCGTCGAGCAAGCTCACCTTGAAACGCTTCCCCGATCGGCTGCTGGTCTATGATCAGGACAAGCTCGTGGCCGAGCATGTGCGCCGCTACGACCGCAACCAGGATTACGAGTTACCCGACCACGTGGCGCCCTTGCTCCTGCATCGCAAAAAAGCGCGCGAGCAAAAGCTCTTCCTGCGCTTTTTGGCCCTGTGTCCCAAAGCGCACGATTATTACCAGCAACTGGAACAGCGCCGCCTCAATCCCAAACATCACGTCCAAAAGATCGTCGCCTTGAGCGAACTTTACGGAACCGACGCGGTCGCCCGGGCCCTGGAAGATGCCTTCACCTATCAAGCGTTCTCCTGCGAATACATCGCCAACCTGTTACAGCAACGCCAGCATCCTCCCAAGGAACCCGGGGCCTTGCACCTGACTCGCCAACAAGACCTGCTGGAGCTGGAACTGCCGGCTCCGGACCTATCCCTCTACGACACCAAAAACTTCCCTGACCCCTCAGCCAATCCATGAAAGACGACCAACAACTCGTGAGCTATCTGATTTACCTCAAACTCTCCTATTTTCGGGAGCACCATCAAACGCTGGCCAAGGAGGCCGTGGAGAAAAACTGGACGCAACTGGACTTCTTAAGTCGTTTGGTCGAGGGCGAAGCGCTCCGGCGCAAGGACCGGGCGACCCAGCGCCGTATCCAGGCAGCGCGCTTTCCCGTTATTAAAACGCTCGAACAGTTTAACTGGACCTGGCCCAAAAAGATCAACCGCGCCCAAGTTCAAAATCTCTTTCGCCTCGCTTTCCTCAAGGACAAGGCCAACGTGATTTTCATGGGCGGCGCGGGCCTCGGCAAAAGCCATTTGGCGACCGCCCTGGCCTACGAAGGATGCCTGGCCGGCCATACGGTGTTGTTTACGACGGCGATCGACATCGTCAATACCTTGGTCGCCGCGCAGTCCGCTCATCGGCTCAAAGCCGAACTCAAAAAATACCTCAGCCCCAACATCGTCCTGGTCGATGAGCTGGGGTACTTACCCATCGATAAGGCTGGAGCGGATTTGCTCTTCCAGGTTTTCAGCCAACGTTACGAAACCGGCTCGACCATCGTCACCACCAACCAGCTCTATAAAAACTGGGCCAAGGTCTTTAACAATGATGCGACCCTAACCTCAGCCGTTTTGGATCGGCTGTTGCACCACGCCGAGACCGTCACCATCGAAGGCAAGAGCTACAGGATGAAAGACCAGATCGAAGAGCCGTGAACTCAGAGCGGCAACGATGCAGGCCGGTGGAGAAATCCGCCGGCTTTTTTCATGCCAGCGTTACACTCGGAAAGTTGATCCTGTTCCCGATCGGCAAATTTGAGATCCGTTCGTCCCGGCGCTCACAGCTCCCGCAAAACCCACCTCCCGGGGCAAAACAGCCCAGCACGCGGCCGGTCAGCCCCGCAAACGGCCTCTCTCAATCCGAAAAATGCCTAATTCGGAACCGCCGCAGGTTGGGTAGCTATCGTGCTATCGTGCGTTAAGACCTTTCGCAACCAACAGTTCATGGTATTTCCGGGCATGGCCTTTGGCCAGTTTGACCGGATACTTTTCCGCGTTGTGCCGCATCTTCTCCCGGAAAGCCGTCTCCAGGTCCACGTTGAGCGTGTCCGCCAGCCGCAGTAAATAGTAGAAGACATCGGCGAGTTCGTGAGAGACAGCCTGGGCTTTCGCTGCGTCTTTCATCACCTTCCGGGACTCGGTGTCGCTCAACCACTGGAA
>DATDCV010000243.1:0-19596 GCA_036524155.1 Verrucomicrobiia bacterium
GAGGGTGTCGTCCTGAAGTTCCGCATGCCGCGCACGAACGCGGCGGTCACCGCCAACCGGCACGTATTAGTGTGATCCTCCATGTAATCCTGGGGCGAAGGGACGAGCAAAATTGAAGGGGTGATTTCACGCAGCACGGCGGCGAGCCGCCGCAGGAGCGGGCGTTCGTAGTAGATCTCCAGGTCGTCAACCAGGCTCGGATGAAAGATTGCGCCCAGGATCTTCGCCGCCGCCTTTGCTTCCCTGCCCCGAATGCGCGCGAGCGCGGGACCGGAATAGCGGGTGCCCCCGCAAGATCCGTTGGCTACGTTAAGGTAATGGGTCTGATACCCCGCCCGACGCAGCAGCACCAGCGTGCCGCCCATCATGAACTCGATATCGTCCGGATGCGCCCCGATCGCCAAAGCAACTTTTCGTGAGATTACTTTGCTCATTCCATGCTTTCTCCTCGACCACTCACAGGCGGAGCCGGCGGCCCGGACGCTTCAATTCCACATTCCCGTCGCAATGCAGCACCGTGCCGTGGAGCGGACACTTCAGAAGAATCTCCGCCAGGTTTGTATCCGTCACTTCCGGGCCGGTGCGCAGCAGATAGCTTACGTTGCCGGGCTCCAAATGCTCGAAATCGCGTGCCGGGCGCTTCGAGCGGTCCGCGGGGCAGAGCAATACGGCCGGGTTCCCCAATTCCTTTGAAATTACCGCTAAATGGACAGTCGCGTGTTTGTCAAAACCATCGTAACCAGTCTCGCATAGTTCCTTTGTGCCACCTGCGTTGGTGCTGACGTTGAATGGAAACTGCCCCTCGTGATCGACTCCCCAAACCCTGAGGGCCAGGCCAATTTGTTTCATGTGGCTAGTGCATTGAGCCGTCTGCGAACGGCTCGGGGCACGGCCAAACGACGGCAGCAGCAAGATGGCAATCAAAAGCATGTAAGCCACGCTGAGATAGCCCAGCACTTGTCCGGCCATCGCCAATCCCGCACCCCCGAATTCCGCCGGCGCCCGCCGCGCCCGCTTCCTCGCGATCTGTCCGCATATCATCGCCGGAATCCCCGTGAAGATTCCCAGGCAAAGCGCAAAGGCGGCGACCCCCAGCACGAAACTGGTGATTGCCAGGCCTTGCCGCGGCCGGCGCACGCTTATGCCCGGCCCAGGGGTCACCGGCGGCTCCGGCCCGGGGGTTCGCCCTGTGAAAGCAGGAGGAATAAGCAGTCCGTTGACCTCAGGAACCTCCGCGGCGGGCTTCCAGTCGGGTGAACCGGCGACCTGCAAACGCGTCAGCGAATTGATCCGGCCCTCGGCAATCCACTGCTTCACCTGCTCAAGGCTTGCCGGACCGTATTCTCTGCCGTCCGCTCCCAGGATTTTGTACATGGCGTTCCGTTGGATCTCCAAAGCGATTATTCGTTCCCCAACCCGAGTCCGTCAATGCGAATGACGGCTGGACAAACGGACAACCTGAGAGCGCGCCCTGCGACGGAATCTATACGTGGCGCCCTGAGTCGCGGCCGCGATTTCAGGCGGGGGCTGGCTGTTCGACGGTTGGATGCGGGGGTTCCGCTGAGACTGGTTTGAGTTCATCGAGGAGTGCGCGGGCATCGGATTTGGGGACGTAGCGGCAAACGGTGTCGATCATATCTTCCTGGCAATAACCCTTGGCTTGGATCCCATCAATGCGAAGATTGCGTGTGTGAATGCCATAGGGGCTCAATTGGCGAGCGAGCCAGCGGTCATCGATGGGCTTGCCACGGCGGAGGTCTTTCCAGGGCCGATTGGGGTAGCTGTTTAAGCGCTGGACGAGGTCGGAGCTGAAGAGGCGGTCGGTCTTGGCGAAGCTGAATTGGATGAAGGTGTCGAAGAGGAGCACCGCGATGGGATTGGAATCGGAGGAAGCGGCGGCGGTGGCGATGGCGGCGTTGCGAGCCAGGCCGGGCCAGGGTCCGCCGGCGAGGTCGGCGATGACGAACAAGGGTTCCCAGATATCGGCGGCGCGGTCGTTGAGCTCGGGTGGGATGTCGGGCTGGGCGGAGGCGATAGCGGCGGCGTGGTCGAGGACGAAGCGGAGGCATTTGCGTTTGAGGTCGCCGGCCTTGAATTTTCTGAGGCGCTCGCATTTTTCATCGGCAGTCTTGCGGTGGAGACGGAAGACGATGCAACGGTCGGCGAGGGTGACAGGCAGGGAGCCGATGCGGGCGATGACTTTGGGACACCAGCAGGAGAAGCGGAGGATGCCTGGATTGTAGGCGGGTTGAGAGCTGGGAGTTGAGGGTTGAGTGTCGGCGGCGGCGGTTGCGGAGGCGGCGCCATTGGTTGGAGGGGGGGCGGTGTTTTGGCTGGGGAGGTTGACGGCACGGAGGACAAAGGCGGTTTTTTTGAAATAGCTGGAGTTGAGGATGCCTTTGAGTTCGTCGTTGCCGGTGAGGAAAGTGTCGGCTTCATCGATGAAGAGGGTGGGCTGAACCTGGGCGATGACGCGGAAGAAGGAAGGGGCGGTGACGTTGGAGGCGACAACGGCACGGTGGGCCAGTTCGCTGAGTACGGAGATGAGAGTGGACTTGCCGCAGCGATGTTCAGGCGATTCGATGCCGAGGTAGGTGGTGATATCACGATAGGCAAAGGCATAGGTATGGGGGAGCCAGAGAGCCATGGTTTCGGGCGCCCAGGAGGGGAGCACGACGAAACTGGAGACGGTGCGGCGGAGTTCGTCGAGGAGCTGGGAGCCGTCGACGGGTTGGGGCCAGGGTTCGACGGGCGGGAGTGCCAGGAGAGCCTCGAGGTATTCAGGGAGTTCGGCGGAGCCGGGTTGCGGGGAGAGTGTGGTGATGGGCGAGGGGGTGTTCATATGCTTTTGGGGATTTTGAGTGAGCGCTGGCAAAAAAGGTTTAGCAGACGGCCCAGTATCAGTTTGAATAGAGCGATTTTTGGGCCAGGGGGGCACTGCGTTGAAGCGTGGAAGCGTTGAAGCGTGGAAGCGTTAAAGCGTTGAAGCGTGGAAGCGTCGGAAAGCAGAAGGCGCGGAATAGCCGCGAGGATCGGAACCGGAGCAGCCTGCCGTAACCGACCGTAACCGACCGTAACCGACCGTAACCGGCCGTAACCGGCCGTAACCGGCCGTAACCGGCCGTAACCGACCGTAACCGGCCGTAACGAAACCGACCGTAACCTACCGTAACCTACCGTGACCCTCCGTGACCTTCCGGAGGTTACTGTACCGTGAGCAACCGGAACCGAAAAAGGCAGAAAAATGGGGGCGGAAAATCTGCGGGAATTCGGTTTCCCACCACTCGATTGGACGACCACTCCAGAACCCGACCGACCCAACCCCCACGGCAGGGTGGTGGTTTAGTTTGCTTAAGTTGCAGTTTATCGCCTGAGGGCGAGGGCGAGGACGAGGATGTGGATGAGGACGAGGACGAGGACGACGGTGGCGGGGGGGTGGGGGGGGTGCCTTGGGGGTGTACAGCCGTCCCACCGTCCCAAGGCCGGTAAACACGGGCGATTCTCACTCTTGCGAGCGTCCCACTGCCGTCCCCGACCGTCCCAAGCGTCCCGGAGGGGGAGGCGGATTGGAGTAATGGGGGAATGGAGAGTCCAACGGGCACTCTCCACAATAGCTTGAATGAACTCTCCGGAAGGTCTAGATCGTGGGCGGGATGAGCAAACGACGGCGGATCAGCCTTGCACTGCTCTTCGTCATCGGGGCTGCTATAACGGTTTCATTCGTTTCAACTCAAAAAAGCGAACCCGCGCCTGTAACCCTCGAAGTCATTACCCAGCCATTCTTGTTCGACCTCCGAAGCGTCCCTAATAGCAGGGAAGTCCTTTTGCTGATGACCAACCACACAGCTAACGCGATTCAGTGCCTGGTCGAAGCCATCGAAGTTGAGAACGGGGGAAACTGGACCAACTACAAGCAGACGTATCACAACGCTCTCTTTATAATTGGGGGAAACATGGGGCCTCAGGCATCAGCGATGATACCTTTTTCTATTTACCTTCCAGGCTCCGGCGCGTGGCGGATAAGGCTGGTCGTGATTTCTGAAGTGACTGGTGTCCGAGGAGTCTGCGCGAATCTCATATGCCTTCCGAAAACGGCACTGCTGTTATTGAAAAGAGGCGGAAACGTGAAGCAATTGAACCCGTTCAGAGGGCATTGGAAAACGAGGACCATTACAACTCAACCGTTCCCCAACCCGGCAAACTCACCTGTCGCTCAATACTCCCATGGGGACGGACGATGGCCGACCATGGAGGGTATTAAAGCAGGGTGAATGAGCAAGCGGTGCTTGATATTGATCCCGCTGCTGGGCATTGCCGCCATTCTGGCCTTCACTTTCTGGCTCCATCCGCGAAGGTCTATTCCGTCAGTCACGCTCGGGGCTTGCTGGAGTTAGTGGCGTGGGGACTGGCGAGCCTGGAAGTTTGAGCCGAAAGAACTTGTTCGCGCTGGAAGCAGGAACACTCATTTGATATTGCCCGTTAACCACGCTCAGTGGAGTCGCGACGTCTGCCCATTCGGCAGTCGATGGATCGCTGCTGGTCTGCAAACGAAACCCACTGAAAGACGCATCCCACGAGAGGACAATGGTGTTCCCCGAAGGGCGGATGCTCAAAGCGGGAGCGGACTGAGATGGACCGCCCGTCAGCACTAGTTGGCTGCCAGTTGCTCCTGAAGCGACCGAATACCAGTTGTCGGTCGCCATCTTGTGAACCAACTTGGCACTGGCGGGTGGCGGAGCTTGGGGAAGGGATACCACTGCCACGATTTCACTCCCGAGGGCTGAGGTGGAAAGTTTCAACTCATATTCGCCTGCCCGAGCGATCTCCCGCCAGGCAAGACCCGCGTTCTCGGAAACGTAAATCGGGCCGGAATCCTGAATCACGGCTATTTGTGTTTTGTTTGCCGAAAGAAAGACGGTGATCCATTCGTCGGAACCAAGGTCGGTGCCGGGATAGTAGAGCCGGCCTCGGTAATAGCTCGCCTTCAGGAGAGTGTTATTCGTCTCCCACAGAAGGCGAAGGTCGCTCCTCTGCATCGAGGAAGTGTCTGCGGTCCCTCGCGAACGGATATCGAAATCTGCCACCATCTTCCCTCCGTAAGTGGCTTTCACTGTTGCGCCCAAGACAACAGGCTCGCGGACGCGGAGAAATAACCTGGTGAGGTTGTTGTAATACTTGGTTGAATTGGGCACGTCCGCAGTGACCGAGGGAGTCAACTCGTATACGCCAAGAAAGTTGGTCGAGGGGTCAGATCCAGCAACTGCGTTCGTGGTAATCCAAAGGCCGCCAGCCGCAGACATGGCAGGAAGGAAAGCGCAGGGGAAAATCAAAATGAGAATTAGCCGAAATGCGCTCATCGCGAGTCACCATTGTTTCACGAGTCGCACCAAACCGTCAAACTGATATTCAGGCGGCGGAGGAATGATCCGGTGAAGTTGGAACTGGCGTCGCAGCTTCGGCGGGAAACCACGCTGTCGATCAAGACCATCGCCGCGCGGGTGCATTTGGGAAGTTCCAAATCGGCGAATGCCAAACTGCGCCAGCACATGCGCCAGTGTGTGGATACCTGCCATCGCCAAGCCCAGCTCGGCGTTTAGGGTATGACATCGAGTGGAAAACAACCCAAACTTTGGGTTGACCCCATTTCTTTATTTCTTCCTGGGTTGACCCCATTTCCGGGACGCATACCATGGCTGGGAACCACCGAGATCCTTGCACATGCGAACTGCTGATTCGTTGAACAATGGTTTCGCCTGAGCAGTACATGGGAGTTCTTGGTACATTGCTGCTGCTCTGGTCGACGCACGCCGTCATTGCGGCAGCGATGGCAGCACCCGTTCTATTCCTTGGTCGTAAGAGGATCGACTGGGCCAACTGGGAACTGCTCGCCCTGATTATTCCATTCTGCGTTTGGGTCGTCCTGATGCTCTCGCCGCTTTCCATAGGGCGGAAGCCCACCAACCTCGTTGAGCCGCTCTTTGTCAGCTTTGCTATGCCGGTGGTGGCACTCCTCCGCGTTGCCGCCGGCCGCGGATTTAGCGAGAGGGTCCAGGCTGCGAGCCTGATCGCGCTCCTCTGCGGGGTTGCGCTCACAGCTTTCTTCATCGTCCCGATGTTCAAGCCGACCACGCGACGCGGCCTGACGAGCTTTGACAGCCGCATCATTGACGCCCACGAGCAACGCTACATGAGGTCCTGCATCCCGAGTTCCGTTGAAATGGTGCTGAAGCTGATGGGTCGCGTGCCGCCTTCCTATTATGCTCTGCAAAAAGCGTGGAAGAATAAAGCGGATGGCAGCTTCCATGATTTTGACGGCAAGACGTTCGAGGGCGTTACTTTCCACCAGCAGTTCCGTCTGGCGCGGAATAGCGCGTTCCCGCTCTCCTCACTCTTTGAAACCATCGAGCGTGAACTCAAGGCGGGGCGCTTCGTGATCGTCGGGCTGCCCCGCGGCAGCGACTTTCACAATTGGGTCATTTACGATGAGGACCTTGAAGGCGATTTTCTGGCAGTCTCAAAGTTCGGCCCATGGACGATTGAGCGGAGGCACGTCAAGAAGGCCATTGCGCGGATGCACGGAACGGACATTGGGACCTACGAGGCAAACATCGGCACGAACCCGGCGCAGCGCCAGCCCCCTCACACGATGAACCGGTGAGCCGCGCAAACTGTCCGTTGGCAGCCGGTCCTGGGCAATGTACTCTCCGGCCATGACCTTGCTTCTGAGCGGCGTTGTGGGCGTTGCGCTGGCGCTGAATGCCGCTGGTGGTGCGAGTAATGGGGTTCCAGCAGACGGACCCGCCGCGTCACAAACCAACGCGCCCGCAGACAAAGAGTACGAAAAGCTGGCGGCTGACGACGAGGCCGCTCAAACCGAAGTGGAACTATGGCGTCGGACGAACAAGACGCTCACCGCGAAAGGGATCGGCATGGCGCAACCCGAACTGGATCGCCGGATCCGCGAGCGCCTGGATCCGATTGACAAAGCATACGCCGATTTCCTGGGGCGTCATCCGAACCACGCCCGCGCCCGCTTGTCCTACGGGTGCTTTCTCAACGAGCGGCTGGACGAGGCCGGGGCGCAGAGGCAATGGGAAAAAGCGCTCGAACTGGACCCCGGGAACGCGGATGCTTACAGCAACCTGGCAGGCCGGTACAGCGAGATCGGCCCGGCCAAAAAGGCATTCGAGTATTTCAACAAGGCCATCGAGCTGAAGCCTTCGGAGGCGAGTTATTATCACAATTTCGCCGACACCCTGTATGTGCTGCGCGCTCATGCCATGGCCGCATACGGCCTGAGCGAGCAGCAGATTTTTTCGAAGGCGCTGAAGCTTTACAGCAACGCGGCGTGGCTCGAGCCACGGAATTTTACCTTCGCGTTGGATGTGGGCCAGACGTACTACGCGTTCAAACCGCTGCCTTACGATGAGGCCCTCGGGGCCTGGACCAACGCGCTCCGCAGCGCGCACAATCAAGACGAGCGCGAAGACGTTTATCTGCACCTGGCCCGGGTAAAGTTTCTCGCTGGACGGCTGTCAGAGGCACGGGCGCAGCTCGACTCGGTTACCAACCAGAGTCGCGCCAACCTGAAAGCGGCGTTGCTCCGGCATATCGAAGAAGAAGGACAAACGGCTAAGCCCACCTCCGACCCGCCGCGGGCGGGTAACAACGAGCGGAAGAAGTAGCTAAAAAGTCAGGAGGAGGATAGCCCGCCGAAGACGCAGAAGGCGCAGAAGTCAAACCAGAGAGGTGGAAAGAGGGCGCTTCGTCGCCCCGTGCCGCTTGTCATCGTAGCCAATGGGCGGCTCCCACTCATCCCGGAGGCAACCAACATCTCGCGCCGCCGTTTTGACCGAAACCTCCAGGTCACGCGCGATGCTGGTGCAGTTCGGGTGAAGCCCGTCCTGCAACCAGCCGAAAATCTTTTTCATCCGCACGAACGTTCGCCGCTTGACCCCGTTCGGCCGTGTTTTCAGTTCCGACTTCGGATTTCGCTTTTCGGATTTCCTGATCTTCATGCCCCCATCCTATCAGGTGGGGTCGGTCAGATAGAGGGGTACCCCCAAAGATTTTCCAAAAAAGTTATTCACAGCTCCGCCTGTTCATAACAAAGCCTATACCAATGGCTTGTAACAGTACTCAGCGTGCTTGTAATTAAAGAAGTTAACTCTTTTATATAAAGAAGTTGACTTCTTTAGGCATTTAGGCGAAAACAAGTGCACATTTATGCTAATTTACGTTCGCATCCCTGAGCCCCTTAAGGCACGAGTTGACCAACTCGTAGCTCGCGGGCTCTACTCTGATTTGAGCGTCGCGGTAACAGTTGCCCTGGAGAACCTGCTGCTGGCAGAGGAGGAGCACCCCCAGGGTCAGCCCACGAAGCCTGCGGTAGCAAAACCCAAATCCAAGCCCACGCAGCCGGACCCGTTGGTCGAAGCAATTCGCACCGCTAGGAAGGCAGCGGGAATCGACGACAGCGACAACGGCCCCACGCCTGAACGCCCAACGACTCTTACCTGGACAAAACCTCCCTCCGTCCCAGAAAAGCTCATCGCCCCGGTCCCAGCAGACCTCTTCAGCCTTGGCCAGCTCGTTCCAGTGGAGCGCTGGGTCTTCGGCCAGCAGAACAGAATGCTGCCGGCCAAAATCAACACACGGGTCCTCGTAACGCTCGTGGCCCAACGTAAGGCTGAAATCGAACTGTTCGAGGCCGCCTCCAGCATCAGCGACCAGGCCGCGCTAGCCTTTGGCTTTCTAAACGACCTAGACACACGCTTTGACAGCGGAAAAGACGATAAACTTACCACCGGCTTTCCCGAGCCTGACTCCGACAAAGCCCTGTCTCGCTACGCCAACCACTTCGCGGCCTACGAAAGCAAAGAAGGAAATCTCACCGGCATGCTCCTCCAATGGAAATTCGCAGGCGTGAAGCGCGCCAAGAATAAGACATTCCTCCTCCCGACGCAGGCATGCATCGATTTCGCATCCCTGTCCAACCCGCTGCTCGATCGCCCCGTTACGCAGAAACCCGCCGACAAATTTAGCAGCGAGGAGACTGCCTGGCTGCTGGACCATGTCATCTCAAACGTCCCGGTCGAGGCATCTGCATTCAGAACGATTTTGGAAGGACTCCAGGCGCGCTGCAATACGCCCGACGCTCTTGATAAATACGTCCGCGAAAACGCGAAGGAAAAGCCCGACGTGACCGACGCATTTGTCAGCACGCAGCGCAGCGGCGCCGTGACCCGCATGGCCGACATCGGCCTAGTCAGGCGCCAACGCGACGGAACCAAGGTTACCTACGAAATAACGGATTTGGCCACGGGCTGGCTGGAAAAGCTACGCGCCAAAAGTTCACAATAAACGGCAACAACACCAACAAGGACAGGAGCAGAAAATATGGCATCAAAGACCGCCGGTTCTGCCGGCGTGAAAACAAAAGTCAGTAACCCGAATGAAGAACTGTGTTACGCGCTCTTACGCGCGGAGTCGGAGGCTGAAGTGACCCAAATCCTGGAAGCCGGCGGCATTCTCAAGAATGAGGACGACTGGAAGCCTCTCGGCGACACGGAAAACAACTGGAGCGCTGCAGGAAATCAGCAAAGTGCCGCCGCCGGAGCGTTGGTCGAGAAAATGATTAACGGCATAGACGCCGTTCTGATTTACGAATGCCTAAAGCGCGGGATTGACGCCACGTCAACCAAGGCCCCAGCCTCAATGGCCGAAGCCGCCAAAAAGTTCTTCGACGTCCCCAACGGTCGACTCGAAAACGTCCCTTCACGGGACAGAACTGTTCTGGCAGAGCGCGTTCAACTTGTCGCCGTGGGCAGCAAGGACCAACCAAACTACCTCGTCATAGACAAAGGCGAGGGCCAGGCTCCCGCAGATTTCCCCGATACCTTCCTGTCCCTGGCAAAATCCAATAAGCTGCACATCCACTTCGTGCAGGGAAAATATAACGCTGGCGGAACCGGAGCGCTCCGCTTCTGCGGCCGCGAAAACTATCAGTTAATTGTTTCGCGGCGCGCACCAGGGCTGCCCGTCAAAAAAACGGGCAGTACCAGTGGCGAGTGGGGATTCACGCTGATACGCCGGCTCCGGCCCAGCGAGGGAACCTCCCGCCGTAATTCGATGTACGTTTACTACGCCCCAGGTGGAAATGTGCCCTCATTTCCCGCCAAGGCGCTCCACGTGCTGCCCGGGAACGGCGCACCGGGTAAGCCGCCAGTCTCATACCTGGAACCACTCGAGTTCGGTTCCTGCATCAAGCTCTATACTTACCGTTGGAACGCAATCGGCACTGCCACACTCGAAGCTCGGTACCAACTGAACAAGTACCTGCACAATCTCGTTCTCCCCCTACGGGTTACCGAAGCCCGTCAGGGATACCGAGCAAATTATTACAGTACCACGGTATCCGGCGGCTCCATCGATGAGAATACCGACCTGGACCTCGGGCCAGCCAGCGGCTCCATCGCGCTCCCACGAGGCTTGGGCACCATCCCCGTCGAGCTGAAGGTATTCAAAGACAAGAAAGAAGACGGTACACCGCTCAACCCACGACGCCTACCAAGCGGAATTCTCTTCACGGTTAACGGCCAAGTCCACGGAACGCTACCGCCAAATTTTGCAACCAGGAAACTGGGCTTCGACTACCTCGAAGACTATCTCCTGCTTGTCGTTGATGCCACGCAAATGCCCACTGACTTTCGGGAAGACTTCTTCATGACCTCGCGCGACCGGCTGGCCGAGGTAGAGGACCGTGAGTTCGTCGAGAATGAGATTAAGGAATTCCTAAAGAGCCACGAGGGGCTCCGTGCGCTTAATAACAAACGCAAGCAAGAGGCAATCACAAAGTCGGTAGAGGATGACGAACCGCTCAACCTGCTCCAGGAGCTCATCAACGCCGACCCAACACTGGCCGCGCTATTCGGCTCTGGTGACAAACTAAAAATTCCCTACGGCGACCAAAAGCAGGTCGTCGAATACAAGGGACAGAGGTTCCCCACTTTCTTCCGGCTCAAAAAACCGAACTTGGTGAAGGATTGCCCAATAAACCGAGTTTGCCGCGTGGAATTCGAAACCGACGCCACGGACGACTACTTCTCGCGCGGCGACGACCCTGGCACCTTTGAGGTAATCCCGCCCAGTTTCAACCAAGGTTACAGGTTGTTTCACGGGACCTGCTCCGCCAAGTTCTGCCCGCCAATCAACTGCGAGGTTGGTGACCTCATTGACGTGGAAGTAAGGGTCTCGGACGCAGGCCACGAGGTAAGCCCATTCGTATGTAAGTTCAAAATCCGGGTTACCCCAAAGGAATTCTCAGAACCGGTCGAGCCGCGCCCCAAGCCTGAGCCGAAAGGTGGCGGGTTAAGCCTTCCGACTATCAACGAAGTCACCAAGCCCCAGTGGCCCCAGAACAAGTTCACGGAACATTCTGGCCTCAGGTTCACAGGCGGCCGTGATGGAGAGCCACTCGAAGCCAACGTCAACATGGAAAACCTATACCTGACCAACGAGCTGGCCAGAGCCAAAGATGACGGTGAACGCGTCCTCATCCGCCATTACTACAAACACGGTCTCGTTCTCGTGGCCCTCGGCATGCTTCAGGAGGCCAAGCGCCACAAGCCCGAGCCCCAGAACGAAGAGGAACCCACCCGCTCACCCGAAGACCAGTTAGCCGACGATTTCGCCACGATCGCCCGGCTGTCCGGTGGCGTCGCCGCGGTCATCATCCCGGTTGTGCGCAATCTGGCCGCCGTGGCTGCCAAAATCACCGCCTGAAGAACATTGCATAGGATATGCACGACTTCTTCGTAAGCTACAACAAGGCCGACGCGCGCTGGGCGACAGGTATCGGAGACTGGCTCGACCAGGCTGGATTCACCACCATTTTACAGGCGCAGGATTTCGTGCCCGGCTCGAACTTCGTTTCTGAAATGCACCGCGCCTTACAGGCCGCACGGCGGTTGATAATGGTGCTCTCTCCCGATTACCTGCGCGCCAAGTTCCCGGAGGCGGAGTGGACGGCCGCGTTCTCTTCCGATCCTACCAACGACAAAAGAACGCTGGTACCAGTCCGCGTCCGCGACTGCCAACCGCCCGGCCTGCTCAAACCCATCGTCTACATTGACCTTGTGGGCCTCAGCGCAGATCGCGCCCGAGAAAGGTTCATAACCGGAATCACCGCCTGCCTCAGAGGTAAGCAGCCCCCGATCGCACCCCTGCCACCCGCACCAGAGCCGCCGGGCCAGCCGGCATCCGTCCACCAAACCGCGACCGGAAACAGCAATTTTCAGGTTGGCGGCGATTTTATCATGTACGACCAGCCACCCGCCCAAAAGGTTGTATTAGAGCGCCGGGAAGGGAGCATCTCGCCAGCCCAAGCTCGCCAAATCCACCTCTGGATCGAACGACTGGCAGAAGGGACAGTCGGAATGAGCCGCGAGCGCGCCTTTGGCATGTGGTGGAAACGGTTCAAGACACGTTTCGATGTCGAAAAATACGAATCACTGCCGGCGGAGAAAATGCCCGAGGCAGAGGCTTGGGTTCGACAGCAGTCAGCAATCGGCACCAGGTCTCTCAAGACCAAAGCCCCCGATTCCTGGCGCCGCGCACGATACGGCGCCATACACCAAGCCATGGAGCGCCTCGGAGTGGACAAACTTACCTATTACGCCACCGTAGCAGAGCGGTTGAGAATGAAGCCGTTCACGTCGCTAAAGACCCTCACAAAACGAGACCTCGAAAGGGTTTATACCATGGCGCTACGCGATGCCGGGGGCCGATGAAGCATGATCACGGGCCCAGCCGCCTAACCGCCCGCCGTTGGAGGCACAGGCTCACCAGCAGGCCTTGCCTGGCCTGGAGTACCCCTAGAATCTGATTCCGCCCTGGCAAAATCGTAATCCAGCGCCGCCCGTGTCTGAAAAGTCGCCCACGCGGCAAGGATGGCTGTAGCAGTTGCCGGCTCCACGCGCCCGACACGCCGCAACGGATACTTCACCCAACCACCCTCTACAGCGCCCTGGAGATTCGCAGCACGCCGCCCGATCGTAATTGCTGGCACCCTGGGGTCGGCCCCCTTTGGGAAAAACTCCCCCATCGCCCGATTCAATCGGCGTGTCCAGCCACCAGTCAACGCAATTGCGGGCTGCGCATGGTCACGACGGAGCTGAACAGAGCCGTCAGCGTTGAAGACTGCCAGGTCCATGACCGAAAGGTCCACCACAACAGCGTTCTGAAAATCCACTTGCCACTGCTTTCCATCCCTGAACACGCCCCTCAAATCGAAATACCGGGCACCTCCAGCCGAAGGCTTTCCAGCTTCCCCGACATACTCATTAACCAAGACGAGCAGGCCCGCCTGCGCCCGCCGCCTGCCATTCTCCCGAATCATCAAATCGCAAGGCTGGGCGAGTAATATACACCGCTCCTTCTCCTCACACTCGAACACATCACCGCAGACTAAAGGAGCGTGCAACGCGTTCAACCCGGCTCCGTCCTCAAAAACCTCCCGCTCGCGCCATTCCCGAAACAGCGTCATCTCCGCCAACGGCTTTGCCGACCGGAACTCGGTTGTCTTTCGCCTGAAATTACGGGCCCTATGTATCAGGGCCTGCACCCGCTCCTCCCGCAGCGCCCGGTTCAGTGCGTATCGCCGCTGGATCTGAAACACTCGGAGCAGTACGTCGTATTCCAAAACACCCTCTTCCGCCGGGTTCTCGAACAACACCTGCTCCAAATCTGAAACGGACTGCCTGGTCAGGACTCCGGCCGTGTTTCGCGCGGACTCCTGAGTCACTTCCGAAATCATGTACGCCAACTCGCCGTTAAACCTATGCGTCATTACAGACCGAATCGCCTGCGCAAAGCGCACGTCAATTGAGTCACCGCCACTCTGCCGCTTTGATAGAACGCAGAATCGGTGAGGCGGCAGCCCTTTTTCCACGGCCAAATCCACCCTCCTTTGCTCCTGCTCCGCCTCTGTGCAGGTGTGCGTAAGCAGGATACAAAAGGCCCCAGCCGTTTTAACCAACTCCGTCAACAGGTCGATGCCATCCAAACCCGCGCGCTCGCGGCTGAACTCCCGGTCGATTAAGAACAGCGTGTCGTCGCCCGCCGTCCCAAATTGTTGCACCCCCGTCGATGTCCAAGTAGCCATGCTAAAGGTGCGTAAGCCATCCCCGAAGGCACCCAGCAGCTCCCCAAAGTCGGCTGGCGACAAATCCGGCTGTGCCACCTGCTCGACAGCAACCACCCCGTTCAACCCCGCGAGCTGGCGCACCGCCTCGGCCAGCTGCTCATCCCCCAGGTTCTGCATGATTTCGATGCAGGCCTCCTCCACCTCAGGTTTCGGCCGCGCCAAATCAATAGCAGCAAAGGCCGGCACATCCACTTTACCCGAGCCTCGCTCCTTCAGCCTCAAAATATGCCCGAGCGTGGCTTCTGCCAGCTCATCGCGCGAGGGTGAAGCAAAAAAATCATCCACCCACACAATGCGGGTTATTCCAGCAGCCGCCAGACACCGAGATGTCTTGCTGCTCATTTCTTCGCTCCTGAGAAGTTGATCACGAAACGGTAAAGCCGATTATGTGCGTTCCGCGCCGGATCAAGGTAGATGCTGCAATTGTCGCGCTGCAAAAGCTGCCGCGTTATGAAGAGACCCAGACCGCTCCCCTCCTCAGTCTCCTTGCCACTCACAAAAAGCTCGAAGAGAGTCTCCTCCAGGTCGGGTCTTATCCCCTGGCCGTTATCATAGAAAACGAGCTCAGGATCCGATATTTCGACAGAAATCTTTCCCTGCCCGCTATTCTCTCCGTAAAAGTGCCGCAGCCAGTACTCACTATTCGTCGTCAGATTGTCGAGCACCTGCGTAAAGCGACCCGGGTTAAACAGAATCTCGAAATCCCTCATGTTTTCGGAGTCGAGATGCCACAAGATCCCTCGGGTCCGCAGGCGGGCACCACGTAACTCGAAAAAGGAACGAACAAATTCCGAGACTTTGGCACGCCGGCGCGCCAATCTCCGCCCCCGTAGCATCGGGCGGACGAAATTTATCATTTGCTCAACAGCACTGATCGCTGTCCTTATCTCATCCGCATTCGACGCAATCCGCGCCACGTCCAGCGGGGGGCGTGCCTTAGATAACTTGCTGATCGCCTTGGCCTCATCGTCAAGGTGTCCAAGCATGGCGGGAACGTCATGGGCCAAGGCCTGAGCGGACAACCCGACGCCAACCATCTCGTACAAAAGCTGCGTTCGTTCTTCGAAATCATCGATCCGCCGACGAATGATCGCGGCCAGTTTCTTTTGCTCGTCTATCTCTTTCGTCAGCCTCCCAATTTCAGCGTCATCCGACTCCAGCTCCTTCTGTAGGCGTTCCACGATGTCCAACAGCTGCTTTCCTTTGGCGCGCCTGGCATCAGTTTCCCGCAAATCCTGATACATTACCCGCGCGGCCCCCTCCACCTGCCGCAACCCATAAAGCCGCTCTTTTGCGTGCGTCTCAAACCGCTCCCTGATCGAGCCCGAAGCATTAAGCAACGCCTCCAGTTGGTTCAGGAGCGCGCCATAATTTGTTTTGGACTCCTCCTCCGTGGCATGCGTCCCGCTCGCCTCCTTCAAGAACTTCGACGCCGTGCGCCCGACCCGGTTTAAGGCTGTATTAATAGAATTTGTGATAAGGGTCGTCAGCGTTGAGAATCCCCTCCACTCTTCATTATCAGTGAATCCTTCCCGATCCGACTTTTCGATTAGCTGAGGATTATCACCGACAGACAACCGAAAGAAGCCAATCACGTTGCTCGGCTTTAAGCTATAGTAGCCCGCCGCAGAGGTCCAAGCCGCCCCAAGCCGCAACCAATCATTGCCCATTCGGACGCCGAAGCCATCCCGATACACATAGACCTGGGCGAGCGCCTTGATCAGATCGCGGTACTCGGTCGTCTTATTAAACCCCTCCTTTGGCAACTCAATATCAGTGTCGAGGTCGAAATAGTCCAGCGAACCGGTGAACCGGCCAGGGTCCTTACCATCATTAGAGGAAAACGTCACATCTGCAGCCGCAACCTCCTTCTTCAAGGTTACAAACCACGGTGCCTCTTCGGCCCGCGTCACCGTAAACTCTTTGCCAAGAAGTTTATTCGCCTGAAGCGCCCCAAGCAGAGAAGCACCCTTATCGCGACCAATAAACTGGTCGTACGCTTCCTTCTTCTCCTTTCGAAACCAGATAAGCTTTAACTTCCCTGTGATCAGCAGCCTTTCCCCGTTCCAATCGTAATCAAAGGTCATCGTGGCCGACTCACGGAGGGTAGGCCCGATTTGCACCAAACCTATGCTTCGGTCATCGATGCGAAGCGTAACCTCAAAGTCCTTGGCACCCCCAAAGGGCGATATCAGGCCAGAAAGCTTATTAGCGAGGCGCCGATTTCGCTTCTCATTGCGCCAGCCAGTAAGGTCACGCAGTCCAAATATCCTAACTGTTGTCCCGGTCTCCCCATTGGGTGGGACCCGGAGCCACTTGATTGGTACATCCTCCAGCAGAGTCCCGCTTCGGATATCCGACCACTGAAACGTGACCAGCCAACCCTCTTCCGTTGCCGAATGCCGGGTCTCGACAGAAAGGCACTTTCCGAGCTTCATCGTCCCCAGCCGCCCAAGGCCCTTATCTCCCAAGGGCAAACGCTTGTGCTTTTTCGTTCGCGTGCCGAGCGATTTCTGCTCACGCTTTGGCGACAAACTGATTAACAGCCAACCCCCCTCGATGCCCTTCCGGTCCATTCCAGTCCCGTTATCGGCAATCTCGATAAGGCCCACGGCCACAGCCGACACATGGTCCCTCTCAGGCGACGGAACGTACCCAGTATCGATCCGAATGTGGGCCCAATCGGCGTCAGCGTCGTAGCTGTTCTTCACCAACTCCAACAACGCCTGCTCATCGTCCGTAATGAGCTGCTCCCCCAGCTGCACCAAAGCGTGCGCATCGATCCGAAGGCGAAAATCGGGCTGTTCGCTAGCTTCAGGCATAAAACAGGCGGTCAAACACTCCGTTTCCGGTGCAGTAACAGTACTTCCTGGCTACTCGCCGTCTTTCCCATGTTCTTGGCGTACCACTTGCGCCCCGGCACGTCCCGCCATATCCGCCCCTCAAATAGATACTCGTCAGCGCATAGCGGCTGAATCTCCACAAGCCCGGCGCCTTCCATCTTTTTCAGATAAGCCGGTAGCTGCCAATCTGGCTGAGAGAATGCTACTAACTGCACGACCAGAGACTCCTCGTCGATTAGGCGGCATACCGAAGAGAAAGCCCTGCCCAGACGCTCGAAATACGCCTTCAATTCCTGCTGCCCCCGGTTGCCAAGGCAATAGTAAGATGCGCCGGCGCCATCCCGGCAGCCGGCCAACCAGAACGGCGCGGGAGCCTCTCGGCGTCCCTTGATCTGCCAACGATGGTAGAGCACATGCACGCCCGGATAAGGCGGCGACGTTAGTACCAATTTCGCCGGCATCCAGTCACCTGGCACCCGGCCGTCGTCGTGGCTCTCTTCACAGGTGCGGTTAATCACGCGGCGAGTTTCCGACAGTCTCCATCGTTGGACCTTGCTCGCCGCGGCCGCTCGGCCCGCAAAACGAAAATGGTTTTCCACTACATCGCTAACACGAGCCAAGAACTGCTTCTGCATCGTCTCCCAGCTCGGAGTTCCCTCCTTGCAGTCGAGTGCCAGCTGACCGACACCCAAGAGCGCAAGCCGCGCAAGCCTCTGCTGCCGGACCTTGGGAAGAAATTTAATCAGATCTATGACGTTTTCAAAGAAGGCCCTGGGGACTTCTGGCAAGTTCCTGCGATAATGGGCCTCCTCCTCGGTCATTTCACCACCACCACCCGCGACGGATTCCTTTAGATCCCCGATGACCTCAGCCCACTCCAGAATTTCCCTCCTGTCGTGCACTGAGATCGAGCTGGTTTTGGTTCTCGCGAGAAAGACAGCAAGCGAGCTGATATCGAAACCAACCGCCCTCCGCCCCAAAGCGATGGCCTCAACCAGCGCGGTTCCCCCGCCGCAAAAACAATCCAGAACGGTTTGGCCCTTTCGTGTGAACGCCTTGATCGCCTCGCGAGCAAACACGGGAGAGAATCGCGCAGGGTATTTGTAGAAACTGTGGGGGGGCTCGTCCACCTTATCCTGATTCGCGACAGCTTTAAGGACAACATCCGGCACCTCGATCGTTGTTTCGGTGGCTTTCATCGTGGTTCCTCGGTTGGATTGCCCAACTCAGCAGACAGCTTCGGATCCTTTGCCCGGCGCAAGAGGCCCTGAACAGCATACTCCACCAAATACTGAATTGTCAGTGGAGGCCGCCGCTTCTTGGCAAGACTGTGCAACCGTTGGTAGTCCTTCTCGGCCAACGACACTGAAAACCGATGTTTCTTCTTTCGCATCTTCGTGTCACCTAACGGCACCAACCTGCACCAGATGGCACCCATTGTCACCAAATGTCACCAAAGGTCAAAACTTTTTTTCAGACCTGGTCTTCTGCAGAAAATTCGGGTGGATACAGCAACTGGATGTGTCCAGTTGCCTTTAGAGTGGAATGCCTCGCCCGCCCTGGCTCCGCAGCAAGTTCCTGCCCCCCGCTCCGCGCCCCCAGCCCTACAAGCTGCTAAGCCTCTAGCCCTCTGGCCGGGCAGGCCCACTGCGCAGGGCGCGGGCTACCTCCGCCTTCTTCTCAATGACCGGCCGCCACTTTTCGTGCAGTTCCTCTGACTTCTGCTTGTACACCGGATATAGCGCGTCAAATACTGCAAGGATCCGGGCTGTGACATCCGTCCTCTCCCGGTCGAGCCGCGCAGAAATCTTCGGAATCTCGATGCTGTAGCCCTTTTCCAGAACATCGCTCGCAACCACCGGCTTGCCGACCCGTTCTACAAAACTGAGCAACTTGAGCTGGTCCAGCAGCTTCGACCCCATGACCTCTGCAATCGCCTGCAGTTTGCCGCGGTGCACGTGCAGGTTGCGACCCTCCCTATAGGGCCGGATGAGCGTCGCCAATTCCTCGAGCGCGGCCTTGGCCGGCGTCGGCGCCACCCACCAGTTTCGCGCAATTAGGTCGGGCTTGCAGTCCCTCTCCCGGTTCCCCAGCCGGAACACCGAATTTGTGAGAACGAGCGCGATATCCGCCAGGCTGACGAACGTCACCACGTAACATGAGTAGTGGTATTCAATCCACGTGTGGCGGTCGAACCCAGCCCAAGACCAGGGGCTCTTGGTTGCGGCCTCAATCAGCCGCTGACCCTGTTCCAACCTCTCCAGAGCGTCGACCGCCGCGCCGGCATTGCGGAACACATCGTCGTCGTAGAACTCGTATTCGAGCACAGTTGCATCGCCCTCGCTCCTCACCTCCCCTTGCTTGGCAAGCTGCAGCAGGCCCTCCCCAGCCTCCTCCAGCAATGGGCGAAGATTCTCCAAAGCCAGCTTTACGAGCGGATGAGACGCGAGAGTGTCGTTCGGCATATTCTTCTTTGCTCCAGCCTACGTCCACCGGCCTACGGAGTCGACACTACCATCACGCCGCCGCCAGCGCCGGGTGGGGCAC
>DATDCV010000244.1:0-12955 GCA_036524155.1 Verrucomicrobiia bacterium
GAACCCGCTCTGGGCACAACCTGGATCTCTCGGGAACAGCCCTCGAGGACAACCACAAGCCCGCCCCGCGTCCTGCCAAGTTGCTAAGAAAACCGCTCATCCTTGCCTCTCCTGGGCCAGTTCATCCGCCAACAACTCCAGGTGCCGGCGGCGTCGGCGCGCGCTCAGAGCGAGAACCTCCGCCGGACCCCAGTGATAATGATACGCCAGCAAGTGGATTTCACGATCGAGGTGGTGGGCTCTCGCTTTAATTTCCTCTAGAACATAGGTGGCCGTGTCGAAGATCGTAGTGAACACAGTGCCGCACTCAGGGCACACCAGCCGCATTGTCAATTCCGCTTGGCTGTCCAACTCGGACATCCGCGCCGGCACTTTATCTCGGACCACCGCCGGGATCTCTTGAACGGGCGCCCCGTCCGGACCGGTCACCGCTTCGACACAGCGCCGCAGCAACAACTCCTCCGCGGCTGACAGATCGCTTTGTGCTAGGACGGCTGCCGTTTCCTGATCAGAACCGGTAGGTAGGTGAAAGCGGACATTGAATGAATCGCCACCGGCATCCACGGTCATTACGTGCACCTCACGCTGCTCCGCATACGGTGGCAGCAGCAAGTCGGAAACCTTCAGCTCCAGGTCCATCATCTTTGCGCAGTCCGGGGTTGGACACCGCAGCACGCACGGCAGCCAATCCCCATCGTTCAAACGACGCAATTGAAGCAACAGCGCCTCCCTATCTCCGACGGTTAGTGACCGCATGACCTCGCGGGTCGCCGGCGTTTTTTTCCCCAGGCTCACTACGCACCGTGCCAGCGCCTCAGTGGCCCATTGCGCTGGAAGCCAATCCGCGCCTTCCTCGAGCAGGTAAACCTCGTCCTCACCCGTTAACTCCCGCAGCACTGCCTCCCGGCAGCAGGCGCCCTCCGCCCAATAGCCTCCGGGCATTGTCGCATGAGCGAAGCGGGACATGCCAAAAGTCGTTTAGAAGCCCCAGACGTAGAGTGTGAACCAGGGAAATCCGAGGCGAACTGCGATGCCGGCGCTGGATAGGTGCCCCGGCGCTTTCAGGTCTAAAGGCGTTCCACGCGCCACGTTTCGCATTTCGCGGCCCATTGTTCGCCGCCCTTAAGTCGGCTCAGTGAAGGTAGGTTCGCTCGGCTCGACAACACTAACATCCCGCTCCCAGCCTTCATTCTCCAGCTTCATTGTTTGGATGGCGATAGCGTTGGCATTTGCGTCAAGATCAGGAAGGGACTGGAATTCCGACACCCAACATCGAAACAGGTTATACGCGAGGACCTTTTGGCCGGCTTCGTTATAGAGCTCAATGCTGATGTCTTTGCGGAAATCCTTAAGGGAAACCTCCGCTCCCAGGCCGGCGCCAAAGTTCCACACCTTATTGGCCCAACGCTCAAACTCCAAGTCGTGAGTAACACCGCGTTCGAGGGTGATGGCCTCATACTTGGTTCGTCCCGGCGATTTGCGGCTGGTGCTGGGATCGCCTCCTTCGCGATGTTCCACCAACTCGGTACTTCGCTTCAACGCGCCTACCTTGCTGACGCCCGCTACGTAGCGACCATCCCACTTGACTCGAAACTTGAAGTTCTTGTACGGATCGAACCGGGTAGGGTTAACAGTGAATTTTGCCATAAAAGGGCTCCTTAGGTTTCGATTTGTCCAGCGATCTGCTGAATCTTGATGATCACAAACTCAGCGGGTTTCAGCGGCGCGAAGCCGACCACGATATTGACGATGCCAAGATTGCGGTCTGCTTGGGTCGTTGTCTCAGCGTCGCACTTCACAGAATAGGCCTCGCGCGGCGTCTGACCCTGGAATGCACCCTGGCGAAACAGGTTATGCATGAATGCACCTACATTCAGCCGAATCTGCGCCCACAACGGCTCGTCGTTCGGCTCGAACACGACCCACTTTGTTCCGCGATAGAGGCTTTCTTCTAGGAACAAGGCAAGGCGGCGAATGGGGATGTATTTCCACTCAGACGCCTGCTGGTCAGCGCCGTCGAGTGTCCGCGCGCCCCAAGCGGTGTTGCCGAATATCGGGAAGCTTCGTGCACAGTTTACGCCCAAAGGATTGAGTACCCCATTCTCGCGGTCGGTGAGGACGTAGTCGAGCTCCTGCGCGCCGCGGAGCCGGACCTCCGTGCCGGCTGGCGCCTTCCATACGCCGCGCGCAGCGTCGGTAGCGGCAAAGAGGCCGGCCATGGTGCCGCTCGGGCCACGACTCTCCAGCCGGTTCTGCTGCAGCGGGTCGGCAATTCGCAGCCGAGGGAAGTAGACGGCGGCGTTGCGGTGGCGCAGATTTGCGTTCTGGGTGATCCAGGTTTGCATTCCGTCTAGGTCGTCGGTTGCGCCTGGGATGTCTATAATGAGGAATGAGCGCCGCTCCTCGCAGTAAGCTTCGGCGGCGGTGTAGAAGGCCTGCATATCATTGGCCGCAACGAGGTCTGCCGCGGCCGGGACGCAGAGGATGTTGAACAGGTCGGCGTCCTCGAGCGCGTAGAGGCCAGTCTTATTGGCGCGCACACCGCGCAACACCGGCTCCGTCAAGGCTGCGCTATCAGCGCCGTTGGTGAACACCGCCTGGTGTGCACGAACCGTAGCGCCTTGCGCCACTGAGAGCCGCAAGGCGTCAGCCACGGTGCCGGCAGCGGCGTTGGTGAAGGTAGCAGTTGCGGCGGGATTGAAATCCGGACCCCTTCTGCCGAGCTGGACGTGGAATCGCCCGCCGACTAAGGCCACGGTGGCGTCCGAGAACAGCGGCCTGTTGGGCTGTGCAACGCGGATGGCAGCTTCGAGGAGCTGGCGTACGAAGTTGTAGTCCGCCCCCGCAGGGGCCACGCCGCCATAGTTCAGCGTCAGCATGCTGTTGATCACGCCCGCACCGGATCCATCAGGATCGACCGCCAGGTTGATCTGGGCGCCATTTGGAGGAATAACCGGTGGCAAAGTGAGCACGTTGCTCAAGGTACCCGTTGCATCCGGCCGGAAGGGGGCGGTTGGCGCGGGCGGCAGCGCTGTCAGCCCAGCACGATCCACCTGCACGAGCTTAGAGCCCTCGTTAATTGCGGCCTCAGCGTTGTTGCGCGCATTCGCCCGTAGTGTCAGGTTGCGAAACGTCTCCGTCTGGCGCACGGAGGTCCGGCCGTCGCGCAACTCCACCTCGGAGATGTAAAGGTTGAAAAGCTCACCTTGGGTGAGGATGCCGTTGGGATCCAAGCTCGTATTGGGAAGTGTCGCGGTGTCGTAGTCCACTTCCACCCGGAGGAAGTTACCCCAAGTACCGGGATTCAGCACAACTTGACCACGGATGCGGCGGGCCGCCGTTATTCGCAAGGCCGTATTGACACCGGCATTGATGACTACCGCGGCCGCCGCAAGCGGCGCCGTAGTCACCCGCACTACGTAGGCGTCGGTTCCGCCGTTCAGGAAGAATTGGTTGATCGCGTAACTAGCTTGGCTGCGGCGGTCCAAGCCACCGAAATCACGCTCGAAGTCCGCGAGGCTCGTGATGCGGACGGCCTGGTCGATCGGTCCGCGCTGGAAGCAGTCGATAAAGGCGCCAATCGAGGTGGCGACGCCGACGATAGTGCGAACTCCGCTGGGTATTTCCTCGATATAAACGCCCGGATAAGTAGGTGTGATTGGCATTTTGTATCCTTCGGTTGAAGGTTATTTCAGGTTAAACTGCCTAAGGAGCAGCCTTGCGTCCGACCAAGATGCTGATCGTAGCTGGCTTATTCAGCCCAGCCTTATTGGTAAACACGAATTTATTTTGCGTCTGACCGAGCAACGCAACACTGCCGACACCAAAGAAAACTTGCGGTGAATCCAGCTTAATCGCTGAGCCTCCGTCCACGGCGAAAGTCAGGTTCGCGTCATAAAGGTTGGAGCTGATCATGAGGAACTGCACTTGCCCGGCTCCACCGGGCTGAACTGCCGCTGTCTTGGTGCCAGGGTTGGCGTTGTCTCCACCTGGCACGGTGAAGGCCACGAGTCTGTCTGTCGCTTCCACACTAAGGGCTTGAGAAACGGATTCTTTCTGCCCCCCACCTATTTGAACTTCCAGGGTCCAATTGATCGTTTCGGCCATATAGACATCTCTCTGGTTAATTGTGGATATGCATCGTTTTCTTGCTGTTCATTGCCGGTTTGCTCATCGCGATCGATCCGTCGGTTTCTCGCCGAATCCGGGTAGGCTCCGCACTTCCGGCGCCCCACTGGTCCATGGCCAGGAACACGATGCAGCCAGCTATCAAACTTCCGCTAGCGCTAGCCATTTTCTGTCGATTAGCAAGCGTGCCTGCTGGATCGTCTCCAACAGAATCTGTACGCGTTTGCCATCGTCCCATTCGCGCTCGACGCAGCCCATCCATCCGGTCAACGGACCTTGTTCGATAGTGACGCGATCGCCGGAAGTGAACCGGGTCCGGTCGAGCGGCATGAAGCCGTCGGGCTGCAAGCGGTCTCGAATATCGGTGATGATTTCCGGAACGAGTGGAATCGGAAAACGCCTGCTGCCCACGACCCGGAGCACACCGGGCGCGTAGCGCACGGCATCAAAGGAGATTATTGGACAGAACCTCGCGAAGAAGTAGCCGGGAAACAGCGGGCTGGAGACGACGCGAGTAATCCCGCAAACTGCTTGTTCGCGCCTGCATCTGGGCAGGAAGATCTCGACATCGAGTTTCGTCACGTGTGCTGCTGCCACGCGCTCCAAGTGGGGCTTGGTCTGGATTGCGAACCAGTTGAGATCGTTTATCCAGTCCATGGTTCACCTCCGTCCACCGGTTTCTCCAGCGGTCGAGTCGCGTGCAACGTCAGGCGAGCCTAACGGCGCCTCACTCAACAGATGAGCAACGGTTCGGTGCTTCCGCGGGCTGAGTCGGTAGTAAACACGACCGTCCAGACCTTTCCGCTCAAGGACCATTTTCTGGGTAACCAACTCATCCAGGGCCTGCTTGACTTCTGTAATCACGTGTCGAATGCGTCGTTCCAAGAGCCACCATTCCGCGATACCCTCAACCGTGTCCTGGGCATCTCGATGGGCGCTCAGATAGCCCAGTATCCGCACGGCAACCACGCTCAAGCGCACAAATGACGGCGATTTCACTTCATGTGCCTTTGAATCTCTTGCGTTTCTCGCATAGCCTATGCCGAGGCTTTACTACGGTTCTGCAAGATGATGACTGGAGTTCCAACCACGACACGTAAGTTTCTTGTCTGCAATGCAGTCGAATTAGCGAGATGGCGGATCGTTTCTCCAATTCGTCCGAAGACAAGTGGGAGGGGGGCGAACAAACTTCTCCGCCCCCTGATGCCATAAACGCGGAGAGGAGGTTTGCGCAAGCAGCGGGGGCGCCCTGTGTCGGGGGTAGGAGGAATTTCTCCGCCGATAGGATGAAAAAGTCACCCCTCGAGACGGAAGTCGGATGCGAAAAGCGACGCCTTGTTTTGTCGCTATTCGATTGCTTGGAGTAACGTTTCCGGACTGCGTGGTTGTCCTCTTCATGCCCGGATATCCCAGTAGGGTGATGCTCGGTCCGGGCGCAAATGGTATTTTCGCAACAGGGCTCGGAATGCGCTTGCGTCTTTCCCCTCTGCTCTGGCGATGGCTGAGAGATTTCCTCGGTGCATACCAAGCATTCTCTTGAGCTCGTCCCGTTCCCAGCTCTTCACCATTAAGTCCTTCCTGGCCTGGTAAAGAAGTTTTGCGCCAAGCGGTTCCAAGAAAGGTAATTCAAGATCACGCACGTCGACCAAAGGCCCATCACATGCCAAGACGGCGCGCTCGAGGAGGTTCTCAAGTTCGCGTGCATTTCCAGGGAAGGGATAGTTGACCAGCACTCCGATGGCTTCCTGCGTGAGGCTCCGAGCAGGTCGGGAGAATTCGTCCGCGTATTTCTCGAGAAAATGTTGAGCCAAGAGGGGAACATCCTCGCGCCGATCCCTCAGAGGCGGCATCACTAAGGACAGGACATTCAGCCGGTAGAAGAGGTCTTGCCGAAATCTGCCGGCACGCACGGCCTCTTCCAGAGAGATGTTCGAGGCCGCAATGACTCGCACATCGGCCTGACGCACCACAGTCGAGCCTACAGCTCTGTATTCCTTCTCTTGGAGAAATCGGAGCAGCTTTATCTGCAGGGACATCGACAACGAATCGATCTCGTCCAGCAGAAGACTGCCCCCGGCGGCCTCGTCGATTAGCCCCTGCTGTTTCGTGAGTGCGGTCGTATAGGCACCGCGTTCATGGCCAAAGAGCTCATTCTCGAGCAATTCGGATGGGATCGCCCCACAGTCAACAGCTACGAAGGGTTTGCTTGCGCGATGGCTCAGATAGTGGACAGCCCTGGCACACAACTCTTTGCCGGTGCCAGTTTCACCGGAGATTAGCACAGTCGCATCACACTCAGCGATCCGCGGTAGCTTGCGAAGCTGCGCCAAAAGAAGCGGGCTTTGTCCGACGATCTGCTTTGACCCCGCAACCAGCTTGAGATGCGCGACCAACTCGTCTTCTGACTCACGAGGCCGGAGCAAACTCACGACGCGGGGGACGAGGTCCCATGGTCTGATTGGAGGGACGACGAAATCCGCCGCACCAGCCCTCAAAAATCGCGGCGCATCCCTCGCAAGTTCTTCGGAAAGGACCAACAGGAATGGAGATCGCCCACATGCACTTCTCCCTCCCCTTTCGGCCAGTTGCGCAAAGAAAGGTCTTTCAGACGGCTCGATGAGGATCGAAAGA
Source organism: Verrucomicrobiia bacterium (assembly GCA_036524155.1). Lineage (GTDB taxonomy): Bacteria > Verrucomicrobiota > Verrucomicrobiia > Limisphaerales > UBA8199 > DATDCV01. Next base: position 6,760 of record DATDCV010000244.1, read on the forward strand.
TCGGGTCGGACACGTCGGAGAATATCGATCAGCGACTCGGGTCCAGAGCAGCTAAACTCCTTGATATTGAATCGGCCCACTTGCTCCTTGGAAATGCCCTCGAGGGTACTCGTGATCGACGCCGCGAGTTCGACGTTGGCGTCGGTTCTGAGTACGGCAATCCTTAAACTTGCCTGCATAAGCACCTGGTTTCAAGTAGAGTTAAGCTCAGCGGCAATGCGCACCCGATATGCACCGATTAGCCAGCGCAAGTTCATTAGGATGGGGTCCATCTGTGGAAAGAAAGACGCGTTGATCCCCCCTTGAGTCGAGCAAAAGACTCAAACTAAATCTCGCTCGGCTCTGTCCGGCGCCCCTTTGGGGGCCCTCTGTTTGAGCATCTCGAAGCGATTTGACCCCATCCTCTGTCGTCGATCAGGGCGCTGTAAAGAAGAAGTTATTCACAATTATCGCCCCGTCCGCCTTTCCGGTTCAGGGACCTGTGACGAGCAGCCTCGTCGGGAAAGTCGTGAGGTTGCCACGAGTGCAGCGTTCCCGGCCAAGTGGCTTGGCCAAGTGCGTATGTCCGTCAAATGAGTGACCACGGCTCTTCCAAGGTCGGCTCCCCAATTGTCGAATCCAACTCACAGCGGAACCAGTCGCGGCGAATCACCATAACATGTTGATAAACAAGACTAAAAGGTGGGTCTGCCAAACCCCAGCGAAGTTGGTGCCTAGGAGGTCGCCGGTCCTGGATCCATCCGCTGACGGTGTAGAGCAGTTGGCCCTCCGGCTTCGCTCGCTCCTCGGGGAGGATTTAGAGTTTGCCGTCACCAACGGAGCTGGCCGAGGTCACCGTAGCCCTGGAGAGCGCTGAGCAGGGCGTATATGCGGCGATTGGCTTTCTTCATAGCGATGGCCTCGGCCTGATGTGAGTAGAGGCCGGTGGGAAATGGATGAAGGAGCACGCCTGAACCGTGAAATCTCATACTCCAGTGCTGGTGGCTTTGGCCAAGCTCTATGCAGCATCAAAAGCAGGGCGAACGGGCGCCGGCCAACGTGACATTCTCGTCGACTTCAAGGAGTTGCTCTCTCAGGCCGGCTGCCAGGACGGCGAGGACCGCGACACCGCTATCCGCCAACTCAGAGAATTGGACGGTTCGATCCTTTTTCTGGAAGGTCCGCGGCGCGATTCCGATATTATCCATCAAGTGCGCCTACCGCCCACGAGCGAGGCGAAACTATTTGCCTTGCTTGGAATCCCATCTCCCACGAACCGACGCGAAACCATGGCTCGGCAATTTTCTGAGGCCTCGCTGTTCGAAGTTCCTGGAAAATGGCGCGCGTCCTGGCAAAAGGTTTGTGGCGAACTGTCAGAAGCAGCTTTGCAGGGAGGCGCCATGACTCCCTTTTCTCGCGATGATCTCAACGGAAACGCTGAGCTGTTAAATCTGGTCCCTCGTTTGTTGGTGTGGCAGCAGCAAGACGAGGAATCCCTCTTGAGATTTGCGAGTTGTGTTCTAACGGGCAACTCAAAGCGCTTGGGGGAACTGGCCGCGGAGGGGCCTGACGGCCGCCTTATCGGGAAACTCGGGGCGATCCTCGATCGCGTGACGTCTGGAGAAATCCGATCTCTTGAAGACGTTGGAATCTCTCAATCGCCGCGGTTCGCTCTTGTTCATGGCCCCCTGCGATTGCTTCTCGACAACGAGTGGCTCGATTTGGGCGTGCTTCGCGGACCCGCCCGCTTTTCGGGGACCGACATTAGCCGCGCCTCGCAAATGGAAACCAGCGCTCTTCGATGTCTAACCGTGGAAAACGAAACGAGCTTCCATGAGTTGGCTAAACTGAACTCGGGTGAGCTTCTGGTATGCACCAGTTATCCGGTAGACAATCGCAGCACGGCAACCACGATTTTGGCGGTTCGCTCGCTGATCGAATTACAGGCCGACCGTGACCTCAAGACCGAAGCACGCAAGCTTCTAAGCTTTACGGATAATCGCCAGGATGCGTCCCTGCAGGCGGGGCATTTCAACGATTTTGCCCAGGTGGCGTTGCTCCGTTCGGCTCTTCACAAGGCCACGCAGCAAAGGCGCGAGACGGGACTCAGCCACGGCGAGCTTTCCCGCGCGGTGTTTGAGGCCATGCAGCTTCGTTTCGACGAATATGCTGCTGATCCGGAGGTGCGTGGTCCGGCCAAGAACGCCACCAACGACGCCTTGCGCCGCGTTATTGATTACTACCTCTACCGGGACCTCCAACGTGGCTGGCGCGTGACAGCCCCGAACCTGGAAGACTGCGGCTTGCTGGTGTTCGACTATGCCGGGTTGAAGGGGCCCGAAGGTCTCTTGGATGAAGCCGAACTTTGGAACTCGGGCTTCGACGTTCAGGTGGATCGGGAGGAGAAGAGGTTTGTGGAAGTGCCAGCGCCGCTGCGTTCTTGCAAGCCCGAGTTGCGCGAAGAACTTCTCAGGACTCTGCTGGACGTGCTTCGCCGTTCGCTGGCCGTGAAAGTGGACGTGCTCGACCCTCAGAAACAGCTCGACCTGGTGGAACAGACTAAGCCGCGTCTTTTGGAAGACACGGTTTGGTACCTGGAAGATGCCCGCGAGTTGGCAAAATCAATGGTGGCATATCCGCGCCCCAAGCAGCGCGAGGACAGAACCGGCTTCTTCGTTTCCTCCTACGGCAGTTTCGGTCGTTACCTGAAACGGTCATTGGTCCCGCACGTCCCGTCTGCGCAGAACTTCGGTCGTCCGGAAGTTGACCAAGTCATTCGTTTCCTGCTCTTGGCCCTTATCAACCCGATGGCCGTGGAGTTGTGCAAAGTCACCCTTTGGCTGGAAGCTCTCGAACCAGGCAAACCGCTCTCTTTCCTAGATCACCATATACGCTGCGGCAATAGCTTGCTGGGCGCTACGCCCGAACTCATCGCCGCAGGACTGCCCGACGAGGCATTCGATCCCATCGAAGGCGACGACAAGGCCGCCTGTTCCAGTCTTAAAAAACTGAATCGCGCCCAGCGCGAGGGACTGCGCCACCTATTCGTGGCCGAGGACAACGCCATCCGCGACCGCCTATGGCAGACGGCGTCCGCAATTGAGGAGATGGGCGACAGCCGGCCCGAAGACATCCAGCGCAAAGAAGCCGCCTTTCGCGCGGAGCAGTCCAACTATGATTTCCAAAAAGCCTGGGACCTCGCCAATCTCTGGTGCGCCGCCTTCGTCATCCAGAAACGCTTCCCCGCTTCGGCCTCTGAAATCCCCGATCTCAAGTCTGAGGTTTTCGCGTCGCTCGACACTCAACCGCTGGCAACCCAAGGAGGATTATTCGGAGGCACCGAGGAATTGCCGAAAGCAAAAATTAAGAAAACCAAAGCTTCCCGCCGGACGAATTTAGAAAATGCTATCGGCATAACGACGCAACACCTCCGCGATTTTGTGGAAGGCGCAGCACTAACCGACGGGTTAACTATAGAAGCCAAGCGGTTGGCTGCTGAATACAAGTTCTTTCACTGGCATCTCGCATTCCCCGAAGTCTCTGCGCACGGCGGGTTTGATGTATTTTTGGGAAATCCACCTTGGGTCAGACAGGAACTGTTCAAGTCAATAAAGAATCTGCTGGCAGTCTACGCATCATTCAGGAGCACCGCGGATATATCCGTTTTCTTTCTTGAGTTGTCCGTTAGACTGCTCTCGACATCAGGCCGTTCAGCCATTCTTACACCGAACAAGTGGTTTCGCGCAGCTTACGGAGATGCTTTGAGACGCTATCTACGCAATTCGGCTAGACTTCACTTGGTAATAGATTTCGGCCACTCGAAAAACCTTTTCAGGGATGCAGACACGTTTCCAGCGTGTCTGGTCCTGTCACGGGTAAACAGTGCAGTAACCGACGACACAACTCTTCGATTTGTTCGTGCATTTGACGAAGACCGGCGTGACCACTCTCTTCAAGAGTTGATCGCAAGCTACCACACTGAGGTCAGCCATAGGGGACTTTCTGACGTTGGTTGGGTTTTCAACGACCCAGACGTCGAGGCTGTTCTGAATACGATGCGAACCGGAGGCAAACAATTGGCGGAGGTGATCGGAAGCTCGCCGTTGTATGGATTGAAAACGGGGTTTAATGACGCTTTTTACCTCTCGGACGGAATGGCACAGCAGGTCTTGGCCGAAGAGCCAGAGTCGGCGGCATTGATTCGGCCATTTGTTCGAGGGCGCGATGTGAAAAGGTGGAAGGTTCACTGGGAAAAGCAATGGCACATCGTCATCCCATCCAGTCAAAATCGAAGATGGCCCTGGACTGATGCAGGGGATGAAGATGAAGCAGAATCGATTTTCGCCGCAACACACCCGGTCCTCCATAGCCATCTCAAGAAGTTCGAAACCCAACTTCGGAACAGAACCGACCAAGGGACGTATTGGTGGGAACTAAGATCCTGCGATTACTATGAGAAATTTGCCACCGCGAAGATTGTGGTTTCAAGAATCTCATTCCACAGTGCTTGTGGCCTAGATTCAGTTGGGTATTTCCAGAACGACTCAACGGTCGTAATTCCTAGTTCTGACCTTTTCATTCTGGCGGTCCTCAACTCCAGGGTTGCATGGTGGTATGCCGAATTGGAACGGGCAGCCCTGACAGCCCTCCTAGGGTTGACCACCGTTTCGCTACGTGCCATCGAAAATGTGGTTCGTTCCGTAGATTGCGACCTCGCCAATGGAACGACAATACCGTTGGAGGAGCTTTTTCAGCAGCCCGGGGGCGCGGAACTCACGCCTGAATGGCACGAGGCGTTTAGCCGGCTTTCGAAGTGGGCCCCTGACGCGGTATGGCGCGATGCATCGGTCTGTGGACTTCCATTGCGGGTTCAGCTGGAGAAACTAGCGACACCAGTGTTCAACCCAACGTGGCGGGAATTGCCCAACCGGTTACCCGATGAGGCTGCTTGGCGCAAATTCGGGACGGCTTTTTGGGAAATGCCACGGTCTTCCTGCCCGGAGACACTCAAAGAAAGCGTATTGGGCTGCTTACGTGTTCCTGGCAACAACGGGACATGGTTGCCGGTTGCGGACCTGTGGCTTGAAGACGATTCGCCAACTGACTCGTTTGGCGGCTTGCTTAAATCCTGGTCGCTCCCTTATAGCAATTCACAAAGACAGGCATGCACTGCAAAGCTCCGCGCATGGGGACTGTATAGCGCGTGGGAAAAGCGGTGCAAAACGAAGGTACGAGAGGAGCTTGCCGGGGTGTTTACCGTTTCCCTCAGCAACCATGAGGGCGCCCCCCCGTTCGCTGCAGTATTCAGTGAGAATTTTGAGCGGTCCCGAAGGGGTCTGGAGGATGGATGGAAGCTAATTGTTTCCGACGCCGAGAAAACAGCAATCCGCAGGTTTGTTGATGCCCGGCAGCGTGAACTGAAACTTTCTGGCAAGACGTTGCTCAGTCCTGCCATCCCGGCTGAAACCCGGGATGCACTCATGTTACACCCGGACTTTGCTGCCGCTCCAGCTTGGGCGACCGAGGATGCATGGCAACGGATTCTCAGGCTCGGGCTAAGTGAAACGTGTAATTTTGAGTTTCTGGATGAAAAAGGTTTCCGCTCTCGCAAAGCAGAACTGGCCAAGGGCTTATTAGAGGAATTCCATAACTGGAAGGACAAGGCGATTTCTGAAAGCGCCCGTACGGGATTGGAGTCTCTCTTCAGCGCAGTCTCGTCCCGCCAGCGTTCGGATTGGTACGTTGCTCTTTCTTCTCAGAAAAGACGCCCATTGCGTGAATTTTTTGCAGGATTGGTGACAACATCGCCGGATGACAAGCCGGCGGAACGGCTTATGGCGCGTTGTTTGAGTCGTGCCAAGCTGCATGCGGATCCGCTACCGCCTCCGCTCGACGCCATACCGTCGCTGGTTGAGGCTGCAATTAATCTTCAAAAACTCAGGGTCGAGCGGGACGGGAAGGGAGAACTTCTGCTTGAGAGAGAACAGGTGGAAGACATCCTCTCAAGCGAAGCGGATGCACTAGCACTCGCTCAGGATTCAATCCCGCTGGTGGGCGCTTCCCAGGGCCTTAGGCTCAATGCCTTTTAGGAATTCCTCAGAACAACATAAGCATTTGGAATTTATAAATCATTGAGGTAAAGTAGTTTAGGATTGTACTTTTTCGCTGGGCACCCCATTAAGCTGGGGATGAAGCACAAAACCAGCGTTCCGGCCAC
>DATDCV010000245.1:0-5164 GCA_036524155.1 Verrucomicrobiia bacterium
GCCATCGCGGTCAACGAGCGTTTGGAGGGGCAGCCCGCGTTGCGATTGCCCGGCGGCAGTGATGATAGCTTTATTGATTTCCACGGCTTCGGCGTTCTGTCGTTTTGCGGAACCGACCGAGCCTTGCAGAATGACGGGGCACAGTCAACTGCGAGCCAAGGTTCTGCGAGAGTATCCGCTCAAGCTTGGGTCGGAGAGCCGATTTTTAATCGGCTTAACCGCGCCGACGGCCGCGTGTAAGCCGAGTGCAACTCGGCGCTCCGACCCAAGGCTGAGCGGATACAAGCAAGCAATAACGCTATCCGCCCTCAAGAATATGGTCCGGGACGAAGGAGATGATAACGGTTGACGCCCCCGCATTTCGTGCGTAACACCCCGTTGAAGCGCGAGCCACGCCGGGGATTGGGGCGCTGAGAGATGGCGCTCCGCGGCTCTGGCCATTCACTGATTCACTCATTGATTCCGCGGGATTTATGAAAATCAAGTTTTTCACGACGGGCGGCACCATCGACAAAGTATATTTCGATGCGAAAAGCGAATTCCAGGTAGGTCCGCCGCAGGTGCTGGAGGTTCTGAAAGAAGCCAACGTAACGTTCGACTTCGACATCGAATCCATCCTGCGGAAGGATAGCCTGGACCTGACGGACGCGGACCGGCAGCTCGTGCGCCAGCGAGTCGAGGCCGAGAATTGCGCGCTGATCGTCGTGACGCACGGCACGGATACTATGGTCGAGACCGGGCGTGTGCTGGCCGGCATACCAGGCAAGACGATCGTGCTGACGGGGTCGATGCAGCCGGCCCGTTTCCGCAGCACCGACGCAGTGTTCAACATCGGCAGCGCCATCGGCGCAGTGCACTGCCTGCCGCCCGGCGTCTACATCACGATGAACGGTCGTATCTTCGACCCGCAACGCACCCGCAAGAACCGCGAGCGCAACTGTTTCGAAACGTAGCCCCAGCCCGAACATTTCGTAGCGACTGTAGGCGACGATGTGAGGCGATTCAGATCCGCAAAAAGCCGTCGCATGATGCCAATGTACTGGCGCCTTTCATTGACACCCCAGTACCTGTGCCTGTCCGGATGGTGAGCCCGGAGCGCCGACTTGCAGTCGGCTTAAAACGCTGCCCTGAGAGCGCATCCACTATTCGACCAGAGTGTAAGCCGACTGCAAGTCGGCGCTCCGACCCAGAGTGCACAGTTGCATGTCGGGCCTGCGGCGCGTAGACTGTGGCCATGTAAGCCCATCACTCCGCTACCGGAAGCCTGGCGATTTGCCGCGCTTCCGTTGGCAGGGCGGTCAACTGGAAGGGCGGGTTGGAAATGGGCAAGTCGGCGTGGTGAGCGAAAAGCACTCAGGTGGGTTGCGGAGCAACAGAATATGAAGTCTAAGCCATATAATCCATCCGGACGGCCACCTCGGCGGAACCTTCCGACCGGCTTCACGCTGATCGAACTGCTGGTCGTCATTGCAATCATCGCGATCCTCGCCAGCATGCTGTTGCCGGCGCTGTCCCGCGCGAAGGAAAAGGCGAAAGGCATCAAGTGCCTCAGCAATCTCAAACAGATCAACTTGAGCTACGGCCTTTACGCCGATGACCAGCGGGACCAGGTGGTGACGCTCTACCTGTACCAAACCGCTCCACCGGGCGCGTTCTTTCCGGGTGATGTCACCTGGTGGGTGGAGTTGCTCCGGCCTTACCTGTACGGTACCAATGTGATTGGCTGCCCCAGCGTGATGGGCGGCGTCGCTTCAACGCCCGGCGGCCCCGGAGGCCTCGGCATCGCCCTCAGCCATCCCGAACTCTCGTCCTGGTCAGACCAGTGGCGACCGAAGCTGTCCAGCCTCCCGAACCCGGTGAAGAAACTGCCGTTTGTGGATTCCGGCCTGGTTGGCAATCCGGCGGAGCGCGACCCCGACAACTGGGTGGAGGTTCCCAAGCAACAGGCGCTTTATTGGCGGGTGCCCACCAACCAGGGTTACTACAATGACGTGCCCCAGCGTCCCGTGAGTCGCCATAATCGGCGGTGCAACGCCGGCTTTGCTGACGGGCACGCCGAAACACTCAGGGTTAGCAAGATGGGTTTGCAGTATTACCCCGGCAAAACGTTGGATGGAAAGCCCGCCACCGGTATTTCCTGGCTCGGCGGCAACGGCTTTTATGACCCCCGATGGATGTGGTCCTGGGGATCCTGAACGCGAGGCTTGGGTACCCGCTAATTTTCGGGACTATGCCTTCCAGGCCGGGATCGTGCTTTTCATTTGAGAGCGTTCTCGACCGCAGGGCTGTGGACGAAGTCGTAGCGCAGATTTGTAATCTGCCGTATCGCAGGTTTTTAACCTGCAGGGCGCCCAGCGGTTTCAGAGGTCTGCCGATTGAAAATCGGCGATACGGCAGATTCCAAATCTGCGCTACCCGACAGGGACTGATGGCGACTTTGTTACTGGCTCTGTCTCGAGAGCGGGTGCCAGTCTGCTTTGCTTGCTTTATGCCGAAACAAACGAGAGGTCTGGTGGTCGCGTGCCTGTTGCTTGGTGTCATCGCAGTCTCGCTTTATTTCGGAGCCGGCGGCCGTTCGCAAAAGATCGATCTGGGCCCTTACAACGCCCTGGGTGCGGTGACGGCGGAGGAAACCGCCAGGCTCATCGGCAATAAAGGCCAGGTGTTGCTGCTGGTGCCCGACACGGGACCCGACAAGAATCCGTCCGTGGAAGCGGAGGTGCAGACTTTCCAACAAGCCCTGAAGAAACAGCGCGGCCTGACTTTGGTTGTCGACAGGGTGCCGGTCACCCCGATGCTGATGATGGCCACCGGTGGCGGTGTGCCTCCGGAACAGCTTTTTCGCAGCCTCGAAGCTCACCCTAATTCCGGAGCCCTGGTGCTGCTTTTCCGGTTCCCGCAATTGGCTGATGACCAAATCGAGTTGCTGAAAAAGAAGGATCTGAAGATTGTCGTTGTGTCGTCCTTCTATCCTGACTACCAGCGGCTGCTGGACAGCCAAACAATCCACCTGGCAATCGCGCCCCGTCAGGACGCGCCCGAACCGGGCGGGCCAGCCCCTCGGACCTTGCGCGAACGGTTCGACCAGGACTACACGATTTTCAGGGCCGCCGGGGCTATCCGCTCGCCTTAGCGCCTCCGTGGAGCAGTCTGGTGTGGTACATGGCCGCCTCGGAATATCGGCCCAAATGGGTGCGGGTCGATCGGCTGTTGGGCGATCGCGGCTCGCCTGAGGAAGGAGACGACGCTTTCGGTCAAGAACATCGCCGGGCTACTGCATTTGGGCGCTGCTAACAGCGCCAGGGTTCGGTTACAGGAACGGGCGAAAACGATGGGCGGCGACCTGATCTCGGCACCCTCCCGCTCGGAATATGAACAGGACTGATGAGTGTGCTCGTTTGACCCCTATTAGTGGTAATGGAGACTGTAGAAGGTGCTGCCCATGCCGGTATTTCTGCCACCCCGCCAATCCGCGGATTGGCGGGGTGGCGAGCTCTTTGTGGCATTGGTTCCGGAGGTCGCTCCCCGAGAACCCCCTGGCGACCTCCGGCTACTATCTGCCAATCCTTCGGATTGAGGGTCCGCGCCAGGTTTCTTTCGCTGGTTTTCGCGCGTCGGTTCCGACGCTCCCCAACCCGCCAGGGTTGGCAGACAGTAGCCGGTGCGTCGTTCGTGGGGTGCAGGGAGCGAACGACCACCGGAATGCTGCCCCCCGGCTCTGAGAGCATCCTGAAAGGATGCCAGAAGAAAACCGACCCGCGCGCCGGCAGCAGGCAATCGTCCATGGCCCACCATTCGCATTCTCCCCATCATTCCCCCCGTTGTTCACGGGCCACGCGTCAGGGGGCCGACCATGTGCGGGGCGCTTGGCACGTAAGGCGTTCACATCTCCAAGGGGTTTGCCGAGGGCATCTTTGTAGAAGAACACAACCCGATTAAACGCCTGGTTCTGGCTGCTGGCCGAGACATCGCGCAGGGCCAATCGGGTCAGGAATGCTTCCACTTTTTTCTCGCTGGAAAACTCCGGGGACATTCCGCGCAGGGCGCTAATATAACGGCGGAGCCAGAAGACGTAAGAATCCTCTGTGGCTAAAGCTTTGTGTTGGCGCCGGAGAACCTGGCGCACCCGCTCGATTGCTTGGGCTGGGTTCATCGTTCAATGGCGCAACGCTACCAAGGGCGGTTGGACAGAAGCTGTCCAAGTGCTGAGAAAGAACAGATGGGTTTCTTTTGCCTTGGATCACCTAACCAGCCGTCGTATGATCCTTAGAACGGCCGTTGGTTGTGAACAACTTACAACAAATCGGGCGGAGAATTTCCGGCACGAGATCACCGGACCGGAGAGTCGACCTCGCCATCGGCAAGGCGATGCTCATGAGCAACTTGGGAGAAATCAGCCCTGCAAGGCCGAGAAAAAGGATCACGATTCCGCCGTCGCTGAATCACAGTTCGGTGTAAAGCGCATGAGCATCCTCCACAACTTGAAGCTACGGTTTTCGCCACCCCGTGTCACTGACGCGGACTTCGGCAGCCTGCTGTTCATGTTCATTCCGAACGAGCCAGAGCGGTCTTACTGGGAGTGCGAGTGGACGTTCCCGAAGACTGGCACTGAGGTTTCGATTGCTTTGCCCGGCGATGAGAGCGGACCGTTGCCAGAGGCTCGCCAGTTCTATCTGAATTTGCCCGGACGCTTTGAGCAGATTCTAGCCGCCGCTCGTCCGCAGTTGCAGGAGGTTTTCAAGCCGTGGTTGCAGCAGGACTTGCCGCAGGACGTCTTCACTGTCGTCAAGCTCGCAGGCTTTGGAGTTGAGGATATGAAGGCACACCCGCTGCATTGGGACATCTCGTTTGAGACGACCGGCGAGAAGTGGCTTGGTATCGTCATCCCGTTTCACGGAGACACTCCGCAGAAGGCAGTGGTTGACACATGAGAACACCGAACCAGATCACTGGACCGAACGCGTGCGGGCCGCGTCAGTTCCCAATTCGGACGCCACTGGCCGCCCGCGTCGGTCAGTTCCGTCGTTCGGCATCTAACCTCAGCTGAATATGGGCCTTTTCAAACATCCAGCGGAATCCCCGGTGGCACCGGAACCGGAGGTTGGCATCCCCGTAGAGTTGTTCGATTTATCGAAACGCTATGATCTCTACTGTTCGGACCTCC
>DATDCV010000246.1:0-8069 GCA_036524155.1 Verrucomicrobiia bacterium
GCCCGGGACCTGACGCAGGCTTTCTTCGAGCGATTCCTCCAGAAGCGCCTTGTCCATGAGGCAGTTCGGGAAAGAGGCCGCTTCCGCAGCTTTCTCTTAGCCAATCTCCAGCGTTTTCTATGCGATCAATTTGACCGCTCGACTGCGGCCAAGCGCGGGGGTGGCGCGCCGGTAATCCCGATCGACACCATGGAAGTTGAAGCCCGGATCGATCCGGTGCTCGCCGGTTCTGAAAGCCCCGAGTCGATGTTCGATAGGACCTGGGCGGACAGCGTCGTCCACACCAGCCTGGGCAGGCTCCAGGCCGAATACGAAGCGCAGGGGAAAGCGCCCCTCTTTGGCGAGCTCAAAGCCTACCTGTCCCGCGTCGCCGATCGGTCGGCCTACACCGCCGCGGGCCAGCGGTTGCGGATGAGTGCCGACGCGGTGGTGGTGGCGGTGATGCGGCTGCGACGGCGCTATCGAGAGACTGTCCGCGCCGAAGTGGCGAACACCGTCGCCACCCCAGCCGAGGTCGACGATGAGATGCGCTACCTGGTCGAGTTGCTGACCCGTTGAATGGAAGCTACTCTCTGCATGAACCACTGCCTTCTCCCTCTTCCTCGCCCTCGTCCTCTTCCTCGTTCTCGTCCTCATCCTCGTCCTCTTCCTCGGAATTGGAGCAAAAGGAGCGAGGACGAGGAAGAGAAGGAGGACGAGAATGAGCCAAAACCTCCTGAACACCGTTATCCGGGCGGGTTTTTTCCTTAGAAAGAGAGTGGAGCCATTTGTGTGAACGCGCCTGAATCCGACCAACGAGTGTGCGAGCAATGTGGCGCGCCGCTGGGCTGCCACTCGCGCGATGGTTTCTGTTCGAGGTGCATCGCCCGGATCTCCCTTGTCGAGGCGGAAAATGACGAAGAGGGGAGCCAGGTCAGAGAGCAGAAGACAGCGGACCGTGCACGTCCGCCGCTCAAGGCCCGGTTTGGCGATTACGAATTGCTGGAGGAGATTGCGCACGGCGGGATGGGGGTGGTGTATCGCGCCCGACAAGTCAGCCTGAACCGCATCGTCGCGGTCAAGATGCTTCTGTTCGGGCAATTTGCGGGCAAAACAGCGTTCGAGCGATTCCGCGCCGAGGCCCAGACCGCTGCCCAATTGCAGCACCCGAACATCGTGGCGATCCATGAGATTGGCGAAATAGATGGCCAGCCCTACTTTTCAATGGACTACGTGGCGGGGCGAAACCTGGCCGACCTGGTTCGGGACCGCCCGATGGCAGCGCGACAGGCGGCTGTATACGTCCGGAAGATTGCGCTGGCCGTCCAATACGCACACAACCAAGGCGTGCTCCATCGGGATCTCAAGCCAGCCAACGTGCTGATCGATGGCGCCGACGAGCCGCGGGTCACCGATTTTGGGCTGGCCCGGCGGCTGGTGGGGGACTCGGAGTTGACCTTAACGGGCCAAGTGGTTGGCTCGCCCAACTTCATGCCGCCCGAGCAAGGAGCCGCCAAGAAAGCCAGACTTGGCCCCGCCAGCGATGTCTATGGCCTGGGCGCTCTGCTCTACTGTTTGCTGACCGCGCGTCCGCCCTTTGTGGCGGAGACCTTCGAGGCCACGCTCGAGCAGGTGCTGCACACCGAGCCGGTCGCCCCGCGTCAGCTCAATCCGGGCTTGCCGCTCGACCTGGAAACCATCTGCCTGAAGTGCCTGGAAAAGGATCCCGCGCGGCGGTACGCCTCGGCCGCCGAACTGGCCAATGAATTGGATCGGTTTCTGACGGGCGAGCCGATTCACGCCCGACCGGTCGGCTCCACGGGCAAGCTGTGGCGCTGGTGCCGACGCAAGCCGGTGGCGGCGGCGATGAGCGGAGCTGTCATCGCCCTGCTGCTCACGGTGACCGCAGTTTCACTCACGGCGGCGCGGCGCATCGCCCAGCATGCGCGTGAGTTGCGCCTGAACCTCTACGTCGCTGACATGAACGTGGCCTATCAGGCCATTCGGGATAATAACTTGGGAATGGCTCGGCAGTTGCTCGACAACTATCGGCCCCAGGGTCAAAAAAAACCGGGCAAATCACAAGACCGGCCTGTTACGGTCCCGGAGGAAGACCTGCGTGGATGGGAGTGGCGATACCTGTGGAGTTTGTGTCGAGGTGACTCTATTGCGACTCTGCGCGGCCACTCTGGCGCTGTCACGTGCGCTGTGCTTGCTCCAGATGGCAAGGTCCTGGTCACCGGGTCCTTCGACCAGAGCGTACGCATCTGGGATGTGGCGACGAGGCGGTCGATGCGCACCCTGACCGGATTTGCCCGCCCCCTCCAGAGAAATTCGGTGGCTCTCTCGCCCGATGGGAATTGGCTGGCAGTGGCTGACAGCATTGAAATCCACGTCTTCGAAACCGCGACTTGGAAGAAAGTGCGCACCCTGCCGAACCCGGCGCTTCCGGGCTACGTGGAGTCTCTGCCGATTGCATTTTCGCCGGATGGCAAGACGCTGTCGTGCAATGCCGAGACCGAAATCCGGCGATGGAACACCACCTCTTGGGAGCCACTCGCCAGTTGGCCGACGAACCTGGCGGATGAGTTCGGTCTCGTGCTCGCCTACTCACCGGACGGACGACATTTTGCGACCGCAAAGCACGAAGGCATCGCCATCTGGGACACCTTCTCGAACCCGCCTCGGCAGCGGCTTCTTGGCCCACTGCATTGGCCTTTTATTGTCACCTTTTCCCCGGATGGAAGGAAAGTGGCTGCGGGTGGTGGCGGTGAGGAGGCCATTGTCTGGGACGTGGCGGAGGGGAAGGAGATGGCGCGCCTCGCCCTGGGCGGGACCGCCACGCTGGCATACCGGATGGCTTGGTCACCCGACGGCACGCGGCTAGCGGTCGGTGGCGGTGACCCGGCGATCGCCTTGTGGGATGTTGAGCAGAGAAAACTCGCTGCGGTCCTGAAGGGAGCCTATGGAGGAGGCTGCCTGGCCTTTTCACTAGATGGGCAAACGCTGGTTTCGGGGTGCGGAGATGGAACCGTCAGGCTGTTTTCGGCCCTGCCGGAGGCGATGCCAGTCAGCGCATTGACCTCCGGATGTCTGCTCTGCTTTTCCGCCGATGGCAGCAAGTTGGCTGTTCTTGGCACCAACTGCTGTGTTGAGTACTGGGACGTCCGGTCCCGACAGATGGTTGCCAGCTTCAGGATCCCGGGAGGCATCCACGAGCGCGATTGTGTCACCGCCTCACCGGATGGCACGATGGTCGCCTTGGTCTGCATCGATGGAATGGCTCGAGTCTGGGACGTTGGCTCTGGGCAACAAATTGCCATGCTTCCGCTCGACCCGCCGCCGAAATTACCTTTGTCGGCCTTCTCTCCCGACAGCCGGCGGTTGGTTATTTGCTGTAACACACGCACTCGGGGTGGAGGAGGATGGACCCTGATGTGGGATTTCCGTCGGGGAGAAGTTCGCAAACTGCCGGGTGCTGACATCTATCGACCTTCGTTCTCGCAAGATGGCAAAATGGTGGCTACGGCCTGCGACACCGCCGTACAGGTATGGAGCGTGCCCGACCTGAAGGTGTTAGCCACGTTCAAAGGCCATTCATCTGCCATCAATGGTTTGGCCTTCTCTCCTGACGGCGCGTGGTTGGCGTCCATGGAGAGGGGATCGGAAATCCGCACCTGGGAGATCGCCAACCGCCGGCTTGGGCTCGTGTTCAGCGTGAAGGCAAGGGGCAATGGACTTAGGGCTGGCGCCTTCAGTCCCGACGGCCGAACCTTGGTCTCCGGTTCGAATTTGTCGCCCGAGCTGTGGAATGTGGCAACAGGCAGGAAGGTTCTCCCCTTGAAGGACACGCCTGGTTACCTCTCGCGGCCGATGTTTTCATCGGACGGAAGGACACTTGTGCTCGGAAGATCCGATGATGCGCGAGCTTTCCGACCCGTTGTGCTGCTCGAGGCGCCCTCGCTAGCCGAGATTGAGGCGGCAGAAAAGGCGGAGGCCGACGCGGCAGAGAAGGCCGAGGTCGAAGCGAGAAAAGGCCTTTGAGGTGGTGCCGTCGTTTTGCAGCCCAGGCTCGGCCTCTGGCTTGTTAGTTCCCAGATCGGTAATGGAGAACCGCCCCGTCAGAGAATGCCGAACTGGTTTTTGTCCGGAAACCGCATATTCTTCGCTTATGGCCTTTCCGCTCACGGCCAGTATTGAAGCGGCTATGGAACTGGCGCGTTACGACAAGCTGGAAGACGGCTCGTTTGCAGGCGAAATTCCCAGGCTGAAAGGCGTGGTCGCGTTCGCCAGGTCCTTGCGCGCTTGCGAAAACGAACTGCGCTCAACGCTTGAGGATTGGATCCTCGTCGGCTTAAGGCTGGGCCACAAACTGCCGGTGCTCGGCGGCATTGACTTGAACAAGATCCCAAATGGCCGGATGGCGACCATTTAAGCGGCGCGACTTTATTCGTAAACTCCGCGCCCTCGGGTTCGAAGGTCCCTATTCCGGTACTCGCCATCAGTTCATGGTCTTAGGTCAGCATCGCCAGACTATCCCTTCCAACTGTGAATACTCCGTGATGTACACAGGCACGCCTCGAGCGCGCGAAGCGTATGGAGTGCGTCCAGCTTGCTGGCGCTTTTAATTGGCCTCGGTGTTTTCGAAAGATCGCCGCGCTTTTGAATGACTGTGGCGCGCACGAAAGCGGGAGCAAGCTCCACGCGCTCCATACGCTTCGCGCGTTTCGACCGCCGCTGTGGAATCCGTGGCCGCCAACTCCTGTCCGGAAGCCATTTTGCACGCAATTTTACGTGAACGAAGCGATTGAAGGTCGCAGAGGACATAGAAGAGATAAGAGACGGGCCCTTTAGGTCCAGGAATCCCTTTTCTCTTCTTCCGCGTCCGCTGCGTTTTTCGCGGTACCACGGCCCGACCTTGAAGGGCTTCAAGAGCAGAGATTGGTGCCCCAGCGTGACCGGGAACGTGCGGACACCTGGCTCCGGTGCGTGTATTCCCCTTATTAACAGAGCCATCCGCGTAATAAGAGGCGCCGAAAAAAATCTGAAAATTCTTTGTTATCGCCTTCCGGTTCTTCCGAGAGAAAGAGGTGAAAAGACGAAATGCATTCTATGACAGAGAAACTGAACTTCGGGGTGGATTGCACCCACCAGGACAATGAAAGGAACTACGTTTTTGGTTTCATAAAAGACTAAACCCAAGCCAATCAACCACAACCACTCCTCATGAAAACAAAATCATACATACTGATTGCCGGGATGGTTCTCGCGATCATCGAGACTGGCGTTGGCCAGCCGTTCATCACACAACAGCCCACGAACTTTCTATCGGTCAGCTTGGGAGCGACCACAGGAAACCGGGTCGTGGCGACCGGCACCCCCCCACTGAGCTATCAGTGGCGGCTGAATAGTGTGCCGCTCCCCGGCCGAACCCAAAGTTCGATCGTTCTGACCGATATTCGATCGGCCGATGCGGGAGATTATGACGTCGTAGTAACCAATAGCGGCGGCTCGGTCACGAGCAAAGTTGCGACGCTAACCGTGGACCCCACCTTTTCCAAGATTGCCAGAGGGGTCATTGTCACGGATCTCGAAGGATCATCTGCCGGGCTTTGGGCCGACTACGACAACGATTTGTTTCCTGACCTGTTCGTCGCCAATAACTGGGCCAACAATCGCAACACACTATATCATAACGACCGTGGCACAAATTTCAGCCGAGTGAACGCGGCTCCGTTCGCCACCGATTACTTGCAGGCATGGTCGGCCGATTGGGGAGACTATGACAACGATGGCTGGCCCGATCTGGTGGTGGCGGGCATTCAACCCGGCATAACGGCCCAAAGGCCCTATCGAAATAATGCAGGCAAGTCTTTCAGCGTGGTGCTGGATCCGGGGTTGGTGTCCGATCGGAACGAAAGCTGTTACCCTTTGTGGCTGGACTACAATCGTGATGGATTTCTCGACCTGTTTGTGACGAAGGGGCGTTGGAACGGGACTGCTGCCAATGATTGCCTGTTTCAGAACCAGCGGGATGGGACCTTTAAACGGATGACAACCGCCGAGGTTGGTCCCATAGTCAACGACCAATCCAAGAGCGATTTATGTTCCGTGACGGATCTCGACGACGATGGTTATCCAGAGTTGACGGTGGTCCAGGTTACCCCCACCACCGCATGGAACAGTGTAACGTGGCGCTGCCAGGCTGATGGGACCTTCGTGACCATGCCATCCTGGCTGCCCGAGGGCGTGGGAACCCCTTGGTGTGCTGACTACAATAACGACGGATTGATCGACTTCATGGGGACGGGTTGGTGGGATCGGCCACCCCAACTTTACCGCAATTTGGGGGCCGGCGGATTCAGCAATGTCACGACCTGCCTCAATATGATCGTGCCGCAGAACGTAACGAGCGGGGCGTGGGGCGACTATGACAACGATGGCTGGTTGGACCTGTTCTGCGTCGGCTATGGATCCCCACGTTCCACCAGTTCCAACCTGCTTTTTCACGCCAATGGCGACGGGACCTTCACTCAGATTCTGACCGGCAGCCCGATTTATGACGGCGATCGGGCGATCTTTCCCTCATGGGTCGATTACGACAATGACGGCTTTCTGGATCTGTTTATTGCCATGGGAGACGTGTTTCCCCGAAATAACCTCCTATACCACAACAATGGGAACAGCAACCACTGGCTGAAGATAAGGCTCGACGGCGTCGCGTCCAATCGGTCGGGCATCGGCGCCAGAATACGGGCACTGGCAACCGTCAACGGTCGAACGTTTTGGCAGGTGCGCGACATCGGGCACGGAAATGCCGCAGTTGGACCGAATAGCCTGGTGGCCCACTTCGGACTGGGCGATGCCACGAACGTCACGACCTTGGAGATCAAGTGGCCCTCCGGGATAGTCCAGACGCTGAGCAACGTCGCCACCAATCAGTTCCTGACAGTGCGCGAGCACCAGGAATACCCTCCTGGGGTTGCACCGGCGCTCACGAATGTCATCATCACCACCAGCGGGCTGCAGCTTTCGATTATCGAACCGGCAGCACCGGCAGTTTATGCGCTCGAGGCGTCCACGAATCTCGTCACTTGGACCAAACTGTTGGCCCGGACCAGCGCGGGCGGCACGTTTGCCTACACCGATGCGCGCGCTACCAACTATACACGCCGTTTCTACCGCGTCGTGGTGCCTTGAATCCAATACAGGTCTCCGTTGTGACCACAGGAACAAACCTTTCCATCCGTGACGACAGGCCCGCTTTAGCGAACCGACATGCGGGGGAACAGAAGGGAGTCCGCCAACGCTTATAAGCTACCGCTGTGGCGACTGCACCACGACCATCCTCGGGTCGGATGAGCGCATGGTCCCGTGGGCGTCCGTGCTGAGCACAGAGAACACGTGGTAGCCGGGCGTCAGGTTCGTCGCGGTGAGCTGCGCCGGCGCGGCGGTGACTGTTCCGAGTTTCTTCGCCCCGTCGAAAAACTCCAACTTTGTCCAATGCGGAAATTTGCTGGCCTCCACGATGATGGGGACATTTGACCCCGGATCCACGGCCGGTGTCCCGGGACCACACGGGCCCGGCGAGGTGATGGCCAGCGGGTTGTTGTGCGTAGCGTAGGCCCGGTAAATAAAGGCGATGTCCTCACTCTGCAGCCAGCTCGAATGGCCGAGGTCGCCCTTGAATTGCCTGGCCGGATAGATTTTCGTGAGGCCGCTTTGCCACGTAGTGTTATCGGCGACCCAGCCGGTGGCGGGATCAATGCAGAGCAGCTTGACGGGGCCCTTGGTCACATCCCCGTTCTTGGGGTAGCGCGTGCGCACGGCGAGGTCCATTAGCGGCATGATCAGCAAGTCCTGTCGGTTCTCGGCATACTCGTGGCCGTAGTCCGGCAAGACCACCCACGCGAACTCCGCGCCGTTCGGGCGATGCGGCACGAACACGTCATCAACCATTTTGAGGACCCCCGTCAGCGCATTCGTATTCTCCTTCCCGCCCGAAACGAGGACCGAGGGAATGGCCAGATGGGC
This sequence comes from Verrucomicrobiia bacterium, assembly GCA_036524155.1. Lineage (GTDB taxonomy): Bacteria > Verrucomicrobiota > Verrucomicrobiia > Limisphaerales > UBA8199 > DATDCV01. The sequence goes on from DATDCV010000246.1 coordinate 8,014, forward strand.
AGCCGTGGGCCCGGGAGGTGGGTTGGGTCTGGTGAAAACGTCGAAATTGTACCGCG
>DATDCV010000247.1:0-2037 GCA_036524155.1 Verrucomicrobiia bacterium
ACGCTCAAAAAGATCTCGTCCTTTCAAAAGATCGCGTAGACAAAATCAAAGACTACCTGACTTCGAAAGGAATCAACTCACGAAGAATTACGGGCAAAGGTTTCGGAGGAACAAAACCCATCGCGTCAAACGCCACTGAAGACGGAAACCGCTCGCCTTTCTTGAATGCCAACTCCCCCAGGAACACGTTGGAAAACCGCACCGCGTAGAGCTTGTGTACCGGACCGAAACCGTCGCAAGCGAAGATGTCCGGGGCTTTGGATTGAATGACCAGGGTTTTCTCATCGGTTCGTTCGACCTCGAAGCTGGTGCAACCCGGCACCAGTGTCCGCAGAGTCCGAGGCAGCGGTTGGTGAGCATACGCTTTGGCAAAAGGCACATAAGCCGCCGCCAGCATGACGGGCGAGTTAATGACAATCACATCCTTGTTTTCCAGATCCGGTGGGTTGCCGATGTCGAGAGCTCGCTGCACGTGCTGCCAGCTCGGCCGCAGGCCCGCAGCCACCAGGACTCTGCCGGCGACCGCACCCGGACCGTGCGCCAGCACCAGCAGAGCACCAGCAGCCCACGCCAACGCGCGGTAGCCCAGTGACTGGGGCAACCACCCGGACCGGCTAAACAGGCCGGCCAGGAAACTGGCGATCAAGCCGTAGGCCCCGACGGCCACGAACGCGAGATTCTTGCCCAGCGGTACTACCGTTGCTGCCGGAATGGCCGCCAGCAGCATGACCGCGAGCCAGAACACCGCTGGTTTGTCCCGGCGCAGCACCGGGGCGAAAATCGCCAGCGCTGCGATCACGGGCACGCCATAAAGCAGCGTCGCTTGCGGCTGCAAGGAAGGCTTCACGGCGAGCATCAACTCTGGCGCCACCTGCGTCAACTGGCCGCCCAGCAAGACGATCGCTCGCGGGAGCACTTTCCCAGCGAACAACAGCGGCTCTTTGGACGGGTCAATGTAGCCGCCCACGTGATACACGCCGGCGTCGCTGAGCGCATAGGCAATCCGCCACAGCACAATGATCAGCAGCGCGGGCAAAAGCGTCAGCGCGCGCCGGCGAAGAGGCCCTGGCTCGAGGACCAGCGCATAGGCGAGCAGAAAGGCCAGCGTGGAGGCGCCCCCTTCATTGGCAAAAACGGCCAGCGCCAGAAATAGCCCGGACCAGATCAACCCGGAACGGCGCTGCTCGGCGCGCCATTGGTGGTGCTGATAGAGGCAGGCCAGGCCGAGGCAGAGCGACAGGATGAAGCCGCGGTTGGCGACGAAGGCCACCGGGAAATAAGTGTAGTAATCCAGCAGAAACAGCAGCCCGGCGAGGCCCGCCGCCCACCCCGGCCCCATCAGTCTGCGGTAGAGGACGGTAACCAGAAACACGACGCCTGCAAACCACGCGATATTCTGCGCGTGCATCAACGCGGGCGAATCTGGATAGAGCTGGTAATCCAGCCAGTGAGTGAACGCGGTCACTGGCCGCCAAAGACCAAGCTTTAGGCTGTCCGGCGTCCACCACGGCAGCAGGCCGTAATTCCGCGCCAGCACCCCGGCTTGTGGATCGCGGTAATAACCGAAAAACATGTCGCGCACGACGGTCGAGCACGAACCAGAATTGAGCGGGAGCCCCAGGTCGTGGAGCCGCGGCGGCACCCTCTCCGGAGGCAGCGCAACCATCCGCTGAGGCAGATCGTCCATGATCAAGCCCAGCCCGAAGGAAGGCAACATGACCAGGACAGCCCCGAGAGCCAGCATGGCAGGCAGGCGAGGGTGTTGCAGCCATCGTTGGAAGAGATTGAGCGCCCGCATCCGGCCGCGAATGCTCCGGCCGGTTGGCACTTCGTCCACCTGCAACGCCATGGTGTAAGGACAGGGACAGCCCGCAACGCTCACGGCTGAAGCGGTCACTCGTCGGGTTCGGGAAACTGGCCCGGCGCTCCTTGGGAGACGAGAGAGTGAGGACGTTTCTACGGCCCGCCCACCGGACCGCTTGATAAGACGGAGAGCAACCGGCGACCTGCCCCGGTAGGGACGACTTCCACGTCGTC
>DATDCV010000248.1:0-4460 GCA_036524155.1 Verrucomicrobiia bacterium
GGCTACCAGCAGGCTTTGTAGGGGGGGCGAGGACGAGGACGAGAATGAGGAGGAGGAAGAGGAGGGAGGGGGGGTGGCTTTGGGGTGTACAGCCGTCCCACCGTCCCAAGGCCGGCGCTTTATTCGTTATCTGGCGTTAACGAGCGTGATTTGGCGTTATCAAGCGTTAGTGGTAACGGTGCGGCCGGAGGCCCGGAGCGTGGGAGCGTGGGAGCGTTGAAGCGTTGAAGCGTGAAAGCGTTAAAACGTTGAAGCGTTAAAACGTTAAAACGTTGAGAGGTTAAGAGTGTCAAGGAGGGAAAATGTTTTTCTCGGGGCGGGGCCTGCGATCCGTTAAGAGTTAAGCGTTAAGCGTTAAGCTCGAAGGTTGGCGCCGGTCTTCAGTGCCGGGGAGACTACTTCCGGTGCCTGTTTTTGAGTTGAGGTATGTGGCTGTCCGATCATGCCAGGGAGCTTTTCCTCACGTCCGCTACTTTGATCTTCGCGCGGAGCTCGTCGGGAAGGCGAACCCGGAAAGGTGCGGCGCTCAGTGGGCAGGCTTGGGAGGAGGAGCGGCTGAGCAGGTTGTGAAAATACTTTGTTCCGCCCCCGACTTGTTTCCGCCGCTTCGTGTGGCCAATATTACAATCTCATTAACTGAGCGTTTTTGTGGCATGGGGGCATTAGATCGGGAACACCACGCCAAGACAAGCTCAATGTCTATTAATGTGCTGGTTTGACCCCTTTTTTTTGCGTTGTTCTAAACTGTTACACCGAGCTCGTGGCGACTTTGAGCTGGCCGATCCGGTCGTAGGTGTAATGAACCATGATGTGAGCGACCCCTTCTTCGTTCGGGTCACTTCGGGGGCCTAAGCTCAATTACGACTGCGCCATCGCGCACGACCTTCATGAACTCGTTCTCGGCCTTAAACGCCACGGTTCCAGGCCGGGTCTTCCATAGCGTGGCCTGCAAAAAAAGTAGCCACCTGCCAGAGCCCTTCACGTAGCAGTATAGTTCCGTGGTGTCAGACCCAGAGTATGGGTAAGCCAAAACAAAGCAAAATGACTCGGAGACTGTTCTCGCTTCCGTCAACGCTGTCGGAACGTGTTGCTGCTCAAAGTAAGCTTTGATTTCATTCGTCGAGGTGCAGAATCGCGGAACCTCAAGCGGCCTGGTGGTGCTGTGCGAATTTGCGGGCGCTGCTTGGTCGGAAAAACAGCAACTGCAACTTCCCCAAGTCGCCAGCAATAGAACCAAAGAGCGGCAAAGGTGTTTCAAAAGCGCAACGGTTGGTTTGCGACACATAAGTCTCCACAGTTTTGATAGCTTCCATAGCTGGACGGGTTTTGGACCCGCCCTACCGGGTTAACTCCAGGCTTGTTGGACCAAGACCCATCGCAGTCTTGGCGGTAAAAATGGAGATCCCCGCCGGCTCCGCTAGGAAGTCCGTTTGCCCATAGTCGGATCTTGTGAGTTCCCGCCGGGCAATTGCCAGAGTTGTCTGGGACCCTGCCGCCATCTGCAAAGACCTTATTCTTCAGAGATGTGCAGTCCTCCAGAGAGCCCGTCGGAAATCCGCCGCAGGGCTGCCTAAAGTCCCCGGTTGGTTGATCCAGCGCATAGTTATAACAGTTGTTACCCCCTGTGCCGTTCCAAAAACCAGGATTATAATATGGGGGCACTATAATTGGTGGCGACACGGGTGGTTCCGGACCACCGACAGGGCCACCGGGGCCGGAAACCGGATTGCCGTGTAACCCAAAGACATCGAAGTGGTCGACTGGACTGTTAGCAGCTAGAGTATAAAGATTATAGTTCTCCCGCTCACCTAGCGGGTCCCTATTTATCCATCTCTGTGTGTTCGGGTCGTAGAAACGGTAGAGGTAGTAGTATAGGCCGCTGTTGAGGTGGAGTTCTTTGCTGGAGAAGCGGTAAACGTTGGCGGCCGCGAGGGAACCGCTGGAGCTGATGGTGCGGCCGTAAGGATCATATTCGTAGCTGGCCACCATGCTCTGCGCCGAGTTGATCATGTAGGTGACGTTGCCGTTGCTGTCCGCGTGGTAGAAGCTGTGGGTCGTCCAGTTGCCCCCTGAGTAGCCGTGAGAACGGGCGAGGAGGCCGCCAACGCCGCCGGCGCCTTCGAGGCTTCCGGAAAGATCTCTGCCGCGCGTGTAGCTCACCAGCGGGGTATTGCTCTGGTTCCGCTCCTGGATCACCCGCTTGCCGTCGTAGATATAGCGGGTGACGGAACTGACATTCCACTGGCCATAGTAGTAGGTATACTCGCTGCGGACCCGGAGGCGGCCCAGGCCGTCGTAGGTGAAATCCGTGCGGTAAGCGGTGCTGTAACTGACACGGGTCAGCCGGTTTTCGTCGTCGTAGGTGTATTGGGTGGTGCCGCTGCCCTGGCCGGAAGTGATGCGGTTTCCGTTCTGGTCATACGAGCAGGGCACGTTGGCGGCGTTGGTCACCTGGTTGAGGTCGTTCACGATGTACGAGGATGGTGTGCCGTTGACGCTGCGGCTGGTCATATTCCATCCCCCGCCGTACCCGAACCCCAACTGCTCGCTCGCGACAGGCGTCCCGCCCGAAGTGTAGCCGAGCGAACTGTTGAGCTGCGCGTCATCGTCGTAACTCTGCGTTCTCATTGACTGGTACCATTCTTTAGTGCTCTGTTTCTCTTGGTACTGGCGCCCGATTTCTCTCGCACACTCCTCGGGCGTCAACTCGGCTTGGGCCTCCTTGCTCTGCGGTCATCATCAATGAAATCCTCCTCCAGACATTAGTTTGACTGCCAAGGCAACAAGTACGCCTAGAACCCCCTCTAAAAGCCCGAGCAACCAACTCCCGAAAACGTATGTAAAAAGAGCAGGGCCATCTACTCTGCGTCTGAGCGCCAACCACGCTGCGCCAGCAAAGAGAAACGGTGTCGCAACATAGGAAGTAAAAACGACGTATCTACCCCACCAGAAGTGAGCGCCCCGGCCATCCACGACGACCATAATGATCCACATGAGAGTCAATAACACCCAAGTTAAGACGTTGAATAACACGTATCGCCGTAGGGGCGTGGCTGCTTTAGTTAATGTTCCCATAGGTGCTAGAAACCCGGGAAAGAAATGACTTTTAAGAACAGATACCAACTGAGGGAGAGAGGCCAAGCGGGATCTCCGGGATTGAGGCGAGACGGCCAGGAGGGAACTGAAAAGCCCTTTTGCGAAAGGATGCGGCCAGCTGCCGTGTGACAGTCGAAAACCCCTGGCCACCAGGGCTCGTCATTCACGTGCTGCCGGCAGTAGTCCATCAGCTCATTCTCGTTGCCTTCTGTGCCAGACAGAACTTGGCACTCTACCCCTGTAAAGGGATCAACGTAAGGCGACGAAACCAAGCCGATTGGGCCATCATCGTTGTCCTCCGCGGTGCCGTAGGTGTTGGAGCCGTAGGACGACCCCATCCCACAAGAGTGGTTCTGGACTGGGGAGCGGTCATCCCATAGGTATGCATGTCGTCCGTAGCCGCCCAGCGGCCAAGAACCGGTCCGCCTGGTACAAAGCCAGACCGCCAAGCCAACCGGATCAGTGTGCAAGCTGGGTGCGTTGCCGGCAAACCTGTAGTTGTTTGGTTGGTCTGCGGGCTTCGCTCGACCATGCGTGACGACTGCAAAGCCAAGCTCATTGCCAGGATCCCTATTCAGCCACCTCTGCGTATTTGGATCGTAAAAGCGATAGAGGTAATAAAAGAGGCCGCTGTTGACATGGAGTTCTTTGCTGGAGAAGCGGTAAACGTTCGCGGCGGCGAGGGTGCCACTGGAGCTGATGGTGCGGCCGTAGGGATCGTATTTGTAGGTGGCGACCATCGCCTGCGACGAGTTGATCATGTAAGTCACGTTCCCGTTGCCATCAGCATGATAGAAATTATGCGTGGACCAAGCGCCTCCGGAATAGCCGTGCGAACGGGCGAGGAGGCCGCCGATGCCGCCGGCGCCCTCGAGGCTGCCGCTCAGGTCTTTGCCGCGGGTGTAGGTGACCGTAGGGGTGTTATTGCCGTCGCGTTCCTGGATGACTCGCTTGCCGTCGTAAAGATACCGTGTCACGGACGTGACATTCCATTGGCCATAGTAATACGTGTACTCGGTGCGGAGGCGGAGACGGCCAAGGCCATCGTACGCAAAATCCGTGCGGGATCCGCTGTGCGTCCAGCGGATGAGTCGGTTTTCGTCGTCGTAGGTATATTGCGTGGTGCCGCTGCCCTGGCCCGACGTAATGCGGTTTCCAGTTTGATCGTAGGTGCAGGGCGTGCCCCCAATCGCCGTGGCCTCATTCAGGTCATTGACCGGGTCGGCATGCTGGCGACAATGCGATCGCTGAAGCGCTCAGCCGAATCAGCGCGTTGACTGGCTTGCTCGGTCAGCCGTTGTAATTCTGTCTGCTGCTCTTGAAGTTGCGCGATGATTGATTGAAATGTTTCCAGGACGAACGCG
>DATDCV010000249.1:0-3131 GCA_036524155.1 Verrucomicrobiia bacterium
ATCGGTGGACCAGGAGTTTTCCCGCAAATGCAGCGCCGGGCCGTATCAGCCCTCGGAGCAGGATTGGGCAGTCTGGCTCGCCATCGTTGAAGTGTCCAAAGGCAAGGTCATTCTGGCGCAGGAACCCGCGCCCCAGGGCAATTCGCTATGAACACCCGCCCGAAACTCGCGGCTCGGGCGGGGCGTCCTGGAGCCGAGGAAGCCCAGCGTTTCGATCGACTCGGACACTTATTCCCGACCAGGATGCCCCGGCGAGCGAGCCTCCTTCTCGCCGCGGCTTGGGTCGTTTCCGGTTTCCCTATGTTGGGGCAGCCAAGGGAAGCTCCGCTCCCGACTTGCCGGCTTGGGCCCGGGGCGATTGCGATAGTGGCGGAGGACACCCCTGCCGCGGTGAGCTTCGATCACGCCCAGGGCAGAATCGGATCTACGGGTGAAGGTGCGGCCGCGGCAGTGCGGACGGTTCTTAACACGCCGGACCTTGGCCATGCGTGGATAACAGCCGGAGCCGGCGTGGTGGGTTTTGCATTTGCCCCCATCGCTGCCGGTTACGGTGCGCTGAGTTCCGCGCATCAGAGGCTTCCCGGAGACAAATTGGCGGAGACGGAGAGCGAATTGGCCGAGGCGATGAGAGCACTGGCCGGGCAGGAATATCTCCGGGAGCTGCTGATGCAGGCAACCAACGAAATCCAGCGGCCGCTGGTCGTCCTTGAGCCAAAGACGTCGGCGCTTCCCGATGGCGCCGGGGTGTGCGCGCGGTTGGAGGCGCGGGTCGAGCAGTTTCGTCTTGAACGGGTTGACCGGCGCGACAGGTTCGCGTTGCGGATAACGGCTCGGATTCGTCTGGTGGGGGCGGCGGACGGCAGGCTGATCTATGAGCGGCTTTACGAATACAGCAGCGACAAAGCGATGTTTGTGGATTGGGCGCCGCGCAGCGGAATCGAGGGGGTTGCCCGGACCGGCTATCGGGATTTAGCGGAACGGATCGCCAAAGACGTTGCGAATTGTTCAGGCGAGGCGCCCATGCTGCTCGGGGCGGGGCACTCCCGCAGATCCGGGCCGAAACTCGGAATCAACCCAGTGGTGACTCCAGAGCCTGGCGAGCAACAAACAGCCCTTGTGAGCTTTATTCGGAGACCGGCCGCCAATTCTCGTGCGGCCGTCCCGGCGCGGTTCCACCGCCTGGGCCTGTCGTCGCCTGAGACGACTCAATTCGCCGATTTTCAGCCTGACGACCTTTCGTTTGAAATACAGTCGACCGCAAGAACCGGCTTTCGGCTCCAGTTGCCGCAAACCCGGGCGCAGGCGACGGTCGAGGCTCAGAGTGACACCGAATGGGCGCTTGATGGGCTGGAAAATGATCGGAATTTTGTGGTGCAGGCCGGTGCTAAGCTGGCCGCGATCCCGCTCGGCATCTGGGAACAGTCCGCGGCGATTTGGCGCGGTCTTTCGCATCGGCGACTGGCTGCGGCCAAAGACCGCTTGGGAGCGGTCACCAACTATGCGCGTCCGCAGGAGGCGATCGCCCTCGAGGTGGCGCGCAATCTGTCGCCAAGGTCAATGGAGCGGATCCTCCCGGCGGTGGCGGTCACGCCAAGCCCGACCCGATCCATTACCACCTTGAGCCGTTGCTCGTTCGGCACCACGGCTACTGAGGGGCGGAGCGATACCGTCCTGGAGATTCGCGTGCTACGCGCCAGTTTGTCCGGCAAAGAGGGCATCAATCCCCATCTGGCCCTGAACGTCGAAGCCCGCGCCAGGGTTCTTCGCGCCGCCGATGGCGTGGAAATCTTTTCTATTCCGGCATTTTATCGCAGCCGCGAAAAGCGGTTCTGTGCCTGGGCCTCCCACGACGCGCGGGCGTTCCGGCAGGAATTGGACTGCTGCTATCGGGAGATGGGGCAGGCCGTGGCCGGTGAACTTGCCTCCCGGGGCCTGGCTCCCTCCAGCCGAACCTCCGTGTTGGCCAGCAATTAAGGAGGCGCGGCGCGGGCCTCCTTCAGAGACACCGGGCAGGCACTTCGTCTTCCACTTTGTCATTCACTTTGTTTTCCCCAGCGGTTCTCCACAGGCCGACACAAGGCAAAGTGGAAGTCAAAGTGACGGACGAAGTAAGAGATAGAACGAGTGGGCGGTTTGGGCTTGTGGGCGCAAGAATGGTGGGGCAGGTTTCCCCAGCTATGAATCGCCGTCAGTTTATCGGGACTGTCGCCGCCGGCATCGTCGCTGCCCCGGCGTTGAGTGCGTCCAAACCCGCCAGATTTCCCACCCGCAAGTTTGGCCGGACTGGCCTCGAAGTCCCCATTCTCGGGTTTGGCGGCGGCAGCCGCTTCCTGATGTACACCGATGAGGACCAGGCGCTGGAAGCTCTGAACCGCGCGATTGATTTAGGAGTTCGTTACATCGACACGGCCCAGTCGTACGGGAATGGCAAGAGCGAGGAACGAGTGGGCCGTGTCATGGCGACCCGGCGCAAGGAGGTCGTGCTCGCCACGAAGATTCCGGGACGCACAGCCGACGAGGCGCGGCGCCAAATCGAGGCCAGCCTGAAACGGTTGCAGACCGACCACCTGGACGTGCTGCACATCCATGCGCTGCAGAACGCAAAGGACTTGGCGGCGATCGAGGCCAAAGGCGGCGTGCTCGAGGCGCTCTACGAAGCACGGCGGCAAAAGGTCGCCCGCGCGATCGGCATTACGTGCCACGCCGATCCGGCGGCCCTGCGCGACGCGCTCGAGCGCCACGATTTCGATTGCACGCAAATGGCGCTCAACGCCGGCCTGGCCAGCATGACCGACGGCATGAAAGTTTCGCCCGCCGGGCCCGCCAGTTTTGAACACCTTGCCTTGCCCGTAGCCATTCGCAAAAAGCTCGGCATCATCGCGATGAAAGTGTTCGGGCAGGAGCAACTGCTGGGGAGCGCGCCGCTGGAGAAGTTGCTGGCGTACAGCCTTTCGCTCCCCGTTAGCCTGGCAAGTGTCGGCATGCCGCGCCTGGAATATATCGAACGGAATGCGGCGTTCGCTCGAGTGTTCAAGCCTCTGTCGTCGAGACAACGGCAGGAGTTGTCGGACTCGATCGGGTGCGGTCGCAAACACGCCATGGCGGAGTTCCTCCGGCGGCACCAGGACGCG
>DATDCV010000250.1:0-16877 GCA_036524155.1 Verrucomicrobiia bacterium
GCGGTGACCATCCCTCCCTGGGCGCTGTTCATGAAGATGCCGGTGCCGCCGCCGCCCGCCGCCAGTCGGTCATAGAGGGGACCGACGAGGTCCGGACTGCAGATCCCCGCTTCGCAACCCAGGACCTCCGGATGGATTGCATAGTTGAGCAGCGTGGCAATTGGCCGGCCGGATTCGCCGACGGCTTGGATGACATGGCAGCGGGGATCGTAAAGCTGTTCGGCGTAATAATTGTAAGCGATCTTTCCTTTCGCCTCGCCTGTCGCGATTCTCAGCTTCGCCGGCTGCAGCTTTTCGACTGCCTCATTGATGGCCTCTGCCATTTTGCCACACACGGTTTCGAGATACTTGGGGTTCATGCCGGTGCCGCCTCTGCCGTCCGGGAACCCGTAGCAGTCCGGCGCGCTATGCGTATGCGTCGCCCCGATCAAGATGTTTTGGGCAGGAATGCCTTTCACCGCTGCCCGGACCGCGTTCCCCAGCACGGCCGGGAACCCCAGAAAATCGGCGCTGACGATCGCCACCCCGGTGCCTTCCTGTTCCAGCACGAGCGCGCGCACAGTGAGATCTCCCTCGCGGGTCGTCGCCGGGTGGGAAGGGCCCACTCCGCCGCTGACCGGCAGCAACGGATCCGGGTTCACCGTCCTCACGGCGATTCCCGCGCGGAAGCCGGCGGTGCATTCGAAGAGGGAGAGTGCGAGACAGAAGAAGAGAGTCGTCAGGATCTTTGCGTTCATGGCAATGCGAAGAAGATAGCCAAACCCCGTCATAAATCCAAAGTTTTAAGCCGTGTAATCGTATCCGCTCAGTCTTGGGTCGGAGCGCCGATTTTTAATCGGCTTAACCGCGCCGACGGCCGCGTGTAAGCCGAGTGCAACTCGGCGCTCCGACCCAAGACGAGCGGATACGTGTAATCCTTCCAGCCGGGCAGATTGCGTCCAACTGGCGCCGAAGGCTGCCCAGGTTGTAGACAGTTCTATTCCTGACTTCAGCGATCGACAGAGTGGAAGCACGATCGACAGGCGAAGTCCAACCGATTTCCCGCGAGTTTCCGCGAAAACCAGCCGGCAAGGAAAATCCTGGGTCGCATGGGTATGGCCTGTGCTCCCTCTTGCCTGGCTGGTAGTGCCGGGCTTCTGTCACGCGGAGGTAGTGACCCGGCGCCTCAAATCGAACGCAAACTCGCTTATGAAAACCTTCCGTAATCACCTGGTAAGGACAATGACTGTCGCCTGGATCGCGCTCGGGCTGTTTTTACTGTCCGGTGCAAACCCTGGACACGCGCAGACCACGAAATGGCGGTTCATCGCGTTCGGCGATACCCGCGGGAGTGGCAGCACAGACCCAATTAACACTACGATCCTCACCGAATTGGCCGCCCAGGTAGTCAGCCAGCAGCCTGAGTTTGTAATCGTGCCCGGCGATCTGGCGTACGCCGGCTCCCTGGCCAATTTTCAGGCGTGGACAAATCTGATGGCCACCGTTTACCAGGCGGGCATCGGCGTTTACCCGGTTCTGGGAAACCACGATGCGAACGACCCCGCTTCATTTGTGCAGGTGTTCGGAAGCTTTCTTCCGGATAATGGCCCCGCGGGCGAAGTCAATCGCACCTACGCATTTACCTGCGGCAATGTGCTGATACTGGGGCTCGACACGTATGTAAACGTGGGTCGGGTGAATCAGCAGTGGATAGACAACGCGCTCGCAGCAAACACCTTTCCGCACGTGTTTGCCTTCGGACACATGCCGGCGTTTAAGGCCAACCACGCGGATTGCCTGGACGACTATCCGAGCCAGCGGGACGCCTTCTGGTCGAGCCTGAAACAGGCCGGAGCCCGCGTCTATTTTTGCGGCCACGACCACTTTTACGACCACATGCGGGTCGATGACGGCGACGGGGATAGCGCCAATGACGTTCACCAACTGATCGTGGGTGGGGGCGGAGCGCCCTTGTACACGACCTTCGCCTACGACGGCGTGAATTCCATCTGGTCACCGGTGGGAGTGTTTCATGAGAACCAATACGGTTACACGGTCGTCGAAGTGGATGGTTTGACCGTCACCCTCACCGCTTACCATCGCATCGGCGCCAACGCTTACGCTCCCGCCGGCGACAGTTGGACTTACACCATCGGCGGACCCGCTCTTCCCGCAGCGCCGACAGGTTTGACGGCCCAGGCAGGTGACGCGCAGGTGGCCCTGTCCTGGAACGCGGTGGCAGGCGCCACAAGTTACAACGCCAAACGAGCTGCGGGCACTCCCAGCGGGCCGTACACCACCGTGGCCAGTGGACTAACGACGACTGCTTACACCGACACGGGCCTCAACAACGGAACGACGTATTATTATGTGGTCAGCGCCGTCAATGGAGCGGGCCAAAGCCCTGACTCTGCTTACGCCGGCGCCACCCCCCAGGCCCCCGCACCCCCGTCGACGCCCGTCCTCACGGCCACCGGCGGGAGGAGAACGGTCACCCTCACCTGGACCGCATCAACCGGTGCTACCAGCTATACGATCAAGCGCTCCACCACCAGCGCCGGGCCATTCGGTACACTGAAAACAGGCCTGACCTCGACCAGGTATAGCGACCGCAAATTGGCCGGGGGAACGACCTACTATTACATCGTGACCGCTGTCAACGCGAACGGTGAGGCCAGCTCCAACGTCGCCAGCGCCACCGCTAAATAGCCCGCGGAGATCCCGCCACGGAAAACAATTCAGCGATCAGCTCGGAGCTCACTCTTAGCGCGGAGCGCCGAGTTGCACTCGGCTTTAAACTCGTTAAGTCGGAGTGCCGGGTTGCACTCGGCTTTAAACCGGTGCCGGAATTGTTGTCTCCCCACAGCGCGCAAAGCCGCAACCGAGATGGGGACGCGTTCCACCTCGTCCGTCGAATGGCTTCGGGAACAAAACGGGACGCGGTGGGACGCGTCCCTATCGGAAATCCTCCGCAACTGGCGAAGCGTTTTGGAGTGCGGCGCATCCCACCGCTTTGTGGTACGACGTTCCTTGGCAGACTCTGATCTGCGCTGAGATCCTCCAAATTTGCGACTCCTGACGTCGTCTCCTACAATCAGAAGAGCGTTTGAAACACGCTCTTAGGAAGTCGCGCTGGTCGTGTAGCCGATTTCCTTACACCACTTTCCACCTTTTCCTGACATTACAAGGATAAGACTCTGTGATATTTCTTCTTTATGAATGCTGCCTTTGCCATCGACCCGCGAAGAGCGTTATCTCGTCCAATCCCCGTCAACGCGTCGATACAGGTTCGGCTGAAAGCGGCCATCGCGCTCCTTGTGTTTTCAGTAGCTGGCCTCGCACTTTCATCCACTGGATTCGCTGCGATCCGTTACGTGAACGTTGACAACGTTAACCCGGGCTACCCGTTCGACACTTGGGAAACGGCGGCCACAAGCATCCAGGATGCTGTTGATGCGGCGTACAGCGGTGAGGAGATCGTGGTGACCAACGGCATATACGCCACCGGCGGCCGAGCGATAACCGGCCCGATGATCAACCGGGTTGCTGTGACCAAGCCGCTGCTCGTGCGCAGCGTCAACGGACCAGCCGTCACCATCATCCAGGGGAACCAGGTCCAGGGGACCACGAACGGACCGGGCGCTGTCCGGTGCGTTTACCTGGCCAGTAATGCGACGCTGTCTGGCTTCACCTTGCGCGGCGGGGCCACACTCGTCTCCGAAGATTGGATCGGCGAGGGGTCCGGCGGCGGTGTTTGGGGGGAGTCGTCGAGTGCAGTCGTGACGGACTGCGTCCTGGAGGGCAACAGCGCGTATTATTATGGCGGCGGCGCCTATTGGGCCTATCTGAAAAACTGCACGGTGCGGGGCAACTCGGCCATCATCGGCGGCGGCGCCTATTATTCGACTCTGAGCGGTTGCGTTGTGACGCGCAATTCGGCGGTCCGGGGCGGCGCAACGGTTGATGTCACGCTCTACAACTGCACGGTTACGGGCAACTTCGCCCGTGATGTGGGTGGTGTGGCGGGCAGCGGCATAATCAACTCTATTGTGTATTTCAACAAGGATGCGCGTGGTCCGGCCGGCTACCCGAATTACGGCGGTTGTTATATCACGAACTCGTGCACTGCCCCGGCCAAAACCAATACGGGGAGCATCAGTGCCGACCCTCAGCTCGCGAGTGCATCGCATTTGAGCGCCGGTTCGCCCTGCCGTGGAGCCGGGAGCTTTTACTTTCGCACTGGAAACGACCTTGATGGAGAACTCTGGGGCTGGCCTCCCTCCATCGGTTGCGATGAGTACATCCCCGGCGCGGTGTCTGGCCCGTTGGAAGTCGCCCTGGAAGCCAGTGACACCAGAATCGCTCCTGGTTTTGAAGCTGATTTTACCGCCCTGATCGAAGGACGAACATCCAGCAGCGTCTGGGACTTTGGCGACGGCACGGCTGTAAGCAACCGGCCCTACACCAGCCACGCCTGGGTCTCCGCCGGCCTATACCAGGTCGTGCTGACGGCTTTTAACGAGAGCCATCCGTCGGGCGTGAGTGCGACGGCCACAGTCGCCGTCGTGACCGCTCCGGTGCATTATGTCGCCCTCGGGAACCCCCGGGCGGCGCCACCGTATTCCTCCTGGCAAACGGCGGCGGCGGACATCCAATCTGCCATCGACGGCTCCACCGTGGCAGGCGCGTTGGTCCTGGTCAGTAACGGGGTATACAACACCGGCGGGCGCGTGGTGTACGGATCTATGACCAACCGCGTCGTGGTAGACAAGCCCGTCGTGGTGCGCAGCGTCAACGGCCCCGGCCAAACGATAATCTCGGGCTTTCAACCGGTCTCGACCAACGGCGACGGCGCCATTCGCTGCGTCTTTCTTGGTTCCCGGGCAGTGCTTTCGGGCTTCACCCTCGCGAACGGAGGTACGCGCGATACCGCCGGCCTTGGTGATAATGACAAGGAGCAAAGCGGCGGCGGCGTCTGGTGCGCCACCGGCGAGACGGTGGTGACCAACTGCATAATAGCCGGCAACAGCGCCGCTGGCGGCGGTGGCGGCGCTTTTCAAGGCTGGCTCACTAATTGCACGCTCGTGAACAACTGGGCCTGGGGGAACGGCGGCGGCTCGTTTGGGTGTACCGTTGGCGGCTGTGTGGTGGCCAGCAACACCGCCTCCGGGTATTACGGGGGAGGCGTCTACGGAGGCCGAGTCAGCAGATCAACATTGAAATGGAATACAGCCGCCAGCGAGGGCGGTGCCGCTTACTTTACCGTCCTGGATAACTGCCTTTTGCTGGGGAACCTTGCCAAATCAGGTGGCGGCGCGTATTTGGCCACGCTCAATAACTGCACCCTGGTGAAAAACTCCGCTGTTGGCGCCACCGGTGGAGCATCCAACGGAGGTGGCGCTACGGATTGCACCTTGAACAATTCTATCCTCTACTACAACTACGGCCTGGCCTTAAGCAACAACTATTGGCGTAGCACTTTGAACTACTGCTGCACTGTGCCGTTAGCTACAAACGGAGTCGGAAATTTTACCGATCCTCCGCGATTCGTGGATTTGGATTCGGGAAACCTGCAATTGCTGTCCAATTCACCGTGCATCAACGCCGGCTCCAATTCCTACGTTACCAGCAACACAGACCTGGATGGGAGCTTGCGCATCGTTGGCGGCATTGTGGATGTCGGGGCCTACGAGTATCAAGGGACACCAACGGATCAACTCCGCGCCTGGCTTGCTTCATACGGTTTGGCGACCGACGGTTCTCAAGACTACACCGACCCTGACGGGGACGGAATGAACAATTGGCAAGAGTGGGTCTGTGGCACCGACCCAACGAACGGCCAGTCCGTTCTGAAGCTAACCGCAGTCACGCCGGTTGCCTCAGGCATGAACATTACCTGGCAGAGCGTTGCCAGCCGCACTTACTTTTTGGAGAAGTGTACGCCTCTTTGGATACCCTCGGGTTTCATCCCTTGCGTGAGCAATGTCGTAGGCCAGGCCGAAACGACAACCTTCATCGACACCAACGCGGCAGCGTTTCCCAGTCTGCTCTATCGGGTGGGGATTCAGTAGATTAAGCCTTCGGGCCCATGAGCTTTGGTCCCGCCGCCAACCGCGGGAACTCAAGCCGCACGGCAACCATCGATCCACCGCCGTGTGTTGAGGCAGCACGAGCGAGGGTCCTCAGCCGACCGCAGAAAGCCTTTATATCATCGGACTGGCCCTTTGCTGCCAGTTGAGGCCTTTACAGCCGGGCGGGGAGAGCAGTAAAATCCGCTTAATGAACTCGAGGGGTCCATTATCGGCAAGCAGCCGTTTGGATATTCACCCATTTCCGTTTGATATCCAGATCTGTTTAATTACTTGTTAGTTGCGAACTACCGATATTATGAAATCCTTCCTGCTTGCGTTTGCATTACTCGTCACGAGCTTCTGCTCAACCACCGGCGCCGCACCGGGCTCGATCAACTTCCCGGGGACCGACATCTCCAAGGCTCTGGAGTTGTATCGGGATTTGACCGGGCTGAAGCTAGTTGTGGATTCGCGCGTCACAAAGACAGGCCGGACGGTCACAATCATGGCGGGGGCCTCCGGGAAGGAAGACGCAGCGAAGATTGTCGAGAAGGCTCTTCTGGAGCAGACAGGGACCGTCATCACGCGCCTTGACGAGAAACGAGCCTCCGTGACTTACAACGATGCACTCCCCATCACTCCGGCAAAGAAAGCGCCTGCGAATTCAAAGTCGGGCAACTAATCCGGCCAGTGCAGCGGGGGGGGATTACGTTCCTGTCCGGTGCTGGACGCGCTTGTCCCGCCGCCACTGACCGGCATCGTTCGGCAGCATGAATAAATCAATTGTCCTCGCGTTGCTCGGGGTGCTGGCGGTGGCGCTTGCCGTGGTTTTATTGTGGCCCAAGTGGGCGCCCGCCGGGGGCCGGCGTCAGTGCTTTATGCAGGAGCGGCCAAAATCTCAGCAGGAGGCCGTCTTGGCAATGGGACACCCGAGTTCCCTTATTTTGATTTGGCTGAGTTGCACATTACCAACGTGCCGGCCTCAGGGCGTGTGGGTCTCTTTGTGCTCACCAATGCCACCGTCAAGGATGTCTACTTTAATCTTGAAGCCGTTGAGGCGTGGCAGAACGGGCAGTGGGTCGACCAGGCTCCCGATTGGGGACGCTTTGGCTGGGAACTGGCGCCGCGCAAGAGTTGTGTGCAGCCTGTGCCCGAACCGGCGGGGCATCTTCCCTGGCGGTTGCGCGTCCGAATCTGGGAGCATCCCCGCGGCGCCAAAGGAATGTTGGATAAGGCGACCATGAAAACGGCCAACACGGTCTTGTTCCCGGAGCAGTCCAAAGAGATTTTCAGCCCTACCATTTTGGATGGGCGAGCCGAACCACAGCATTCAGCGGATGCGAGCCAGCCGTTCACGTCAGCGGCAATTCCTGTGCCTACAGCGGCTGGCTCCCACCCCTGCTGGTGGTCTAGCTGGAGCCGATGCGTGTGAGACGTCGACAACTTTGGATCGCTGGAGCGATTCTACTCGCTTCGTGTTTTGCAGTGTTGGTGGCCTCTCGGCCTCCACGACCCGCGTTGCAGCTTGTGTCTTCCGAGCCAAACATCGAAGTATCGTCCGTAATCTGCACCTTCGGTACGAACCACATGTACTACTATGGCGGTAAGATGAATCGGCTCATTGATTCGCTCATCCCTAAAAGGCGCGACAAGAACGCCGCTTGGCTGCACTGGCGCAGTGCTGATAATACCACTGTCCTCTGGGTGCGCTTTGCCCATCCCAGCTACGGCGTTCCACGGTCTCGCGGGGCGGCAGTTGTTCCGCCTCCTCTGTTTCGCGCGCAGATGGTGGACATAAACGGTGTGGTCACGCCGCTCGAGGCTTTAGAGACCTTCCACCAGGAATTCCAAAGCCAATCCCTTATCATGGGGTGGGAGTTGGCGGGCGAGTTGAAGGATCACCATGGGAGCACGATACGCATAGACGGCACAAATGGAATCGGATCAGTCACCCTCCAGGTGCCATAATTGGGCTAACGTTCGACCTGCACTGGCCGCAGCGGCGCCGATCAATTTACATTCCGAGCGTCGATCGCGCCGCGACAGTGAGGCCGAACCTCAGCGATGCACATCCCAGGAATGACTGTAGCTTCGTCGCGTGTCGAGAGTATGAGTTTCGTGCCTCCGAATAACGCCGCATTATCAGCCGTCAAAACAGTAATGAATCCAGCCCTCATTGTTGTCATCGTCCTGACCTTGTTTCTGACGGGCTGTAAGGAAAGAAAGGAACAGCCTTCGGGGAAGCAGCCCGTGGCGCAGGATGAACCAGCCGACACGGATCGACGGCTTCAGAACATGGCCAGTGCGGTAAGCGAGTTGAAGGCCTCTCCGGACCCGGGGAAAGCAAGGCAGCAGGTTGGGGAATTGTGGATCCAAGCTGGCCAGCTTAGACGTGCAGGAAGGAACACCAGGAACGTCGAGGGACTCCTATCCGATCTGGAGGGGAGCTTGCGGAGCAATCAGCAGGATCCAAGTGCTCGGCGTCACCTCGCAAATGAACTTGAATATGAGATCCAGGCGCTCAAGCGCGGGAATCGCTAACTTTTGGTACAGCGAATGCGCCGGGATGGCCTCGGTTCCAAACGGAAGCGAGTGGCGGCGCATTGCTGAGCGTCAGCGTTGGGCAGGCGGGGCATTATGAAAACCTGCGATTGGTGTGGGCGTGAGAACGATGACGAAGCTCTGTATTGCCAGGCATGCGGGACTCAGAACTTTAGCGGATTACTACAGGTACATTTCTTCTTGGACTTTATCCGTAGCGCAAACGCTGAGGACGCCGGTGAGGCGGCCTGCTAGAGCTGCCTTCGTTACAGTTTGGCCGATCTGGCCTGTCAGCACGCTGTTGAGCCCCCAATTTCGCCCGCCTCGTTTTGGCAGCGCCGGGACAGGAGTTGGGAGCTGTTTCAGCAGGGGGAACGCAAGAAAAACATATTGTTGACATATCAACAATCTGTATATAAACTATATTCCATGAAGTCCCCGCTGGAATCTGCGGCCGCCCGCAGGCGCTATGACGCCCTCCTGCAACTGCTCGGCACGGCGGACGCCATCTGGAACGCCAGCCGGGTTTTCTTCGCCGCCTGGGACCTCAGCCCCAGCCAGTTCAATGTCCTGAACCTGCTGCGCGGCGTTCCAGGCGGGATATCACAGACGGAGCTGAGCCGGCGGCTCATTACGCACCGTTCCAACGTCACCGGTTTGGCCGATCGCCTCGAGCGAAGAGGCCTCGTGTCGCGGCAGGATGTTGCGGGGGATCGCCGCGCGTACCGGGTTGTTCTCACCCGTTCAGGAGCGGAGTTGCTGAAACAAATCCTGCCCGAATATCACGCCCGGGCTGATGCGCTGTGGAGGGGGCTCTCGCTGAACCATGTTTCCAGGCTGACCAGCAAGCTGCAAGCGCTGGCCAGGAATGCGGAAAGAATTGCCATGGAATTACCGGAGCGCGTGAAATGACAACAGCGCCAATAGCGATTCAGGAGGCGAAGCAGCCGTTAGCGAAAGCGGCCGAAGGTCTACGGCCGGTTTCAATCGCAGCCTGGGGGGTGATTGCGGTCGTTTCTCTCCATGCAGCCTACGGTTGGCCGAATGCCGGCTTTCTCGTCCTTGTGTATTTATTCGCCGTGCTGCAAATGGCCAAGGCCCGGACGTGGCGACAGGCGTTTTATCCAGGACTGGCGGTAGGGCTGCTTATCGGCCTGTTGCGCCTGGACTTCTTCTGGCGGATCTTTTCGACAGGAGCCTTCGCGCTGTGGATCGTTTTCGCGTTTTGGATCGGGCTGTTTGTAGCGTTGGCGCGAATCAGCCTGAGGTGGCCGGTTCTTCGAATGGGTTCTTTCGATCTCACCTGGGTTCTCATTCCTTTCATCTGGTTCGGGGTCGAGTATTTCCGAAGCGAGCTCTACTATTTGCGGTTCGCGTGGCTGAGCCCGGGTTTCGCCTTTGGCGAGAGCCCCGGCTGGGTTCCGCTGCACGCGGTGGGCACATACGGGTTGGGATTCCTGTTGATGTGCGTCGCGTGCGCGGCAGCCGGCTTCTGGAGGAGGTCCAAATGGCAGGCGGCGGCGATTCTTCTGGGTGGCGCAGCCGCGCTGAGACTGGGAGGCGCGGTGACAGCAAAGATCCCGACTGGCACCGGCTCCTTGGTTCACGTTGCCGGCATCCAGATGGAGTTCCCCACCGAAAAGGAGGTGCTGGTGCGGCTGAATGACCTGCTCCGCAAACAACCGACAGCCGAACTGATCGTGCTCAGCGAATACACCTTCAGTGAGCCAGTGCCGAAAGAAATCAGGGACTGGTGTCGTGAGCACCGTCGCTATCTCGTTGTTGGGGGAAAAGACCCTCTCGGCAAAGGCCAGTTCTACAACACGGCGTTCGTGATCTCGCCGGAAGGAGAAATCATTTTCCGTCAGGTGAAAAGCGTGCCCATCCAGTTCTTTAAGGATGGCTTGCCCGGACAGGAACAGAAGATTTGGCACTCTCCCTGGGGGAAGATCGGAATCTGTATCTGTTACGATCTCGGTTACAGCCGGGTTACCGACCGCCTCGTGCAGCTTGGGGCCGAGGCGCTGATTGTGCCGACTATGGACGTGGTTGACTGGGGAGAGCGGCAGCATCGGCTCCACGCCCGCGTGGCCCCGGTCCGCGCCGCCGAGTATGGGATTCCGGTCTTTCGCGTCGCGAGCTCTGGAATATCACAACTCGTTGATGGCCGGGGCAACGTGCTGGCCAGTGCGCCTTGCCCTGGCGATGGGGCTGTGATCGCGGGCACCCTGGATTTCCGCGGCCCAGGCCGATTGCCCTGGGATCGCTGGCTTGCGCCGCTCGCTCTGGTCGTCACCCTTGGATTGATTTTTATCGGCTGTTGGAAGCAACTGCGCGCTAAACGCTCGAAAAAATCCCTGAACCTATGATCATAAAACTTCTCTATTGGCTGGTTCGCCTGCTCTACGGTTTCCGGGCATACAACCTCGCGCCGCTGCAGACGCCCGGGCCGGTGCTGCTGCTGCCGAACCATGTTTCGTGGTGGGACTGGATCTTTATCGGGGTTTGCCTGGAAGAAGATTGGAAGTTCGTCACTTCAAGCACGACTGCTGACCTGAGCTGGTTCCACCGGAAAATCATGGTCAATCGCCGGACGTTTCCAGTCGATATCACCTCGCCCTACGCCGTCAAGCACATGGCGGAATATTTGCAGAACGGGGGGCGGCTGGTGCTTTTCCCGGAAGGACGCATTTCCGGCACCGGCTCCCTGATGAAGCTGTTTGACGGCACCGGTTTCCTGATTTCCAAGACGCACCCCAAAGTGATCACCGCTTACATCCGCGGCGGCCACTTGCTGCCCTTCTCGCGGAACTCGGACCGAAAGAGGTGTTTCCCGCGGGTCTCGGTCCATTTCAGCAATCTGTTGGCTCCACCGCCAACTGAGCATGCGAGCGCCACGGAGGCTCGCATGCGGATTACCAACTGGCTGCGCGACCAGATGCTCCAGCAACGTTTCGAAACCGAGATGAAACTCGGGCCGGCAACGATGCCGGACGCCATCGCGGCGACCGCCCGGAAGCGTGCCGGCCAGGTCATCGTGCAGGACATCACGTTGCAGAGACTCACTTACCGGCGGCTGCTCCTGGGCGCTGATCTGCTGGCGACACAATGGCGGCAGTTGCTGGGCGGTGAGAGCGAGCGCGTTGGCGTCCTGCTCCCCAATGTCAACGCCATGCCGGTGGTGCTGTTGAGTCTCTGGGCCGAAAGCAAAGTCCCTGCCGTGATGAACTACACGGCCGGGGCCGCGATCCTGCTGTCGTGTGCCCGACTGGCCGGGTTAAAACAAATCATCTCCTCGAGAGCGTTTCTCGCCCGGACAAAACTGGACATCAAGCCGCTCGAAAATGCCGGGATCGAGATCATCTTCCTCGAGGATGTTCGGACCCGGATTCCCGCCGGCCAGAAGGTCCTGGCTGCGCTGCTTAGCTATCTTCGGTTGCCCGCCTGGCGCCACCGGTTTCTGCCGGACCGGACGGCGGTGGTCCTTTTCACCAGCGGCTCGGAGGGAGAGCCGAAGGGCGTCGAACTGACGCACCGTAACCTCCTCGCCAACGTCCAGCAGATGCTCTCGGTTATCGACCTGATGGACCACGACCGGCTTTTCAACGCGCTGCCGTTGTTCCATAGCTTCGGATTGACCGTTGGTTTGCTGCTGCCCCTGGTGCGCGGCATCTTCGTCTTCCTCTACCCCTCTCCCCTGCACTACCGGGTTGTGCCCTCCGCCTGCTACAACCTGAACTGTAGCGTCTTTTTCGGCACCAACACCTTCCTGATGGGTTACGCCCGCAAGGCACACCCCTACGATTTCCGCAGTGTGCGCTACCTGTTCGCCGGCGCGGAAAAAATCCAGGAATCCACCAGCACGATTTGGATGAACAAATTCGGAGTGCGCGTGCTGGAAGGCTACGGAGCGACCGAATGCAGCCCGTGCATCAGCGTCAACGTGCCGATGAATCCGCGTCCCGGCTCGGCCGGGCAGTTCCTTCCCGGCATCGAGCACAAACTCGGGCGCGTCGAAGGCATTGAACAGGACGGCGCCGGCCGGTTGTTTGTTCGTGGTCCGAATGTGATGCGCGGGTACTTGAATCCCGAAGCCAACGCGCGGTTCCAGGCGGATTCGGGCTGGTATGACACCGGGGACATCGCCAGCGTGGACAGCCACGGCTTTGTCCACATCCTCGGCCGGCTGAAACGGTTCGCGAAAGTCAGCGGTGAAATGGTCAGCCTGGCCGCCGTCGAGGACGCCTTTATCGGCGCCTTCCCGCAGTATGGGCTCAGGTTCACCATCGCCGTACTGGCCCGACCCGATGAGACCCGGGGCGAGACCCTCATAGCCGTCACCAATGAGCCCAAGCTGACCCTCGAGCAGGTCCGGCAGGCTATCCGCGCGCGCGGCCTGGGCAATCTCGCGATGCCCAAGGACGTGAAATACCTGCGGGAAATCCCGCGACTGGGGTCCGGCAAGATCAACCACCGCGAACTGGAGAAACTCGTCTAGCATGACCGAGTCGCTGCAGGTTCGCATCCACGGTACGCCTGACAAACCGACCCTGGTCTACCTGC
The DNA here is from genome assembly GCA_036524155.1 of Verrucomicrobiia bacterium. Lineage (GTDB taxonomy): Bacteria > Verrucomicrobiota > Verrucomicrobiia > Limisphaerales > UBA8199 > DATDCV01. Next base: position 13,155 of record DATDCV010000250.1, read on the forward strand.
CGGGGCTGCACGGCGACTGGACGCTGGTCGGCAGTTTCCGGCGGGCCTTGGGGGGCCGAGTTCGCTTCGTTGAGTTGACCTATCCCCGCACCCTGACCTGGTCGCTCGATGAATATGCGGGCGTAATCGGGGATGCGCTGGTAAGAGGCGGAATAACCAGCGGGTGGTTGGTGGCTGAGTCGTTCGGATCACAGGTCGCCTGGGCCCTTACGTCCGGCCCGAAATTCAAGACGGAAGGATTGATCCTCGCCGGCGGGTTTGGCCGCCACCCGGCACCGTGGGGGGTCTGGCTCGCCGAACGCCTGACGGGAAAAGTCACCCCAACACTCCTGACGCGGCTGATTCATCTCTATGCCCGTGTCGCCCGGCTGCGTTACCGTCACGCCGTGGAGGTTTTGGATGGCATGAAAGAATTCTGCGCGCGGCGCACCGACCTCGACCGGCGCGCCGCGCAACATCGGCTGAAGCTCATCCTGCGAAATGACCCGCGCACCTATGCCCGGAAGACAACCGCGCCGGTCTACGCACTCACCGGGCTGGTCGACCCCATTGTCCCCTGGTTGCCGGTGCGCCGCTGGCTCAAGCGGAACTGCCCAACGCTCTGCGCCGAGCGTGTAATCTGGCACGCCGACCATACCGTACTCGCGTCGGCTCCCGAGGCGGCAGCCGACCAGGTTTTGAGGTGGATCGTTTCGGCAAAAACCGGGCAGCAATAAACCGCAGGCCACGGGCGCCCGGTAACCGCCAAAGGAAATCACTTGGCCGGCTTGCGCTCGAATTCCATCGGAGCCTGGAACATCTCGCTGAGATGTTTCGTCACGAATGCTTGTAGGTCTTTTGTCTGGGCCGTCAGCACTGCGCGATTGTCCTCCTTGTGAAACGCGAGCGCTTCCGGGTGCTCTTCCAGGAACTTCCCCAGCCACTCAAAGTCACAAAAAGCCAACTGCAAGGTCGGTTCGATTTGCGGCACACGCATCAGCAGATGCCCGGGGAACATAGCGGCCGACACAATATCCGTCTGGTCCGAAGCGAACTTGCAGTCGCTCGGGATTATGTCGAGAAAGCGCTCGTCCTTGAGCTTGAAAAGCCGGGCATCCATTTCGCCGCGCTTCTGGTCCTTGTCGGTGACGACAAGCTTGTAGGCATTGTCACCCGACTTCTCGAACTTCCAGCACTGGCGGTCAGAGCTGTCCTTGCTCTGCCACTCGCCCACCAGCCGCGCGTCGAAGATGATGTCCTTTTCCGTGTAATACGGGTTCACAGACGGCACACACGCGCCGAATAGCACTATGCTGGCGGCAATCCCAACGAGGTTCTTTGTCTTCATGTTTAGTTCTCTCTCATTCCGGCGGTTGACTCGACCACCTGCTTCCGTTGCTCCGCAGGCAGCCTCCATAAGATCAATGCGCAATCCAACGGCATAACGGATCAATTTTTATTGGTGGACTGCCGGCGCATGTTTACAGTGAACAGCAGCCCGGCGCTTTCTCATGGAAAAACCTGTCACCAACGCCGAAGACTTGTTCGCCCGCGCGCTGGACCTGCCGCCCGGCGAGGCTCGCGATGCGTTGATCGCCACTCAATGCGCTGGCGACTCGCCCCTGCGCCAGGAGGTCGAGTCGCTGTTGCGGGCTCACGACCAGGCTGGAGATTTTCTCCCCGAGGACTCTGCTCCGCGGCTGTCGGGCTACCGTATTGAGCATAAAATCGGCGAGGGCAGCCTCGGGCTCGTATATGTGGCGCACGACGAAAAACTGAACCGGCGGGTGGCCCTTAAGGTGCTGCGGCATTCCGCCGGCGAACCGCTGCGCCGCCGCGTGCTGAACGAGGCCCGCAAGGCGGCCGCGCTCAACGACCCGGCTATTGTCACGATCTTCTCCGTCCTGGATGACGCCACCCCGCCTGCCATCGTGATGGAATGGGTCGAAGGATTCCCCATCGACCGCTTTTCAGAACAGCTTAATTGGCACCAGAAGGCCAGCCTGCTGCGCGAAGTCGCGCGCGGCCTCGCCGCAGCCCACGCCCGCGGGCTCATACACCGCGACCTGAAACCGGACAACATCCTCGTCGGGCCCGACATGCGCCCCCGAATACTCGACTTCGGCCTGGCGATGTTACCGGGCGAAACGACAGGGCAGCCGGGCGTTTTCGCAGGCACCCCCCTCTATGCCTCGCCCGAGCAGGTGGCCTGCCAGTCGCTGGCTCCCTCCTCCGACATCTTTTCGTTCGGCTCCCTGATGTTCAAAGTGCTGACCGGCTCCCCGCCGTTCGCCGGCAAGACCGTCAGTGAGGTGTTGAATTCGCTGCGTTCCGCCGCGCCGCCCTTTCTCCGGGATGTAGCCCTGGGCGTGCCCGAAGATCTCCAGGCGATTTGCCTCGCCTGCCTCGCACGCGACCCGGCCGACCGGCCCTCAGCCTCGGAAATCGTCGTCGAACTGGGCCGCTTCCTGATCGGCGAGCCGGTGCGGCTCCGGCCCAAACTGTATGATGACCTGCTCCGCCGGAGCATCAGCGAGTACTCCGCCCACGCGCGCACCTGGCGAAGCCAAAACATCATCTCCGGCGAGGAAAACGACGCCCTGCAGGGACTGCACCGCCGCCTGCTGGCGGACGAAGATAATTGGATCATCGACGCCCGCCGGGTCACGCTGCTGCAAACAATCCTCTCGGGCGGCACCTGGCTGGCTGTCGTGGCCACTATCCTGACGGTCTGGCTGCTCCGGAACGAACTTGGCCCGCTCACCCGGTGGCTTGTCCCCGTCGGCTTCACGCTCACGCTGCTCGCTGCCGGCTCCGCGGCGCTCCGTAAACGCGACGACCTGGCCGCCGCGATGTTTCTCGCCGGAGCGGTTCTGGCGGCTGCGCCGTCCTGCCTGGCCCTGCTGGGCGAGACCGGCCTGTTCAAAACTCCCGCAACCGACGTCACCCAACTCTTCGCTGGCGTCTTCACCAACCAGCAAGTCTTCCTTGCCTCCCTGACGGCTTTTATCCTCTCCAGTTTCGCGCTGTGGCGGCTCAAGATGACCGGGTTTGCCTGGACGACCGCCGTCCTGGGGACTACCACCTTTCTAACGCTGCTGATGCTCCTCAATTGGCTCGACAAGAAACCTGAAGTGAAAGCGCTATGGTGCCTGCCTTTGGCGGGGACCGAGTTCTTTGCGCTCCACCTCGAAAAGAAAGGGCGGGTACGCTGGACGTTGCCGTTTCACGTCGTCGCGCTGCTGGCGCTGATCGTCGGCCTGGACATTATCGCCTTGAACGGCCCCACCTTGCAGATGCTGGGTGTAGCTACGCCACGGTGGCCCTACTTCGATGAGGACCGCCTGCGCGCCTTCTCAGCCGCGCTCAACGGCGTGCTCTTTCTCTGCCTGATGCTCACCATCGAACGCTCTGCAAGCCTGGATCTGCGGCGCGCCAGCAAGCTGCTCGAAATCCTGGCCATTCTGCACATCTTGAGCGCGCTTTTCTCCAACGCTCTTGTTCATCGCGCAGGGGCCTATGTGCGGGTGGACGTCTGGATCTATGTTGCTGCCGCCCTCATGCTGGTCGCACTCGCGGCTCTTCGCTCGCGCTGGCGAATGCTCGTCGGCGGCCTCGCGGGATGCGGCCTGGGCAGTTATTTGCTCGTTGACCTCGGCCTCGTCGCGCGCCAGCCGTTCATCGTTGGCCTGGGCCTGTCGGGTCTGCTGGTTGCGCTCGGCGCTTTCGTTTATGTCCAGCGAC
>DATDCV010000251.1:0-3733 GCA_036524155.1 Verrucomicrobiia bacterium
CAGACTGGTATAACCCACGTTCAAGTCCGCCGCCCACCGCTCGGCCAATCCATACTGCAGCGCGAGGTAACCCTGGTTGATGTCGATCCCGTAGCTCTCTCCGTTCGCGTGCCACGTGATGTTTTCCGAATGCCCCTTCACATACACGTGATAGGACTCGGACTCTTCGTACACCACGCCCGCGACGAACTGGCCCGCCGCCGGCAAATCCGCCCACAGCGCAAACGGACGGTGAGGAACGTTCTCCGAGGCCCTTAATCCCAGCGCTCCGCCTGCCCACACCGCCAACGCCAGCACTCCCAGTCGTGCCGCCTTCGCCGCACCACGCCCGCGCCCGCACTCTGTCCTCTCAGTAGCCATCATAGATTCTCAGGGTTGCCGCCCGCTCCGGAACCCCGCGAAGAGCCTTCCCCGAACGAGCGTTGTTTACCCTGAGAAACTAGGAACTCCCGATTCTCAATGTCAATACTTCCCTGCGATCCTTTCTCCGTACTGGCCGGGATTGAATCCGCCTCCAAAAAGCTCATACTATTTGCGTGATGAATAATTCGGTGGACCTCAGACGCATCCTCCAAAGCTGGCCCTACGACCCGGACCAGGACGCGCGCCTTACCCAGGGCGACGACGGTCGCGAAATCATGCAGGTCCGCACTCCCGTCGGCCTCGAACAATACGAGCTCGAAGGCCGGCCCGACGGCGCCCGCCCGCACGGCATGGACTCCGCCCTCGACTATTATTTGCAGCGGCTCGACCGTGCCAGGACCGCCGGCAAGGAATCTGAGTTCGAGCTCGGTCCGCGCGAGTGCGGTGAGTTGTTCAATGAAGGCACTCTGTATTACTTCCGTTACGTCCGCCTCTTTCAACTCAAGGATTGGACCCGCACCCTCCGTGACACCTCCCGCAATCTGCGCCTCTTCGATTTCGTGAAACAGCACGCCCGCCGCCTCGAAGACCAGCTCTACCTCGAAAAGTGGCGCCCCTACATCATCCGCGTCCACTCCACCGCCGCCATCATGCTCGTCCTCGAAAAAGGCAACTACGACGAAGCCCTCCGCCTCATCGACGACGCCATCACCCGCGTCGAGGCACTCGATAATATCGAGGACGAAACCTTCGAATTCGAAAAGCAGCGCTCCCTCGAAGCCCTCCGCGAGCTCGCCGCCCAGGTCCGCAAAAACCGCCCCCTGTCCGAACTCGAACAACTCGAACACCAGCTCCGCCGCGCCATCGAACGGCAGGAATTCGAGCGCGCCGCCCAACTCCGCGACCGCATCCGCGCGCTCAAGAAACAACAGATCTGCTGACCCTCCCCATCCTCTCCTCTTGCTGCAACTTGTTACCCTCTCAACGCTTCCACGCCTCAACGCCTTCACACTTTCACGCTTCCACGCTCCAACGCTTCAACGTTTTAACGTTCTAACGCTTTAACGTTTTAACGCTTTAACGTTTTAACGCTTTACCGCTTCACCGCGCCCTCACCCCGCCGGCGCCGTCCTCTCCCCGCTATCATCCCCCGATTCCTCCCTCACTCCCTCCGCACCCTGCTTGCGCCGGAATTGCGAAGTGTCCTCTTCCACCTTCTTCCGGCAATCAGGGCAGATCCCGTGTGTCGTCCCGATTTCCAGGTCCTCGGCGAAATAGTCCTCCAGGCGCATCCATTTGTCCCCTTGGCCGATCTTGTGGCACCACGCGCACACGCGCAGCATGCCCTCGAGATGACGCAGCCGCCGCAGCAGCCGCCGCGTGATCGAAAATACAAACGCCCAGATCAACAGGATGATCACCGTCTCCATCACCCCGAACCGCCACCGCGATACCGCTCCTTCGCCCCCCACCAGCAAATGCGGCAAGCCGACCAGGTTGTTCAACCCGCAGAGCAGTAGAATCAAGCCGAAGCCCGCGCACTCATAGAGGATCACACGCGAACCGCCGTTCATCACTTTCATAAAACAACAACTGGTTTCAATTCGCACTCAGCCCGCCGTGTGTCGCCAACAGCGCCCGTATTATGCACTCTAGCGGGAATCAGGCAAGCCCCTTGCGAGTGGTGGCGGCTCAGTTTTTGGGGGCGGCTGAGCCTCCGGCGCGCGGACTTCAGTCCGCAGCAATTCCCGACCGGCCGTTGCGTTTGGAATGTGAAGGCCTCCCGTCGGTGGAGGGTGCTGCGGACTGAAGTCCGCGCGCCGACCACGCCGCCGCCGCCGTCTTCCACAGATAACTGGGTTGCTTTGTGCAGGCGATAGTCCGGTTGGTTTAGCTGAGTTCCGCCTTCCCCCTTTGTCGGGTTAAGTACGTACACCAAAGTTGTACGACCATCGTGTAATACCCTAAGCCTCCTCTTGTGTGGTAACTGTCTCACGATTCCGGAGAGACCAGAAAGCGCTGCTCTGCGGAGAAGACTGACAACAAAAAACAATCACAGTGAAACAACAGGAGACAGAAATATGAGACAAAGCAGAACATTAACCCTGGTGGGCCTGGCCGGAGCTGCCTTGCTCTCCGGGACCAGCCCCAGCACGGGACAATACGTGCCCCCGCCTCAGTTGGTGCCGGGGGTCGATTACAGCGTGCCAAACTACGCGAACAGCCCCGTCCTTACGAAGTTCGTGGACACACTTCCAGGGGTGACGGCCGCCGGTGCGGCAGTGCCGGGCTTCTATTCGGTAGTCAACAACCTCGGCAATTCCATACCCGTCGCGGTCGCGGACACGGCCGCGTTTGCGGGATCTGCTTATTACCAGGTCGCGCTACTGGACTACACGCAGCAGGTACATTCGGACATGCCTGCCACGAAATTCCGCGGTTACGTCCAGATCGAGACGCCGGGATCAACAGTTACTCCCGCAGGCAGCTTGCACGTTGCATTGACCCTGCCTGATGGCGTGACGCCTCTGTTGTTCAACGGCGTGCAGGTCTATGGCTACACTAAGCCCAGCTACCTCGGGCCGGTGATTGTGGCCACGACCGGCGTGCCGACACGCATCAAGTTCTACAACCTGCTTCCCGCAGGCGCAGCGGGCGACCTCTTTCTCCCGATCGACGTGTCCTTCGCGGGAGCCGGGACAGGGCCCGATGGCACCCTTTACTCTCAGAACCGCGCCACGCTCCACCTCCACGGCGGCGACAACCCGTGGATCAGTGACGGCACTGCGCTCCAATGGATCACTCCGGCTGGGGAACCCAGCAATTTCAAAAAGGGCGTGAGCCAGCAAAACGTTCCGGACATGCTGCCACTCCCGGTTACTGGCGACGGAACTGCCACATTCTACTGGCCCAATGCAATGAGCGGCCGGTTGATGTTCTACCACGACCACGCCCAGGGTATGACCCGCCTCAATCCGTATGCTGGCGAAGCCGCTGGCTACCTGCTGGTCGATCCGACGGAGGCGACGATCAATGCTTTCGCTCCCGGCGGTGAAATTCCCCTGGTCGTCCAGGAGAAGGCCTTCGTAAGTGACGGGACACTTCCCGCGACTTTCCCGGCGGGCGCGATCGCTCCCGCAGCGACTGCAACCGTGGATCCTCTTTGGGCTTCCAATCCGGCCTGGGGCCAAAGCAAAGGCAGCCTCTGGTGGCCGCATGTGTACATGCCGAATCAGAACCCGAACGACCTCTCTGGCGCAAATCCGTTCGGCCGCTGGGATTACGGCGCCTGGTTCTGGCCCATCTTCCCGTCCGGAGTACCTCCCCAATCCTCCGCCGTTCCGGAAACTTTCGTGGACACGCCGATCAT
>DATDCV010000252.1:0-16705 GCA_036524155.1 Verrucomicrobiia bacterium
GTCTTCATCGGCTTCGAGTCCCCAACGCTGGAAGGGCTGCGCGAGCTCGGCAAGAAGTTCAACCTGGTAAAGGGCAGGGATTTCCGCGCGTCGGTCCGGCGTATTCAGCGCCACAAGATTCTAGTCGTGGGCTCCTTCATCATCGGCCTGGATATCGATGAACCGGGCATCGGCAGGCGGATCGCCCAGGTGGCCAGCGAGTACGGCCTGGACAATCTCAACACACTGTTTCTGACTCCCCTGCCGGGGACCCGCCTGTGGGACCAGATGAAATCGGAGGCTCGCATCGCCCTCAATCGGTTTCCGGAAGACTGGAAATACTACACACTGACCTTCCCGGTGGCCCGGTACAAGCAGTTCTCTCAGGAAAGCATCATCCGGGAGATGATCGCCTGCAACCAGAGCTTCTATTCCTTCGCGAGCATTGTGCGCCGCATGTGGAACAGCTCGTGGCACCGCCGCCAGCCGCTCATTTGCCTGGTGGGCAATCTTTCCTACCGCCGCAACATCCGGGTTGACCGTAAGGCCTACGCGGATTTCCAGCGTGAGGGGACAAAACATTCTATCCCGCCCAGCGCGTTGAACTGCGTGCCCGGTTCCTGACCTTGACGGCGTTATGGCTCAACGTGGCGAATTTGGTGGCCAGCTCCGTGCTCGTTGGCTTCCGTTTCAGCCCTTCCTCGTTAGGAAACGGCTGTGCCCGGGGCGGGAGATCCCGAACCAGCAGGGTCGCCACGGCACGGTTGAAATGTGGGGCTTTGTAGCCGAGGCTTGGTTATGGCCGGCATGTATTGTCTAAAGGATTTGCTCAATCTCGTCGAAGTCGAGCGAGCGGAGGAGTTGCGGCTGGAGCCAGGCAAGGTGCCGGTAATGGTGGTGCGCGGCCAACCGCGCGCGCTCGACCTGCCAGCGCTAACGAGCGACAATGTGGCCGAGCTGTTTAGCAGCTTTGCGAGTAAAGCGCACCTGGAAGAACTGCGTCGGTGTGGAGACGTTCATTTCAACCATACCTTTCAGAACTCAGCCCGGTTAGCGGTCACCGCATCGATGGACCATGAGGACGTTTGCTTGAAGCTGAAACATCTTGGCCAGTAATGGGCTCCGCCGCGGCTTCCCGCCCATGTCACAGCAGCCCTGAAGGAGAACGTCGGTTGGGTCCCAGCAGCGACGCCTCATCCGAGGCTTTGTCAGCCCCGGCCAAGTTAGCACGGAACGCATCCCCAGCGTCCGATCCGTGATACCGCAGAAGTCGGGCACCCTCGAAGCCGGTAAGTTCAGTTCAGACGTTTCTGGATCTTTAGGTGCTCTCCCAGTGACTAGCCATCTGGATGCCTGCGCTTATAGCTTTCGGCTATCGCTCGGATACGAAGAAAGCATTGGCCCCATTTCACTTAGAACACCACCATTGAACTGGATGAAAGCCGGACAACGAGCAGGTCTTGCTTGAAACCAGACTTATGAAACCTTGCCCCAAGTGTGGGCAGTGGCTCAGGGGCCAGTTTGATTCTTGCTGGAGGTGTGGGGCTAAACGAGAGAAGACGGCCAAACTCAACAACGAAGGAGGAGGGGAGGATGAACACATTAGCGGGTTTGTGGATTGACCACCGGGAGGCCGTCATCGTGATCCTCTCCGACAAAGGCCAAGAGACGAAGCGGATAGAATCCCATGTTGAAAAACAACTGCGACGATCCAGCCGTTCGCCCTCCCCGGCTCCTTTTGAGGCGCAGATGGTTCCAGCCGATGATTTCCGAGAACGAGAATACACGGGCCATCTGGCGAATTACTACGACGAAGTCATATCCTGCCTTCGCCCGGCCACCGCGATTCTGTTATTCGGCCCCGGCGAGGCCAAGGGCGAGTTGAGAAAGCGAATCGAGAGAAACAAACTCGATCTGCGCATCACAAGCTTCGAAACGAGCGACAAGATGACGGAGCGCCAAATCTCGCAAAAAGTGCGTCGGCACTATTTACCTCCAAGCCCCGCTGCGTCCCCCGGCGGAAGGAGGAGGCGGTGAACAGCAGATCAGCCAGCAAATCCACCTGACCAAAGCGACCCATGCATCTCGAGGGTTACCAAGACGTGTTCTTCATCATCACATACGGACTGGCGATAGTGATGCTGAGCTCACTTGCCGGCTGGAAGAATCGCAATCCCTTGGCCTGGGGCCTGATTGGGGGATTGGTGTTCCCCACCAGCTTCATCTGCTTGCTACTCGAGACACACCTTTGCCCTAAATGCAGGGCGTCCCTGAGCAAAGGGGAGTGGAGGCTGCGGAGGTGCCGAAACTGCGGCACCTTGGCGCAGAGAACTCAGCATGACCGCTCATTGATTCCGGCCCATGAAGGAACCGTTTGAGCAGATTCGTATCACCGACCTGGACGTTGACCTGACCCAGCCGTCTCAGGAAGGGGCCGGCTTTCAGCGTTTGTATCTGAAACTTTCGGCGGAGCCGCCGGCGGAGTGGGTTACACTATTCGAGCAGGAGCGCCGGTTTCCGCGCCATTCGAAGTGGCGAAACGCTTGGGTAGTTGGTACTCATATTGTGATTGAGTGCGTTCCGGAGGACCTTGAGCAGTTCGGTCTCAACCACCTCAAAGAGGATGCAGCGAATGCGAACAACAAGTTTGTGGAGTGGATCGCCCGAAACGATGCAGACAACTTGCGACAGTTCCAGCAGGAGGAGGAGGCACGAAAGCAGTTGCAGGAACTGAGGGGCAAGCTGAAGTTCGATTGAGGAGAGACGGATTCAATCCACACGAAAATTACACCGGACCGTCCGCTATATGGAGGTACTGAAGCTCATTTGCCAGACGACGATTGGCCTTTTGAAAAAGGCCTGGCTGTTTCCCCATTCTGTCGCAATTATCCTCAAGCAAAGGCGACAACAGGTCGCCCTGAACGTACTCGAGGCCGAACGGCTGGACCGGATACGCAATCCGTCAAAGTACCTGGGAAAGTGAAACGCAGAGCGCAACTCTCCTTCGGCTATGGACTGATGTCCAGGCGCCTACACGTGCTCAGGGCTATTTGCATCCCCAACCCCTCTCGCAATTCGCAGTTCTTTCCGGAACGCCGAACGGGGTCAATAATCCATGCCTCCCATGCCGCCAGGAGGTGAACCGGTTTTTTCTTCCTTCGGGATCTCGGCGACCAGGCACTCGGTTGTCAGCAACAGGCCGGCAATCGAGGCCGCGTTCTGCAACGCTGTGCGCGTGACCTTCTTCGGATCGACCACGCCCGCTTTGACCAGGTCCTCATAGGCGCCGGTCGAAACGTTGTAGCCCTCGTTGCCTTTGCGCTTCTTGACTTCCTGCACCACCACCGAGCCTTCCACGCCGGCATTATCGGCCAGTACGCGCGTCGGATACTCGACGGCGCACTTGACGATATCGACGCCGATGCGCTCGTCGTCATTCTCCGGCTTGACGGTATCCATCGCGGCCAGGCACCGCAGCAACGCCACGCCGCCGCCCGGCACAATGCCTTCTTCAACCGCCGCGCGGGTTGCGTGCAAGGCATCTTCCACCCGGGCTTTCTTTTCCTTCATCTCCGTCTCGGTGGCAGCACCGACGTTGATGACGGCGACACCCCCCGCGAGCTTGGCCAGTCGTTCCTGCAGCTTCTCTTTATCATAATCGGAAGTGGTCTCTTCGATCTGCCGGCGAATCTGATTCACGCGGCCCTGGATTTCGGAGCTCTTGCCGTGGCCTTCGACGAGGGTGGTGTTTTCCTTGTCCACCGTGATGTTCTTAACGCGACCGAGTTCTTCCAAAGTCAGGTTCTCCAGCTTGATGCCGAGGTCTTCGCTGATGAATTTGCCGCCGGTGAGGATAGCGATGTCTTCGCACAGGGCTTTGCGGCGATCGCCAAAACCAGGAGCTTTGACGGCACACACGTTGATCGTCCCACGGAGTTTGTTCACCACGAGAGTGGCGAGGGCTTCGCCTTCGACATCTTCGGCGATGATCAGGAGCGGTTTGCCCGCTTTGGCGACCTTTTCGAGCAGTGGAAGCAGGTCTTTGAGGCTGCTGATCTTCTTCTCGTAATTGAGCACATAGCAATCTTCCAGACGCACCTCCATCGTTTCGGCATTGGTGACAAAGTAGGGCGACAGATAGCCCTTGTCGAACTGCATGCCTTCGACCACGTCGAGCGCGGTCTCGATGGACTTCGCTTCCTCAACCGTGATGGTGCCGTCTTTGCCGACCTTGTCCATCGCGTCGGCGATGATCTCGCCGATGGTGGTGTCCCAGTTGGCGGAAACGGTGGCGACCTGTTTGATTTCCTCTTTGTCCTTCACCTTCTTGGCGATCTTGTCGAGGTGTTCAACAGCGGCGGCGACGGCTTTGCCGATGCCGCGCTGGATGCCGATGGGGTTGGCACCAGAGGTGACGTACTTCAGCCCCTCGCGGAAGATCGCCTCCGCCAGGATGGTGGCGGTGGTGGTGCCGTCGCCGGCGTCGTCGCTGGTCTTGCTGGCGACTTCGCGGACCATCTGGGCACCCATGTTTTCACACGGGTCTTCCAGCTCGATTTCCTTGGCGACTGTGACACCGTCTTTGGTCACGGTCGGCGAGCCGTATTTCTTGTCGAGCACGACGTTGCGACCCTTGGGGCCCAGCGTCGCCGCGACGGCTTTGGCCAGTTTGGAGACACCTTTGAGCAGGCTCTGACGCGCATTCTCGTCGAAGAGCAATTGTTTTGCAGCCATAACTTTATAGATAATTGATTGTTGCTAGTGGACGCCGGAACCTTCCGGGGTTGATGGTTATTCGAGCACGGCCAGGACATCGTCCGAACTAAGGATCCTGTATTCCTTTCCCTCGAGATGGACTTCCGTGCCGCCGTATTTGGCCACCAGCAGGCGGTCGCCCTTTTTCACTTCAAAGGGAACCTTCTTGCCGTTGTCATCCGTTTTCCCGGTGCCGAGAGCCACAACCCGACATTCCATGGGCTTTTCCTTGGCGATGTCAGGAATAACGATTCCGCCCTTTTTTACTTCCTTCTCTTCGACAGCTTCCACGAGGATTCGGTCGCCGATGGGTCTAATGTTTAGTGCCATATATTCATTTTCCTTTGTTCTTTCCGGTTGTCTGAAAAAGTAGCTTTCCCCAGGCAAACCAGGCTTAGTTATCGGCGGCCTTTCGCCTCACTTTGTTTTTTCCGACCAGCGCCGGGTTCGGGTGTGCCCCAGCTCCATTGGGGTAAAAGCCGTGCGACCGCATCTCGGGGGCTCAAGGTGGCGCGCATCGAGATATTGGCATTGAGCGCACGTGAGATGGGGCAATTAGCCTTAGCCCGTAGCGCCGCGTCCACAAAGTCACATTCCGCCACCAGGGGCACCGCCGCACTCACGTCCAGAAGGATCTGCGTCATCGTCCACCCGGCGGCCATGTTTTCCATCGTGACGGTCGCCGTCGTGTCAATTTGACGTGGGCGGTAGCCGGCCTTTCCCAATTCATTGGCCAGGCTCAGCGAAAAACTGCCGGCTTGAGCTGCCGCAATCAGTTCGGGCGGATTGGTTCCCCGGCGCTTGATGTCGCCGCCGGCGGCGTAGAGGGGCATCATGAGAGTATCACTCGCGGTGCTGACGGCGCCTTTGCCACGCTGACGCGTCCCCAACCAACACACTGAGGCTTTCCGGGCATAGGGTTTCATTTCGCACCCAACATCGTCCCATGAATGCACCCATGCCAATACTTAGAAAGTGAAATGGCGATACTTTCAGACTATGGGCTGCACTTTACCATATGGTTTTCCCAGCCACTATTGACCGATGGCTAACGTATGTGACCTTGCCAAACTGCCGCTCGCGTTATGGAACTGCCTCCCCTGCGATAGTTCGTGGCGGTGGAGGAAGATCTGAATTTCACCAAGGCCGCCGCCAAGTTGCATCTGGCCCAACCCTCGCTCACGCGCCTGATCCACATTCTGGAAGAGGGGCTCGGCGTGCCCGTGCCCCTTTCTTATTGCTTTGTGTCAGTCGCCCGTCGATGTTCAACCATGAATAGTCTCCAGCGCCATGGGCCCGAAGAAGCTTACAAACAACTCCACCTGCGAATGAAGAGGCGCGGCTTGGCCTCCATTAAGGTTCACGTCACGCGAAGGGCCGGGAAAATGCAGTTCCATTTCACCGGTTCGGATGAGGAGGTGAAGCAAGCCGAAAAGATCCTCGCCGACTGGAACTGATTCCCAGACTGGATCCTTGTAACCTCCGTGCGGGACACGCGCCTCTATCACAACCATCGGAATTCCACAGTCTCCGCACGGGTGTTTAGGGCAATTTCTTCCCGAGCGCGTATTCCCACGGCAGGCGTTTGAACAAGGCGTAGCGCTCGCGCTTGAGCCAACTGGCAGTCCAATGGCGCATGTACATATAGAGGTGGTCGCGGCCACGGTTGCCGGAGCGGTTCAGCATCTTGTGGAAATGTTTGTGGCGCGGGTAGAGGTAATGAGCTTTCGCGGCGAGGCGTTCAGCGAAATCCTCGGGCAGCTCGGCGTTCAAATAACGGCTCGCCTGGGCCACCACGCTTTCGGCGATGGCGTCGGGCATCAGCAACGTGTCTCGTTCCAGTGGCGTGGGCAGTAAGGCGCGCCAGATGCGGAAGGCTGTGCGCGAGTCGGTAGGGCGCGTCAGTCCCCTGCGCGCCGCCACTCGACCTCGGGACGACGACGCGCACGGAGTGACGCGCCTTGGGTTACGGGCCTTCCACGAGGGCGATTTCTTCAGACGTGAGACCGTAGAATTCATACACCAATTGGTCAATTTGCTGGTCGGTGGCGGTGACGGCGTTTTGAAGCGTGGCCTTCTCCGAATCCGACATGGCCGCGCGCAGCTTGGGCATCAACACCAGCATCTTGTCCACCAGCCCCACCAGCTTGTCGTGCCGCGCTTTGTCGGCGGACTCTCTCAAATCAAGGCCAACAATTGGCAACTCACCGAAATACTGTTTCGTGCACGTAATCCAACCACCACGAAAGACGTTGCTGATTTGGCGAAGAAACCAAAACGAAAGCTTCGAATTGAGAATTCCCAGCACGAACTCCGGCTTCACTGCGCATTCTGCGCCGAGCGTGATGGTGAAACCGCCGCTTGCCATTGGACACAACGAACCGCGAGACGATTTGGGAATTAGCGCAAACAAGCCGCCATCCGCGAGCAACGGGACTGCAATCTGGGCACGGTCGTGCAGCTCAAGATTGCGTGCTGCGGAATAGCCGAACCACTCCTTGAATTGCTTCCGCTCCCTCAATCTGCCCGCGTTCTGCTGAAGGTGCGCAAACGTCTTCGGAAACTTTTTATGAAGCTCGGAGCTCGTCATCAGGCAAAATCCATCCTTTCCAGCGGCGTATGGGAAAATGATACGCCATTTGTCCTGCGGCGCGAAGAGGTAGCGGCCAAAGTCAGCCGCGAAGAGCGGCGTGCGGAGAATATCCTTTTCCAACCCGTGGCCGTTCGCTGCGACGACGAAAATGTCATCATCTCCGCTGGAACTCCCGCGACTCATGTCCGCTGGCAAATCAAGCAGGCGAACACTCGCGGACTTCAACTTCTCAAGCAGGCGTGATTGCGCTTTATCAGCGAACGTCCAAGCGTGGCCTGTGAGTGAATCGCTTATGCGCTGTTCAAACTCGAGCGCACGCAGAGTCTTTTCGTTTGCTTTGCTAGTTGCGTATTTGAAGGACTCGCTGTGATCGCGGGTCAGAAACAGCAAACAGGTGTAAGTCGTGGCTTCAAATACCTGTTCTGCTCCGAAATCAACAATCTCTGCAACAGCGCCTTTTTCGGCTAGTGAACTGCGAAGACCGGCGCCGTAGTCAGTTCGGAAGAACTTGTTCGGGAGAATCATCCCTAATCGTCCGGTCTTTGAAAGCAGGTTTAAGCCGCGTTCTACAAAATTGACGTAGATGTCATAGTTTCCCGTAGCAGCACGGTAGGTATCTCCGAAGTAGGCGATTTGGTCTTCGGGGAAGCCTTGGATGCGAATGTAAGGCGGATTGCCAATGACCGCGTCGAAGCCGCCGGCTTTCATGATGGCCGCGAACTGCACCGGCCAGTCGAAGGCGTGAACGCGCACGAGATCCTCGGGCATCATCGAGAAGTCGGAGGCGATGAGGGAGTTGCCGCACTTGATGTTATCCTGCAAAGGCGGCAGGAGGGCCACGGCATCGGGGAAGAGGTCGCGTTCGCGCTCGAGCGTGGTGCGGTTCTCATTCTCCAGCATTTTGAGGTAGAGCGAGAGTTGGGTGACTTCCACGGCGGCGGAGTCCAGGTCCACACCGTAGATGTTCTGGGTGAGCACCTGGCGTTTGAGGGCCACGGTCAAGTGCACATCGCCGGTGTCGGCGTCCACCCAGCAGAGCGGGCGGTGTTTCTTTTCCCACGTGGCGCGTTCGGCCTGTTGTTCCTTCGGCGGGAGATCGGCGGTGAGACGGCGCTGCGAGTGTTCGCACACGCGCTCAAACGCGCGGATCAGGAACGAACCTGAACCGCAGGCGGGGTCTAGCAAGCGGAGCTTTTCGGTGCGGGCGGCAAAGGCTTTCACGCCTTCCTCTTCCTTTTCCGCCGCGATGCCATCCAGCAATTTACCGACGGTCTGCTCGACGATGTAATCCACGATGTAACGCGGGGTGTAATAAACGCCACCGGCCTTCCGCACCTCGGGCTTCGGCTCGACGGTAATGCCTTTGCCCTGGGGGCGAACAACGTTTCCCAGGAAGCGCTCATAGACGCTGCCGAGAATCTCCACCGGGATAACGTTGAACAGGTACGGCGTTTCATCGTCGCTCAAATCGCTGATGAAACCGGCCAGCCATTCGTCCCCCACGATCAGGGTCTCACTAAAGTGCGGTTTGAAGAGATTGCCGTTGAAGAAAGGGACGTGCGTGGGTGGGCGGCGGTCCAGCGCGCGGAAGTGACGAACGACCGCGCGCCAGAGAGAATCTTTGGGCGCGCGAATACCGCTCACGCCGTAGTCGGCAGGCGGCTCTTCCCGCAGTTCCAGCGGACACTGGTGCGCCCGTTGGCCATCGTCTTCCTGGCCTGTGTTCTTGCGCCATTTCCCGACGATTGATTGGAGCAGTTCTCCGGTGTCAATGTCGCGGTCCTCGCAGATGCGGAGAAACAGGATGCGGTCGAGGATGCGCTGGACGGCTTCGTTGAGCTTGTTGCCTTCGAGCAGTTCCGCGTGGTCGTTATTTTTGTAGAGGTCGGACGCGAGCTCGCGCCGGGTTTCGTCGAGGAATTCGAGGAAGTCGGTGTCGAGGGCGCGTGAGCGATCCGGCTTGATGAGCCATTGCTGGCGGGCCTTGCCTTTGCCGGTGGGTCTCTTGGGCAGGGATTCAAGGAGCTGATCAATGCTGCCAGCGGCGACCTTTTCGCGGGCGAGCAAGTCCCACAGGTCACGCGCGATGAGCGGATATTGGCGGAAGTGCCAGGACTTCCACTCCCCGACCTGCGGCTCGTCGGCGTAAGGTTTGCCACCGACGATGTAGATCTTCATTTCCTCGAAGTCGGTGAGGACGGCGAGCGGGAGATCTTTGTTCCAGGCGTAGCGTTTGGCTTGGAAGGCGTAGCGCGAACCGAGTTCCTCGGCGGGTTTCTTGGCTTCGCAAACGAAGCGGTCGCGGCCATCGCTGCGAAAAAGATAGTCAGCGCGTTTCCGACGTCCGCCGATCTGCGTGCGGCTCTCAATCTCGACCTCGCGCTTTTGCTGAATCAGTCCCGCGCGGTTCTCCATGTCCCAGCCGAGGGCGCGGAAGAAGGGATTGAGGAAATCATCGCGGAGCTGCGCTTCCGCGTAAGAGGGTTTTTTGAGCTCGGCAAGACGTTGACCAAAAGATTCCACGAGCCGATTCAGCTCGCGTTCAAAATACTCGAAGGCGCTGCCCGTGGACATTGGCGGCTATCTTAGCCTCCCGCGAAAAGCAGCAAAGAGAATTGTAAACCACCTTTCAACCTCATGGGTCTCACGGGCTGACCATAACTTTTCCTCGCCAGCACCCCAGCCGGCGCACCTTGCTCGACTGGTTCCGGGTCGAATACACGATCGGAAAGCTCAGCAGCAAACTTCGGGCCGTCACCGAACTGGATTGCGCCACCTGGGTGATCGAAGTAAAGCCCATTCGGGGCAAGAAACTGCCCCTGACCGCCGCCGGACCCGAGGCCCGCAAGGCCATTACCCGCTACGAAGTCACCGGCCTCGAGCATCCGGGCCGGGCCGACGCGCCGATGACCTGGACTGTGGAGTTGCCCAAGGATCGTCGCCAACTTGAAGGCGCGCTACGAGGCGAAGTCTTTTCTCGAGATGGCGCGAATGGTCACGACTCCGATGGCGCGGAATGTGATATTTAACAAGGGTTTCAACTTTCTACAAAGCGCACAGCCCGGAAAAAGGCGCGGACCGGCCATGATCTTGACTTGGCAATCTTCCTCGCCGGTGACGGCCAGGCCTGGTTTTGTTCAAGCATTTCGTGGCAGTGCGGACACGCATCCGCGTAGAGGAAATCGCCAAGCTTGACACCGCATTGAGGGCATTTTCGTTCGAACATATCTTGCCTTTCGATCTAGCGTCGTTTGCTGTTTACCTTCAGGGCGCATGGCCCTCGCCCGGGAGAGCGGCTTGAGCTTTCCCGGGCAGGTCACTCTGGGGACCGATCAGACCATGCGAACGCAATTCTCTGAGCCCATCGAATTAGGCGCCCTCTGTAGCGCGGCCGGATCGTCGCACCACACTTCGTCCGCGATGAACCGGTATTCGTAACGGCCCGGTTTGAGAGCCACGCCCAAATGCCACACGCCGTCGGGTGCCTTGTGCATCGGGCCGGCTTTGGTGTCCCAGTTATTGAAGTCGCCGGCCAGGGTCACCTGCCGGGCTTTTGGGGCGCGAAACGCGAATTGGGTCATGCGGTTAACGGAGGTGAGGTTGCTGCGTGAGAATAACTTCATTTTCATTTTCATTTTCTTTTTCATCCTGTTTGCGGTTTCGTGAGGTGGGCGGGTTGAACCCGGAAAGGAGTTTGCGGAAACACTTCGGACAAATATCGTGACTAGTGGCTAGCCGAAAAACCGCCGAATTCTTCTTCCGACCGCACCAGGCGCACTCCTCATCTCTGGTTACCCAGAAAAAAAGCCGGGAAAATCGATGCCGGGCGGACGGACTGCTCATTCGGCTTTGAATCGAAGTCATAAGCCTGTGTTTCGGACCTGGCGCACGGGAGGAGCGAAGCCGTTGCCTGCCCGCACTGTGGCTGCAGAGCAATCTCGGCCGTTCACTTGCCGGCGTCTGGCCTTGTCGTTCCTGGCCAGGTGTACCGTGAGAACTCCATTCTTGAACACCGCGGTGACTCTCGCGGGGCGGGCGTCCTCCGGAATTAGGAAACTGTGCGCGAAGCGGCCGTAGGCGTATTCCACGCGCTGGTCTTTCTTGCGGTTCTGATCGAATTTGCGGTCGCCTGTGATGGTCAGCGTGCCATCCTCGATAGCAATCTTCACATCCTCCTTCTTGACCTGAGGCAACTCAGCCTTGAGGACGTAGCCCCGCGCGTCTTCACTGATCTCCACCAACGGGATCCACTCGGCGAGCCCCCTGTGGCCGTTGGCCCAATGGTCGGAGGAGCGGCTAAAAAGGCTTCGCAAGCTATGCTGCAGGTCTTCCAGTTCGTTCAACTGATTCCACCGCGCCAGTACATTCATGATTGTGCTGCTTGTTTGAGGGTGCGTTGCGGTTGTTGCGCCGGCCCGCCAAGGGCTTCGGGCGGCGGCGGCCGTTCTAGACGCGAGGTGCGACCCTGGGCTTAAGGCCGGCCTTGCCTCGGCCTGGCGGCCAGGTGCGAGCTGTCGTCCGCTTCGGGCTGGGCCTCCTGGTCCAGACCCAGGCCAGCCAAACGAGGCCGGCCAGTGCGAGGATTATAATAAGCTTCATATTGCTATTTTCTTTCGTTCACGACCCTGGATTTCTTTGCTGCGCGACTCGGCGCGGTTTCAACCGTTTCCTTCGGCTCAGCCGCGGCGGGTCCCGGAAGTTCCATGGCAACCGCTGTCTCGAACCTGGTGAGAACGTCAGCGTCTAAACGCGCCCAACCGCCACCTCCCCTTGACTTTGTTCCCGATGCGGTCGGCTCTCTGGCGTTGGCCGAATCCAAAGCGCTCGTTGCGCTGGCCTTTGCCACCGACTAAACCATCCGGTGCGCCAGCAAAACTGCCCAATACTTCGTTAGTATGCGCACGATGCTTTAAATCTATTGGGAAAAGTCCCTGGCAATTCGAGGGGACGAGACGCACGGCGGGGTTCAAGTTGATCATTGAACCTCCCAAACCGGGCCGCTTGGGGACTCAGTCGGTCTTGCGAGTCAGGTCATCCAGGCACCGCTGAGCATCACAGGATGCCGCGGCAGCGTCGCAAAGCATGTCCATCATCTCATCATCGGACAGCGTGATCCGCCTGTCCTTGCGGATCACCTTTATGAGTGCCGGTCCTTCGCCGGTGCCGAAATCACCATGCAGCCAGGCGTTGACGCCCTCAACGGGTGTCATGTTGCTCAACTGTTGAAAACGTTCTTGGGTCATAGGCGCAAGCTTGCCTGGGATCGGCGAACCATAATCACCCTCTCCCGGCCTGAGGGTGTATCCCGAGTGTCGTCACGATGGCCCCCTCGGACTCAACATTTTGGCCACGAGATTGTCGAGTTCGGCGGCCGTTCCGGCTCTGTCAGCGGCAACCCCGCTCCGAGTGGGGAACAGCAGCAGGGCAACCACTATCGGGATCAGGAGCAGGGTTTTCATACGGGTTTGGGCTGGCGTCCTATTACGCCAACTGAATGAACACATGGTTTGGTCGTAACCGCAAGGGAATTAGCGACAGCAGTTCTCATTCTGGGATTGTGGCGTGGGCGTCTCGCCCGCGGGTTCGGTCGGCGCCCCGCCGATCGAGGCTAGAAGGGGCGGGGACGCCCCAGGAACTCGCGGGCGAGACGCCCGCGCCACGCCAAAATGAGAATTGCTGAATTAGCGAGGCCGTATCAAAGGAAAGCCGCCAACCGCCGCAAACGCTGCCATAGGCGGACACGGTATCTCGTCTTCACCGCCATCGAATTCCAATTTCAAAGCTTTACATATCCTCCCGTTGAGTTGAGCTTACGGTCAGAGCGACAGATTCTTGTGGATCTCTTTCTGATTTACGTCCGCGACGAGAACTTCTCGCGCCTGCTCCCTAGCACGCTGGCTCCTTCGAGCCCGGGCAACGGGCGAGCGCAAGTCATGGCCTTCCCGCCCCTTGGAATTCAGACCCTCGCGCCCGTGCTGCGGCAGCGTGGGCACCGGGTAAGGATGTTTGATACCTGTCACCCGCAGATGAAAGCGGCGCACATTGCTCAGGCTTTAGCCGCCGAACGGCCGGACGTCGTCGCGCTGTCCTTTCTCTCGACGACCACCTACCCGTCGGTTAAGAGCCTGGCCCGCCAACTCAAGGCGGCGGCCCCGGAAATCCCGATCATCGTGGGTGGGCCCTTTGCCACGCTGAATGCCGACCGCATTCTGAAGGACTGCGCCGACATTGATAGCGTGGGTGTCGGTGAGGGCGAAGAGCTGCTGCCGGACTACTTGAACCACCTGCGCGACCTTGGGGCAGTGGCCGGACTGGTCTGGCGGGATGGGGATAACGTTGTCGCCAACGCCGGGCGACCGCTCCTTCGGGACCTGGACCAGTTTCCCTATCCCGACAGGACGACCCTACCCATTGACTATATCGAGTCGCTCCCTCTGGATGTTCCCGCGGTGCTTTCACTCGACAAATTCTGCACGGTGCAGACTTCGCGCGGTTGCCCCTATTCGTGCATCTACTGTGATATCCCCTCGCTGGGGGAAGGTCGCTGGCGAAGCCGCTCGCCCGAGCACGTGCTGGGCGAACTACAGGAACTAAGCGCTGCGGGTTATCGCTCGATTTATCTCACGGACGACCATTTCCTGATCAACCGCGAGCGCATCAGCGCTATCTGTGCCGGCATCATTGAACGTCAATTGAAGTTCCGTTGGGGCTGTGAAGGCCGGGTGGATGCTGTCGGAATCGAGCTGCTGCCGCTCCTCCACCAGGCCAACTGCACCTTCCTCGCCTTTGGCGTGGAAGCGGGAACTCAAAACGTGCTCGATCGGTTGAAGAAAAGACAGACCCTGGCGCAAGTCGAACACGCTGTCCGCGAGGCCAAACGACAGAAGATCGAACGGGTTCATGGGTTCTTTGTTGTCGGCTGCCCCGACCAGACCGAAGAAGATGTTGCAGAAAGTTTCCGCTTCGCCGCCCGGTTGGAGCTGGACACTTTTTGTTTCAATCGCTTATGCGCGTATCGGGGGACGCCGCTATGGCAGGAGTATGTGCGGCGGGGCATTGTCGATGATGAAAGGGACTGGCACAAGTGGTTCAAATGCACGGATATCGATCCGACAGCCCTGCCCAGCGCGGTGGTGAATCGGTTGCGAGCCAAAGGCTATGCCGCCCTCTTTGCCCGGCGCGTGTTGCACCGCCCAATAAAAACCGCAAAGCTGTTGCACGCCTTTGGGCGGAATATGCAACTTTCCGACATGGTCAGATTGCTGAGCAGTCCCTTCCGCCGGCGGACTTTAACCCGCGCGCCGGAGCTTCCGGCCAGCAACCCAGTCCGGGCGACTTGAGTGCCTCTGCGGTACGAAGCCGGGCGGGAACGAGGGGGTTCCCGCTCCGGTCGGTCCGCCGTTACTGATGCGTTCCGAATATCGGGGCAACCCCCATTGCGGTAAGCTTGTTCGGGTGTACGTTAGCGGGTCGGCGGGCTCCCCGGATCTGGTCCTCCCATGTCTTGGCAATCCCCCATTCGAGGTCTAGCGCAAGTTATGTCAATTGATACGATTAAAAGTGAACAGAAAACAGTAGCTCCGAGGTGGCGGGAGGTTGTGGCCAGGTACCAGCAGCCCGCGTTGCGGCGAGGCCTCTGGCAGCTCATCAATACTCTCGTTCCGTATGCGGCCCTGTGGTATTTGATGTACCTCAGCCTGGGGGTGTCTTATTGGCTCACGGCGGTGCTGGTCGTGTTGGCCGGCGGTTTCCTGGTGCGAGTGTTTATCATCTTCCATGACTGCGGGCATGGCTCGTTTCTTGGATCGCGGCAGGCGAATGATCTTCTGGGTTTTGTTACCGGCGTGCTGAGCTTCACGCCTTACTACCACTGGCGCTGGCAGCATGCGCTGCACCACGCCAGTGCGGGCGACCTAGACCGGCGCGGGACGGGTGACGTGTGGACCTTGACTGTGCAAGAATATCTCGAAGCCTCGCGGTGGAAACGCCTCGCCTATCGGCTGGTGCGAAACCCACTCATCCTGTTCGTAATGGCGCCGTTGTTCCTGTTTTTGATCAAGCAACGGTTCCCCTCGCCGGCGGCGGCCCGGCGAGAACGCCGCTCCGTTTATTGGACGAACCTGGTTCTTCTGGGAATGGCCACAGGGTTGACATGCCTGTTCGGCCTCAAGGCCTACCTGGTGCTTCAGTTGGGAGTTTGGATGGTCGCCGGCGTGGCTGGGGTATGGTTGTTTTACGTGCAACATCAGTTTGAGGGCGTTTATTGGGAACGTGCCGACGAGTGGGATTACTGCACCGCCGCGCTGCAAGGCAGTTCGTTTTACAAATTGCCAAGGGTGCTGCAGTGGTTTTCGGGCAACATTGGGTTCCATCACATCCATCATCTGAGCCCGCGGATCCCGAATTATAACCTCGAGCAATGCCACAAGGCCGAACCGCTGTTCCAGGCGGTCAAACCGGTGACGCTCTGCTCCAGCCTCAAATCACTGACGTTCCGTCTTTGGGATGAGCAGCGTCGCAAGCTCGTGAGCTTCCGCGCCGTGAAGAACCGACCGCGCCAGGTAGCGTCATAATAAATGCGAACAACAGTTGCTTTCTCCCCCGATTCCGTTAGTCTAATGCCGCAATTAGCCAACTTGCCGATTTCGAGGCAGGGAAATCCTCAATGAATTGTCTTCAGTGATGATTTGAGACCCGAGCGCCGGGAACACCCTGGGAAAAGCAGTCGACTAAGCGAACAAATCACTATGGGCACAAAACTATACGTCGGCAACCTTCCGTTTGACGTCACTGAGGATGACCTCCGGACGATGCTCTCCGAGCACGGTCCAGTCAATGATATCGCGGTCGTGATGGATAAGTTCACCGGCCGGGCGCGAGGTTTTGCCTTCGCCACCATGAACACCGAAGAGGCCGCCAAGGCCGCCATCCTGGCGCTCAACGGGAAAGATTGGAAAGGTCGCGCTTTGACGGTAAATGAGGCTCGGCCCCGCGAAGAACGTTCGGGCGGCGGCGGGGGTGGTTACCGGGGCGGCGGCCGCTCGCGCTCTTGACGGCGGTGGTCCCTCGCGCGGGGATATTCCAGCGCATCCGAATTGCTCGGATCCGATACCGGTGCTGTTGCGGGAGATAGCCGGGAGCGGGCGGGGACGGGCGCTGTTGCGCCCGCCTGGACTTCAAACTCGAGCACCCGAATCTATGTCACCTGACCTACCATCTGGACGCTCAGGCTCGCCTGAGCAAGCGTTCGAACACGTTCTGTCCCAGGCCCGTTTCGAAGGGCTCAAAGCGATCCTCGACCTCGTATCTCAGGAGCGGGAGGTGCTTCATGCGGCGATACTCGGTGCGGACACCTATGAGCAACTCCTGGCGAAGCTT
>DATDCV010000253.1:0-10693 GCA_036524155.1 Verrucomicrobiia bacterium
GCCCCGCAAAGGCAAAGTTAGTGGTGTGTTAAAGGATGCGGGGCTGTCACGCTGGCTGCTCGCCCCAGGTGATTCGAATGTCACACAGCGAGCCAACGTCCCTCCGCTTCGCGACCACGAACCCGCGTCCCGATTCCAACCTCGTGGGCGATTCCAAAGTCCTCCGCTTCGCGCCATCGATACTCCTTCGCGAATTCGAACGTCCGCGAGCAGTCAGCGCGCCAGGCCCGCAAAGACAAAATCAGTGGTGTGTTAATTGGATGCGGGCCTGTCACGCTGCCTGCTTCGCTCGTCCGTAATCCAACGTCCCTCCGCTTCGCGCAGTAATGCTGGCACACCCGCGCCGCCTGGCCGCCTGCCCGGCGCAGGCGGAAAGCAGCAGGCGGCGCGAGTGGCCAGCGTCCTCCAATGCGCATTAAGCCACTGGTTCACAAACGTCTTTCGTGTGCGCCCAGACCGCTTCGTTCGGGCGGCGGCCGGCAGGGCACGTGCCAGCCCCGCAAAGACAGATCAGTGATGTGTTAATTGGATGCGGGGCTGTCACGCGCCCTGCTTCTCGTCCGCCGCCCTGCCACTTCGCTCCAGACCAAAGACAAAGTTAGTGAAATTGGAAACCTTCGGGCTGTCGATGCTCTCTCCACGTCCTCACACCTGTGCGCGGTCAGCCACCAGCCCTATTTTTTTTATTTCTTTCAGGGAAAAAGTGATGAAAGAAATAAAAAAAATAGGTCTGGTGGCTAGGCTGTCGGCGTTGGTGCGTCGGGTTCTCGGGTTGCGTAGCGTGCGTGTTTACTATCTGGTTCCCGGTCGTGTCTTCAGTCCCAGCCCGGCTCAGCAGCGTCATCTCGTCTGGCAGCGGTTCCTGGTTCACCTAGAGTTGCAGCGTGTGCAGCGGTGGGAGCAGCAGCGGTATGCGCGTCGTTTGCAGCGGCGTCAGTAGTCCGGGCCGCAGGGCCAACTGCAACAGACTGGGAGGAACTCGTCCCTCCCAGACCCTCCCGCACCACGCTTCGCGCCATCCGATGCGCGCCCGCAAGCGAACACCACACCAATTCCGACGAAGCACTCCGAAGGACCGCCGGGCAAGCGTCGAGCTTTTCACTCGGCCGTCGTTCGCCCGCTCTCTAGGCCGTGCGTAGCACCGTGAAAAAGCTCGACCCTTGCTCCGGCTACAAGAACGCCTGACTCGCTGGATTTTCACTTCGCTCCGCTCCATTCCGCTCCACTCGGCACCGCGCCCAGGCGCACCCCCCACCGCGCCGCCAGTAAAGCCAAAGCGCGGCACTGCCCCCAAAGCGCCGAGCGCGATGCCTCCTTCCGACTCCATTGCGCTACACTTCGTGAAAACCGGCGAGACAGGCAACGAACACATGGCTCCGTGAGAGCGCACAGTTCTTAACGCTTCTCCGACTCCGCTAAACTGTGCGCACTCACTCCGCCCCGAAACGTTAGCGTGCCCTCCGCGCAAAAGCCCTGTCCTCGCTTCCCCTCCACCCTTCTAGCCAGGCCAGGTCTTTCGCGCGGAAGGCACGACACCGCTGCCCAAGACAACAAACCGCGCGCGCGCAAATTACACTTCGCTTCGTTCGGGACTGTCATGAAGGATGCTTTCGGCTCCAGCCACAAGGGGATGTTATATTTATTTGCCGCAAAGACTCAGCCCGGCACCCGCTCGCAGGACCCCCGGGCTGGCGGCAATTAAAAATAACACCCCTTGTAGCCAGAGCCTGTCGCGGTTGGCACGAATCACTGCTTGCTTGCTCCCTGCGCCCCAAACACAGCAAGCGCAGTGCTCGCGCCAACCGCTCCTGCATCCTTCACGCCAGCCCCTCACTCCGCTGAGCTAAAGACAAAATTGGGCGCGCGCGGAGGGAACAAGAAGGCATGGGGGCGCTGCCCCCAAACCCCCGCCAGAGGAGCTCGCCCCTCTGGACTCCCGCACCATGAAGACAACACCAGGTTTGTTTTCAGGTCTTTTTTGGTTCTGCTGCACGGCAGTCCAGTCTCTCGCCCTTCCCCGCCCGCTTCCTCATCAGGGGGCCAAGACATGCGGTGCCCTCTGAAGACTACTCCCGCAGGCCGCCCTGATGCGCGGGCTAATTCGGGTGAAGGGCGAAAGACCGGACTGAGCAGCAGAGTTCAAAAAAAAAGACCATGAAAACGAAACAAAATAAAAATCAGCAAAAAGATTCAGGGCTCAGCTTCCGTCCTGATGAGCAGCGGAGTGAAAACAACAACACCAGCACAGCCAAGACCTTTACAGAGGCGATGGCCGAGGTTGACGCCGCGAAACGCACCGAGCAGCCCAAGCGGGTCCTGCCGTTTGTGAACTTCGCCGAGCGCGAACAGAACCGCGCGCTCTCAACCGACGCGGTCCTCGAACTCCTCCGCAAATGGCAGCCCAGGGCCTACGACCTGGCCGAGGTTGTCGGCAAGTGGATCTGGATCACGTTTCCGGAGGCACCCGCCGAGCAGGTCCGCGGCCAGCTCTCCCAGTTCGGCTTTCACTGGAACAACGTCCGCAAGTGCTGGCAGCGCCCGTGCGGCCAGTTCCAGACCGAAGGCAGCGGAGCCGATCCCCGCCAGAAGTACGGCAGCCGCTTCGCCGCCGACCACCAGCCGAACCCCTACGAGTACAACGGCCCCGCCCGCACCGCCGAGCAGGTTGCCGCCTGATTCACCCAGGGCGCGGCCCGCGAGGGTCGCGCCCGCTTCCCTAACACACACATGCAACACCACGCTTCGCAGTTCCTCCTCAAGCTCACGCAGACCGTCACGGTCGAGCGCGGCATTTCCCTTGTGTGCATCCCGGACCGCGACAGCGCCGAGTGTGAGCTCACCCGCCTGCGCCACAAGTTCGGCCCGAACCTGATGAAGGCGACGATCCGGAAGGACAAGCCCGGCGCCCGCAGCACCTACACCCTGCGCTACTTCGTGCGCGAAGCCGAGACCCGCCAGCTCTTCTGATTCAGCCGGGGCCACCACCTCCCGAGCAATCGGGATTGTGCGGCACCTCACACTGCCAGCCGGTGGCAGGCCCCGGCCAGTTGGCCAGTCCGGCACGGACCCGCCAGGGCTCCCGCCCTGGACCCGGCTGGGGTTGCGCGCCCCAGGCCCGCGCCAAAGGGTTTCACCCTCTGGACTTCACGCCTCCAACACCCAAGCCGCTCACTCCGCTGCCAGGCCTCACGCCGTCACGCTGGTTGCGAAACCACAAACACAGGCAACCAGCGCGCCGTCATTCGGCCTGCTGCTTCGTTCGCTCCCCCACCCATCCCCCAATGCTCGACCCCCTTCCATCCCCAAGGGGGTCTGCGCCATCAAGCTCGCTTCGCTCGCCGGTTTGCCCGCGCCGTGGGCCGGCCCTCCTGGACAAGCCGCGCCATCTCCGCTCGCAGCCGCGCATTCTCGCGCCTGAGCCTGCGCAAGTCCTCCGCGTGCTGCTTCGCCACCTCCATAAGCTCTTTCAACCTGTCATCCATCCGCTGTACTATAGACCCCGCAACTTCCGTTGCGCAACCGTGCGCGACTTCGTCGCCACCAGATACCGCAGCGCGTCTGCGGCGTCGTCGCCTCCGACGCCATCCTCGTCTGCGTCCACCTTCAGCACGTCCTCAGGCCGATTCGGATCGTGCTGGAGGCTGGGCAGCGTCTCCACCAGGCGCCCGCACCGTCGATGAATGAACAGGCGCGGCGGAATTGGGAGGCCGACCTTCGGCTTTGCCTCTGGGTCACCAAACAATTGCAATAACTCTGCCCAACCGTTGACCCGGTCCGTATTCGCGGCCCGCAGAGTGATTCCCTCCCGCCGATACTGCTGCGCAATCGTCGTTCCATCGCTCTGCCGGCTAAAGACATCCGCTCCGGCGACGAAGCGCCGGAGCTGCTCCACGGCCAGGCCTCGCCGAGCCAGCATCGCTTTCACCGCCGCAGCATGACGCTGCGGCAACCAGAGCCGCTCTGCGTGCTCGTCCACCACGAACACGTTGCCATCACCGTCGGTGCAACCGAGCAACACGACCGTGTAGTGGGCGAAGCCGTAATCCAGCGCCGCGAACCACTCCCTCGCTCGCGTCTCGTCAAAATCGGCGACGACATGGATGTCCCGCCGGAACGTTGTAAAGAACTGGCCTGCGGCCAGGTCCCAGTCTCCGTCCAACCAGGCCCGACGCTGCCAGCCCGTCAGCCCCTCAAGCACACGTTGATACTCAGGGTTGTTGAAGGCATTATCACTCACGCGAGCCGGCACAAACCGCGTCTCGCGCTCGCGCCGCTCCAGAAACGGCAGGACGAACCTGGCGCGGTACCACGCATGACCAATCCCACCGGGATTGGTTGTTGAGTAGATACGTGGTCGCCAGTTCGGCTTCGACGTCCGGCAGCAGGTCGTAATGTCCTGATGCTTCCGGCTCGACAAGGTCGTCGCCTCCTCAATCCCGATCACGTCGTATTCCAGGCCGAGGTACGCATCGATGTCCTTCTCCGCCTGGAAGTGGCCGGCAATGATTCGCGACCCGTTCCCGAAAGTGAGCACGCCGCGATAAGCCGAGAAGTCATGCTTCAACCCGCCGAACAGCCGCCGGCGCAGGTCCTCGAAGTGCTCCATGTTCGCTTTGCCAACCTTCCGCAGCAGCAGGCATTTCAACTCCGGCACCCGCTGACAATCATCGGCCCCCATCTGTGCCAGCAGCCAGTGAGACTTCCCGCCGCCGCGGGCCCCGCCGTAGCCGACCGCCGTCGGCCCGTCGGCCAGGTCGCACAGCCGCGCCGCCGCGGACGCGGCGAGCTGTCGCTCCTGCAAGATCACACCACCACGCTCAAAGTTGTCCATCTGGTCCGGCGGACATCCAACCGAACACCCCACCGCGAAGTATCTCTCCAGCTCCGTCATGCCGCACCCCCAGCCGGCAGCGCCGGTTTGACAGGCTCCGCCTGCACGTCCACCACTTCGCCAGGCAACGGCTTGCCGTAGACCTTTTTCAGAGCTGCCGCCACCTCGACCCGGATAGGCCCGCCTTCCGGCCCCGTCACCTCAGCCCGCTCAGTTGGCTTCTCGCAGGCGCTATGTCCCAGCTTGCTCGCCAGCTCGAGCAACCGCGCGTACCCCTCGAGTGTTCCGCATCGCTCCGCTCGCGCCATCCAGCGCTTGCGAACCTCAGCAGCGAAGACCACGAGGTTCTGCCGCTCCTGCCACTCCGCTTCGCGGAGTTCCTGGTACCGCTTCGCCCAGTCCACGCCCTTCTCGCGGGTGAGTGCCTCCGCCGCCTCACGCTCCACCAGGGCCATGTGCGAGTTATAGGCCACCACCCGGGCCGGCCAGTTGAACCTGCTGGACCATTTTTCCATCAGCACCTTGCTGCGCCCCAGCTTCACAGCCGTTTTCGCCAGCGACCGTTCCGGCCCCTGGCTCAGGTAAACGCTGAACGCAGCAAAGGCCTTGTCGCCTTCCTTCCGTTGTTGCTCAAACGCTAACGCCATACGCATTCCTTTCGTGTTGCCGTAACGGCAGCGTGGGAAGGGCAACCCGACCCCAAGGAGGGTTGCTCCTTCCCCACTGCCTGTCTCGTTTCCTGCTGCATCTTCATTTAAAGGGATGTTGCAGTCCTGCAGTTCACTGGCCCGGCACCCAGTACAGACCGCCACCAGACCGGATTAAACCCGCCGCGACCAGCCGCTTGAGATAGGTAGCCGCCGTTCTCGGGCTCATGTTCAGAGCAGCCTTGGCTTTACTGACGATGCTGGTGAACGTCTTGCCCTCCGTGCTCACTACCGCCTCAACAAACTCCCTGTCAGAACAGACCTTGTTTTTCGACTGGGGCCGGCGGAGCGCCTCAGGGTTCAGCTCGCTGGCGACCCGCATCAGCGGGTAATCCCACCGGACCACGAACTCATCCACCTGCGGCAGGTTTCGCAGCACAGGACTGACGGTGAAGCATTCCGGCTCTTCGTGTGGTGTCAGGACAAGGATGGAGTCAGGGTCACGCGCCCAGGCGCCGGCGCCGCTCATCCTGTCGATGGCGTTCTTGGCCGAGCTGTCCCCCTTGGCGAAGTGATGGGCCACGACCACCGCGGCCCCGGAGGACTGAGCGAGCGCCTCGAACTCATTCATCAGGCCGGCGATCTCCCCGTTGGCGTTTTCGTCCCGGTCGCCGAGCAGCTTGTAAGCCGGGTCCAGGATGATGAGCCCAAACTGATGTCGAGCGAGCTGCTCCTCCAGTTTCGGCCGGAGCAAAGTCAGGTCCGAGCTCCGGCCCCGCAGGTTCCACAGGGCAAGGCTCTCGCCCAGCCCCTTGCACTCCGGCCTTGCTCCCGCGAGCGCATTCAGCCGCTGCGCGATGGACCACCGATGAAGTTCGAAATTGATGTAAACCACCGGCATCTTCGCGCACCGGTGGCCCCACCACGTCTCGCCGCTGGCGACGCTGATGGCCAGGTCGAGCAGGCACCAGCTCTTGTTGCTCTTGCTGGTCCCGCCCAAAATCATCTTGCACCCGCGGTGCAGAATCCCATCCACCACCTGCGGTGGTGGCTGCGGCACGTTCGCCACGAACTCCCGCAGGAATTCGATCTCCGGCAACGGCGGCGGCACAACGCCCAGGTCAACCGCAATGTCCACCTGCTCCGAAGGATCGTAGGTTTTAATTTCCATGCTATTGTCGCAACCAAATGAGTCGTTGCAGCCGGCCGTCGCGGAATGCGCCAGGCACCCGCACCGGTTGCGAATAAGTGAAAACTTTCGGGTCGCACCCGAACACCTCCAGCCCGGCCTTCAGCCGCTGCTCCGCCACGCGGTTCCGCGGCGCATCGAACCATCCGTGCAAGCTCTTCCCGGCCGTGTCGATAATGGCGTGCAAAGTGAAGTGCAGCCGCCGATTCAGGTACGCGAAAATCGCGCCGACCTCATCCCTGGCCAGCGAGTCCGACTCGACCACGAGGAACCGGTGCCCGCTCAGGTTCTCGTTGCTGCGGCTGTAGCAGCCAGGCTTGAAAGACGAGCCGCACGTGTAGTTCCCCATCACTGGCCCAATCTGGTACCACTCCGCCACCGGCCGGAAATGCGCCCGGTGCTCCGCTTTACCCGAGCTGTAAACGTCGCCAATCCACACCGTCGAGCACGCTGGCCAAAGCTTCAGCCAGGTCCGGAACTGGTCCTCGGCATCCCGCTCCGCGACCAACAACGGCGAGTCCTCGAGAATCTGCGCCATCGGCCAGCGAAAGAAGTCGAACAACCCCGGACCGAACCGCTCCGCCGCCGCGCGGAGCGTTTCCAAAAGCAACTGCTCGCCGGCTTCGCGGCCTTCGGCCCGTGCGCGGGCCCTCACAACCTCACGCGGTAGCACCACGCCACTTGCCTGGAGCACATCGCCGCTCCGCAGCATCCGCCCATCAGGCAGCCGCAGCTCCCAGGGCGACGCGCCGAGCTCCCGGCGCAGGCGCCGGTTCGCTTCGGCAACGGCCGGCGCGCACGAGGCATGAAAGCAAAAGATTGTGGGTGCTCCGTCCACGTTCACTCGACAATCCTTCTTCCCATTGTGGCTGGTGTGGAACGCCTCACCAGGGCAACGGCAAAACCCGGACACCTCGGTCTGCCAATCAATGGCGCCGAGCAACAGCTCTGCGGTTCGACGCGGGTCCTGCATGGATGGTGGCCGTGCGCTAGCACTTCAAAAAGGCTCATCAGCCAGCGGCGCCGTCAGCACCAGCACCGGTTTCTCATCGCCTTTGCGTGCGTTGCACACGTTGCAAAGCACCTGCAAATTTCCCTCCCGAAACTGCCGCCGATAAAAGCACATCCGCTGCGACGCCTCGCCGCGGTGGTGCCGGTCGCCCTTCGGATAGATGCAATCAAACTCAAGGTTCTCAGCCGTGCCGCAGTGTGCGCACACATTCCCAAGCAAGCTCATCAGCTCCCGCCGCTTTTGCTTTGCCCAATCTTTTTGCGCTTTAGCCATGACTCAAAGCCCAAGCTCCGGCTCGCAGTACTGCCTCGCCGCTCGAATGAAATCCGCCGGCCTTTTGCAGACCTCCGCCGCAACGTGCGGCGGCAGGTAAAACAGATTTTTCGCCCCGTAACGCGCCCCGATGAACCTCAGGATTTGCCCCTCGGTTACCGGGTCGCCTCCCACCAGGCGCTCGATGCGCTGGACGGTGGCGGCTGAAAGCCGCCCCGTCCCAACGCCGCTTTCATTGACGCCCATCACGCGGCCGTCAGAACGGGCAACGCACCGGCCACCGGTGCAACCCGAGGGTCATAGCACTTCTCGTTGCGCCAGATGACCAGCGCCGCCTCGAAGGATTCCAAACCCGCCCGCAGCTCCTCTTCGCTCCAGGCACGCTCGACCAACTCGCTCGCCTCAGTCGAGTTGACGATGACGCTCATGCAGGCCACTGGCTTGCCGATGGCTCGCCGATACGCCGCCAACTGCTGGCACCACGACCCGTAGGCGCGGGCTGTGTTGCCTGGCTTCACGCCCTGCGTTTTGTAGTCCACCAGCGTCAGCCCGTGCTGCTGGTGCTCGACCAGCACGTCCGCCGTGCCCGCGTAGCCCAGCTCGACGTTGACCAGCACGCGCTCAGTCCAGACCATGCGAATGCAATTCGCCTGAAACCAATCCCGGTGCCGATTCAACCAGGCCGCGTACGGGCCGGTCGGATCCACCTCCAGCGTCTTGGCCACGTGCTCGGCCCCGGCGTGAAACGCCGACCCGAACTCCGCCGCGCCCTTCACCTGGCTCTGCGCGTCCTCAACAACGCGCTTGGCAAACACACCCAGGTCTTCACCGTCCCGGCGCGGCAGCGTCAGGGCCGCAAGGACCGCCTGCGTCATCTTCCACTCGACCAGCTCGGGCTTGTTGATGACCCCCAGCACATTTGTAACGCTCGGCAGCAGGCCGAGCTTGCGCGCGTCTCGCAGCGTTGTCGGCCGCATGGTGGCCGACTGCAAAGTCCCTTTTGCCGACGGAACGGAGTGCAACGGCTCGCCGTCGCGCCGGTACCAGTGCGCGCTCTCCGAGTTGAACAGTTTCATGCGCACCTCCCGGTGGCCGCCCGCAAGGACCCGCGCCGCCACACGGCGACGCCGAGCCGGTCCTTCACCAAAACGTGGCTGATGTTTCCGCGCCGCATATCGGCGAGGACGCCATCCAGCATCCCGCGCTCCTCCGGCAGACGGTATCTGCCGGTAAGAGCACGGTAGCCGGCGGCCTTCGCCCCTCTTTTGTTCATTGTTGTCATGGAATGATGTCGTCAGGGTCTTGTTGGCCGCGGCTGAGGTCAGAAACCGACTTCCGGGTCGAACTCCGGTTCCGGCGCCTGATGGCCGGTGCGGCTCGCACCAGGCGCCGCGCTTTTGGGCGCACCACTCGCCGCCGGAGCGGCATGCGCGGGACCCGTCGGACGAGCTGCGCTCGCCACCGCCGCAGGCGCCGCCTGCAGGCCAATCGCTTCCTTCGCTTTCCACTCCGCGATCCGCTGGCGCGCCAACGCCGGGTCGTACGAACCAGAAGCGACCAGCCGCTTCGTGGGCTTGCTCACCGCATCAATCGACGCGTAGGTCCGGCCCACCATGTTCTGCTGGTGACTAATGACCAGCGTGCAGTTCGCCCCGATGAGCTTCGCCAGGTCGATGCTCTCCCCCGGCACCACGGGACGA
This sequence comes from Verrucomicrobiia bacterium, assembly GCA_036524155.1. Classification (GTDB taxonomy): domain Bacteria; phylum Verrucomicrobiota; class Verrucomicrobiia; order Limisphaerales; family UBA8199; genus DATDCV01. The sequence continues at coordinate 9,653 of DATDCV010000253.1, forward strand.
CCCCGCCACTTGCCCAGGAACTCCGCGAGCTTCGCTTTCGGGTGCAGGCTCGCCGTGAAGGTCTTCGTGATAATGCAGTTTTTGCCGTCCTCATTGCGCTGCTCAGTCTCGAAGACCACCCGCACCTTGTTGACCAGGCGCCGCTGGCCCTGGAACTCCGATTCGACCAACCCCAGGTCAATCACATCGACGCAGACCGCCGGGTGAATGCCTTCGACATGCGGCTTAAAATCGCCACCCGCTTTTGATTCAAGTACAAGACTCATCTGTCTTTTTTCCTTTCTTCGTTGTTGTTGTTTTCCTTTTTCGGTAGGGCGTCGCTCTCCGAGCGCGCCGCTCCCAAAGCGTTTTCTTCGTTGCCTCCGTTGCCTTCTGTGAAGTCCCCTCTCAGCAGCCGGAAAAATGTTTCGGCCTCCATGGTCACCAACCACGGCCGGAAGCGCCGGCGGTGCGCGACGACAGCCACCTTGCCCGTGCCATCCCGCCGGGCCTGGTCCATCGCCTCCTCGATGTTCAGCCGCTCGACCGCCTTGACCTCGAAGTGGATCCAGGGCAGGGAATCGCACACCACATCAGGGGAGTCAGGAGAACCGCAGAACTGCTGCCCGCGCCGCGCTGCGTAGCCGTTAGCTCGCAACTCATCGCGCCACTGCCGCTCGCCGCGCTTGCCTTTCTCGCGGGAGTTCACTGCTCGCCCTCCTCTGCCGCGACCAGCACGGTCTCATTCATCCGCTTGACGGCGTCCTCCATCCGGAACCGCACGATCTGCTTGCCAATCTTCCAGTAGCTGATTTGCCCGCGCCGCATCATCTCCGTGATGGTCCGAGGGCAGACCTGCAGCGCCGCCGCCATCTGACGCTTGGTGAGTCCCACCACGCCCCGCGCCTGCAAGACGCCAACGCTATCGAGTTCCTGGTGCTCCGCCTTGTGGTTCCGCCTGTTCATCGCGTCCTCAAATCCCCGGCCGGGCCACCCGGCACGTCGCCGCCAATTGCTTTTCCACCTCGCTCCACTTGAAGACCACCGTGTGCGCGATCCTGT
>DATDCV010000254.1:0-2427 GCA_036524155.1 Verrucomicrobiia bacterium
GTCACTGTCCTGGCTGGGGGCGATCTCGAGGGAGAGAGCGAAGTCGGGATACATGCCCTCGCTGTAATTAAGCCAGTGGCGGAGCCGGGCTTTCTGCATGTCGTTGGTTGTGAGAGTCATGAAATCGCCAAAATTGTAACCAATGTTGGGGGCCTGGTGCTGGTCCCAGTGAAACGAGGATCCAAATGTTCACGTGGTCCACATCAACACACCGATACCGGATCACGCCTGGATGTCACTCGCGGGGCTCAGGGCCGGAAAACACGTCGCCTGCACCGTGCCCATGGCCACTTCGATTGCGGATTGCCGGAAGATTGTTGAGCTGCAAAAGAAGACGGGGCGCAAGTACATGATGATGGAGACCGTGGCGTACGCGCGCGAGTTTCTCTATCTCAAGGAACTATGCGAAACCGGCGTGCTGGGCAAAGTTCAATTCGTGCAGGCCAGCCACCAGCAGGATATGGACGGCTGGCCGAATTATTGGCCGGGGTTGCCGCCAATGTGGTATGCCACCCACTGTGTCGGGCCGGTGTGCGCGCTCACCAACGCCGTCGCCGAGTACGTTTCCTGTTTCGGCTCGGGGACCATTCGCAAGGAACTCGTCGCCAAGTACGGCTCGCCGTTCGCCGTCGAAACCACGCACATCAAGTTCAAAGACTCCGACTTGAGCGCCCGCATTTACCGTTCGCTCTTTGATGTCGCGCGGCAGTACCGCGAAAGTTTTGACGTCTACGGTTCCAAGGCCTCCATCGAATGGCCGCTCATCGAGCATCAGCCGCTGGTCATGCACCGGGCCAAGCTCCCCGAGCCGAAAATCCCCAGGCCGGTCAAAGCGCCCGACTATGCGAAGCGGCTTCCCAAGTCGATCCAGCGCTTCACGACCAAGGGAGTTTATGACCTGGCTAAAAAGACCCATCTGAGCTTCACCCAGGGTGCGGGCCACGGCGGTTCCCATCCACACCTGGTGCACGAATTCGTCTCAGCCATCATCGAAAAGCGGGAACCGTTTCCCAATGCCCGGCAATCGGCCAACTGGACCTGCGTCGGCCTTTGCGCGCACCAATCGGCGCTCAAAGGCGGCGCCATCGTCAAGCTGCCGGAGTTCACTCTCTAACCACAGTCCAGCGCCCCGCGTCCCGAGCCGGCAGCAGGCCGGTCCACGAAATCCGCAGCCCCAGGGGCCGCCTATACTGGACGTCATAAATGCTTGCGCCGCGTGAGGGCACGCGGCCTACAGTCCCTTGTAGGCGGCGTGCCCTCACGCGGCGCGACTTATGTCGGTGCGTATAATAGTCACAACCCGGACAGACTGTGCTGCGCAACACTTTCTCTCGGCTGCGCGTTGGTGGCCGACGAGGCTCTCAGGAAGCTTGCCGGCGCTGCCTCGAACCGTCTTTTGCATTGCTCACTGCAGAAATACCACGTCGCGCCCCCGGAGTGACTCCGGGCCGCACTGGCGGTCACGTCAACCCGCATGCCGCAGACCGGGTCCGTGGCGGGAGGTTCTTCAGGCCCGGCGACGTTTCTTATTCGACTCTCCGAATCGAGCAGGAAATTGGCCGAAACGACGACTCGCTCACCAACACCGAGCCCGCTGAGAACCTGTATTTCATCGTCCCCACGAGCGCCCTCCACAACCGGGCGGCGTTCAAAGCGGCCATTGCCCAAATCCACAAACACCGCAGACCGCAGCCCCGAGCGCAAGACGGCCTCCGCCGGCACGATCGTGCCTTCGGGGATAGTTAACTCAAACGTGAGGTCGACGAACATGTCAGGCTTTAACAGGAAATCCGGATTGTCCGCCTCCAGGCGCAACTGCAGGGTTCGGGAGGCCGGATCCACCGCGGCCAACGCGCTGCTGACGGTTGCCTCGCGGGTCTTTTTCAGCCGCGGGAGGGTGACCGTGACGCGACTGCCTGGCGGCAAAGACTCGGCATCCGCTTCGGAGACCTCGGCTAAAATCCACACGTGGCCAAGGTCTGCCACCCGGTAGAACTCGGTGCCCCGCTCAAAGCGCTGTCCGAGGGAAATGTTGCGCGAGAGGACGAATCCGTCCGCAGGCGAGATGATCTCGACGTTGCGGATGAGTTTGCGATTCTTGATCATCTCCTCGATCTGATGGTCCTCCATTCCAAGGTTTTTAAGCGATTCGGTAAACTGCTGCACGTTGAGATTGGGGACGGGTTCGTCGCCCGGTTCGGCGGCTTCCTCCGGCGCTGCCTTCAGCGTCCTTCCCCTAACGGCGGAGGCGTGGAGCAGAGATTGCGCAGCCGACAAAAGCTGCGGGCTATAATAAGTAGCCAGCACCTGGTTTTTCTTCACGGAAACCCCGGGCGCGATCGAGAGATCGGAGGTCACCCACCCGTTTACAGTAGCGTTGATCCGATAGAGCCGCGTCTCGTCGATCACCACTTTCCCGGGAAGGCG
>DATDCV010000255.1:0-16833 GCA_036524155.1 Verrucomicrobiia bacterium
TGAAGCTCGGGCTGGGCCTGTATCGTCACATGCTGACGCGCGAAAACTTCCAGTTCGCGCGCCAGGCGGGCGCCACGCACCTGGTGATTCACCTGGTGGACTACTTCAGAGACGGCGCGTGCAGCCCGCGCGATGACCAACCAACGGGCAGTGAGCGGGGGTGGGGACTAGCGGGCGACCCCGACCGGCTTTGGACGCTCGAGGAATTGCGCCGCCTTTGCCAGCAGGCTGAGACCGAAGGACTCAAGATCGAAGCTGTCGAGAACTTCGACCCGGCCCACTGGCATGATGTGCTGCTTGACGGCCCACGGCGGCGCGAGCAACTCGCAAACCTAAAGACGATTATCCGCCGGGTCGGACAGGCAGGAATCCCCATCATGGGGTATAACTTCAGCATCGCCGGAGTAGCCGGCCGGGTCACCGGCGTGTTTGCACGCGGAGGCGCCGTGTCGGTCGGCATCGACGGCCCCTGCGACACGCCCTTGCCCAACGGTATGGTGTGGAACATGGTCTACGACCCGCAGGCGCCCCTGGGAACCGTGGCACCCATCACCCATGACGAACTGTGGCGTCGGTTCCGCGAATTTCTGAACGAAATTCTGCCCACCGCGGAAGCGGCCGGTGTGAAACTCGCATTGCATCCGGACGACCCGCCCCTCCCGACGGTCCGCGGCCAGCCCAGGCTGGTCTATCAGCCGGGCATGTACCAGCGCGTCATTGATGTGAACCCCAGCCCGGCCAACGGGCTCGAGTTTTGCCTTGGCACGCTGGCCGAGATGGCCAATGGGGATGTTTACGACGCGGTCGACGAATACAGTCGCCAAGGCAGACTCGCCTATGTGCATTTCAGGAATGTTCGCGGAAAGGTTCCCCATTATCGGGAAACTTTTGTGGATGACGGCGACATTGACATGATTCGCGTCCTGCGCATTCTCAAAAAGAATCGCTTTGAAGGGGTGCTCATTCCGGACCATACGCCCCAGATGAGCTGTGGCGCGCCGTGGCACGCCGGGATGGCCTACGCGATGGGGTACATACGAGCGGTGATGCAGATCGTAGAAAACTCCTGACGCCGCTCTTCAACCCATTCCTTAACACGCACCCACGTGTTCCATCGTCGACGACTGAGCTCGGGTAGAAACCGGCGCGGGCACGATTCTCGTGCCGTGTGGCCCCAAGTGCCGCACGCACCTCGCTGCGATAGCCGGCCGGTCCACGAACACGAACCACGTGCGCCCGGCGAGAATGCGATCGTTGTGATGAAGTCTGGCCACCAGCACGCGCTTTCCCTGCACCCACGTGCCGTTCCGCGAGTTCAGGTCCTCAACCAGGCACGATTCGCCTTCACGCACTATGACAAAATGTTGCCGCGACAAGCTTTGGTCTTCCACCCGTATGTCGGCCAACTCACCACGACCAACCACGGCGGCTTTTTCACTGAGGCCCCATCGAGCCAACTGTAACCCGTCATCGCGAATCTGGTACAACGCGTTCATGCTCACCTGTTCTCCGTCGGGGGCGGCGCGAATCCTGCGCAACCCCTCCCATGCTATAACCTCCAGCCCGGCCAAAAGTTTCACATAAAACCGTCCGTCTTCCCAAAGCGCGGGTTTCCGCGCCGGAATGAGGAGCAGCCTGATCATGAGATACGACACCAGAACCGCGGATTTCTTAGAATCTATGAAGGAAAAGCTAATGCGGGCCGAAACGGGTGTGCGCCCAAACGGCAGTCAAAAGAACGACTCCGCTACGGCGCAAGCCAGGTGCGCTTAAGACGGAAGAACCGCGCCGGCGCGGAACCCGCGGGCACCTCGACCGGGAGCAAAAGCTCCTGCGTCGCCAACTCGAAAGAAGCGGCGTCAGCGGCGACATCGTTCGTGAACGAAGCCACCGGGCTCCAGTTCGTGCCGTCCAGAGTGGGACTGAATAGAACCTCATCGAACACTTTGACGCCGACTTGCGCCTCGGTCCCGAGCACCACATTGGATTCGGTTGCGGAGATAAAGCGCAAGGGGCAGGCGGCAGCCGTGGTATCAAGGAATCGGCATGAAATCTCGCAAGTACCGTAATTGGTATTGGCCGGCACGGACGACAGGCCCGGCAACCCGACAAACCCACCCTGGGCGCTCACGTCACGCAGGTTGGTCACACAAAGAAAATCGGATCGTCCCGGCGTGTACTGGCTGCTGAGGCGAATCCGGGCGAGGTATATTCGATCTGGCGCTGGTGGACTAAGGAAATCGAACCGCAGCTTGTTGCTGCACGACACTTGCACGTCGGGCGGCGCCCCCACTGATAGCGAGGTCAGGAACAGCGATTGGCTGTCCGGAGGCCTCGAGTCAGCCAGCAGCGGTGTATCGTACGGGCTAGACGTTATCTGGAGCCATTGAGGTTTGGGGTTCGCTGGCGCGTTGCTCAGGGCGAGGTCAAAAACATCCAACCCGGATTCCAATGCGGACGGAGAATGCCTCGCCAGAAAGGCGGTTCCGCCGACCGCGCTGCCGGGATTCCAATCGCTGTTGGCTACCTCAAGCACATCCGATGGCACAGGGCCGAGCGGCCCGGCAAGCAGGGCCACCGTCCCTACGCCGGCGCGGACCGCGGCGGTGTAATACCGCCAGTTGAGGGTCCGAAGGGTGTCATTGATCGTGTGGTAATACGGGGTGAAATCACTGGTGTAATCTTCGGTCGCCGCAAGAGCAGCAAAGCCGCGGTTCCAAAATGAGGCGTGGTCGCTGTTAGGCAGGCTGTCGGGTTTGATAACCGGGGTCAACTCGGTCCTCAGGCCATAATCGGTGACCACGTTCGTGAAGACGGATGCCAGCGCGAGGTCAGCCGCGTAGCCCGAGTTCGTCGCGGCGCGGATGTGCAGTTGGAAAGTGCGCGCGCTCAAACTACTCCAACCCAGCATGTCCAGGTTGATGACCCCGGTCACATTCTCGCCGGCTTGCTGGAGGGTGGCAGCATACGCTTTGCTTCCGTACAGGCCTTGTTCCTCACCCGTGAACAGCACGAAGCGGATCGTGCGCTCAAACTGGTACCGGGCGCAGACGCCGGCGGCGACCAGCACACACACTGACCCGCTGGCGTTGTCGTCCGCCCCGGGCGCGACGGCTCCCGACGGGGCGTCATCCAGATGTGCGGTGATGAGGACCAACTCGTTCGAGTGGGTGGTGCCGGGAAGGTTGGCGACGAGGTTGCGGTTGGTGCGGGTACTGGTTGTCCATCGGTGATAAAAAGGCGCCAGGCCGAGGGCTTGCAGGCGTTGGAACGCGGAATCCAGGGCATTGGTCAGCGGCGCGCCCGAAGATGTGTTGCGGGTCGTAATCAGGCATGGGGCGCCCGACGCCAGCTCGGGCTCGCTACCCGTCAGGCGAGCGAGCAAGCGATACAGGTTTGTGGTTTGAATCGAGCCGAGCATCTCGGTCACCAAAGGATCGGCCAGGAGTTTTGGCCAGCTGCCGCTTTCTCCCCGCGGCGGCTGGCGCTTCGACCAGGTGATCGGTTCGGAGTCCAGCCGTTGCAGGGCCAGCCCCGCATCAGCCAGTTCCTCGGCCTCAGCGTCGCTGGCTCGCACCAGCAGTTGGACGCCATCGTCATGCAGCGGCATGAAATGGGACACCGCATATTCATGGGCAGCCGGGCGAAGCCAGGTCGCCAACAGACAATCTTCCGGGCGAATATCACGGGCCAGGACACGCCAGGGCCAGCCGGCCTGCACGAGGTCTTCTTCCGCGGAAAACACCAGCATATAGTCCCTCCCCGCGCTGTCCTGCAACAAGGCGTGGACGGGCAGGCTGTAAGATTCAGCAGGTCCCGCCAATTCCACACGGGCGAGAACGAGGCTGTCGGCAGCCTTTGTTGGATGCTCGCACCAGCCTGCTCGCGCCAGGCCAAGACAAAAACTGAGAACCAGCACCTGCAAAAAGATGGTTTTCATTTGGACTCCTCCTGGGCGCCCGTGGCACGAAAGAATACTTCCTCCAGATTCGCATCGCCGGGCTGTTCGGAAAACAGACGAGTGATCTCCTCGAGCGTGCCGACCGTAACCTTGTTTCCGTTTTTGAGGATCAGGATGTGGGAGCAAATCTCCTGGACCAGGTGCAGCAGGTGAGAGCTGATGATGATCGCAGCCCCCTGTCCTGCCCGCTTGAGAATCGAGTTCTTCATCCGGCGGATGCCCAGCGGATCCAGGCCGGTCAGCGGCTCGTCGAAATAGATCACCTTCGGGCTGTGCAGCAATCCACACGCAATCGCCAGTTTTTGTTTCATCCCGCGGGAGAGTTCGCCCGGCAGGGAGTTCCGCTTTTCAACCAACTCGAGCTCTTCGAGGAGCTGCGACGCGAGCGGCTCGTAGTTGGCGACCTGGTATATGCGCGCGGTAAACACCAGGTGCTGCCAAACGGTGAGGTAATCAAACAGCCGAGGCTCATCATTGAAAAACGCCAATTGCCGCTTGGCGGCGATTGGGTCGTTCCCGAGGTCGTGGCCACAGATGCGGATGGACCCGCGAGTCGGTGGAATTATTCCCGAGAGACAGCGCAAAGTGGTCGTCTTGCCCGCCCCGTTCGGCCCGACCAGGCCCATCACTTCACCGGTCCGAACGGCAAATGACAGCTCATTGACGGCCACGAACGTGCCGTAGAGCTTGGTTAGTCCCTCAACCTCGATCATGGAAAGTCAGATGTCGATGACTGGACCGTTTCCCCTGTCGTCCGGGGGACGGCGTCGATGTTGGACTCTTATCCTCGCGCTGCCGGTTCCGGTCAATGTGTTCAATATTAGCGAGACCACACTGATGACCAGCGCCCCCCAAAAAGCGGCCGAAAAACTATCGACAAAAAAATGCGGCTGGAGCAGGTAGCCGACAAAATAGAGCAGCAGCGCATTAATGAAGAACATGAACAGGCCCAGCGTAAAAATCAGCAGGGGCAACGCCAGAAACAGCAGCAACGGCCGCAAAAAAGCATTCAATATTCCCAGCACCAGCGAAGCCAGGAGCAGGTAGAGCCAATTCTCATAGCGTATGCCATGAACAATATGCACCGCGACGAGCACCGCCAGGGTGTTTATCAACCAACTCTGAATGAACTTCTTCAATGGCCGGAACTTGGCCTCGCCCGGCAAAGGGCAGCCTCGTTTCGGCAGAAGATGGGACAGGAGGAGGACTTTTACAAGCGGCAAGCAAATCACCCTCTGGGCCGAGGTCCGCCTTCCGTCAGCACGCGGGCTTCAGACCGCGGCAATGTGCGATAGCCCTCCGCTGCCACTCTCAGAGGCAAGGAGCCCTTGTCAATTGCCACGGACTGTCCGTGCCCAATTCCCTCTGACCCACTATCGGCCGAACTTCTCCAGTTTCCTCACGGTCACCTGAGCCCCCGTCTCGCTGCTGGTTTCGTAGACCACCCAATACTGGCCGTCAGGGCTTTGTTGCGCTTGCGGGAAAAGGACGTCGGCCTTTTCCGTAAGCGTCACGGTCTCCAGAGGCTGGCCATCCTTCAGCAGCGCCACTTTGCCCTGCCAACCCCCGACCGCCGCATGCTCCGACCACGCCAGCAGCAACCTGCCGTCTCTGGTCGCGGACAACTTGGGTGTCGAGCAAATCGCCTTGCCGAAGGAGGCCACGGCGTTGAACGCCTCGTCGCCAGGCGAGCGCCGTGCCAGTTGGATGTTTCGATGCGGCTCGGAACAGTCCCAGGCGCACCACAGCACCCCAGCGCTATCCAAAGCCACCGACGGAAACAGGTCGATTGCATCGCGCAGCCTTCCGGTCGCGCCAACGAGAACGGCTGGAGCAGCCGTGTTGGAGGAAAACCGAGCCGCGAAAATCGTCGGTTGAGAAGCACTCACTGGCTTGCGGAAAAGTTGCGGATGATAATCGTAGCTCCAGACGATCCAGGCGCCGCCCTGAGCATCCATCACCACGTCCGGGTCAGTATGATCTTCAACCTTAGGCTCCAGTGGGCTGATCTCGACCTCCGAGCCCCAACTCCGCCGCGCCGGATCATAGGAACGGGCAAAAACGTTCCGGTCACGTGAGATCCCGTTTAGCTTCGCCCACTTGTAGTAAGTCACCGTGAGCGCCCCGCCGGCGCCTGCGGCGATCCTCGGGCTCATCGCATCGTCGTCGCTGGAACTCAGTCGCTCGGTCCGTGGCGGCTCACCCTTGTTGTGCGACTGAACGAAAATGTCGAAAAAGCGATCCGGCCTTGCGGACCACGTTACCCAGAGGGTCCCCGCATCATCAAACACGCAATCCGGAGCGTAACTTTCGAGCCCAGCAGGGCTTAATCGGTCTTCCGATTTAAGCGCTCCCTGCGGGTCAAACCGCCGCACGTATACAGCGTTTGTGCCGCCAACGTTCGAGTAATAGACCACGTTCGCATTTCCTGAACGGTCGAACGCGAGTCGCGGTGAGCGGTCTCGCCGCGCCTTCCGGCACGCCAAAACCTCTGCCGGGTATGCGACGCCGGATGCCAGAACCTGCTTCGGGTCCTTTTCTGTTGCTCGCAGGATATTCTTAAGGCACCGCCGAACTCCGGCCAGGTTTTGGTCGGAATCGAATCCGTGGAATCGGATGACGCCCTCCGCATCGACGACCACGAACGTCGGCCAGCTCTGGGCGCGATAATCCTGGCTCATCGAATAATCGGCATCGATTCCCATCATGCGGGGGCTGCGGTAATGGAGCGTATAGTCGAGCGCCGCGCGCGCGTTTTCGCCGCAGGTGATCTCGAGGTAGTAAACACCCCAAGGCGAGAAATCCTGAATCACGTTGTGGACCGCCTTGGCCCACTGTTGACAGCCCCCTCACCAGGATGAACCGAACTGCATCACCAATATGTGCCCCTTGAACCTTTCCAGCGAATACGCCTCGTTGAAAATCCCCTGGACGTGAAACTCCGGCGCCTGTTTCCCCACGAGCGAGCCGTCCGCGCCAAAACTATCGGTTGATTCGCTCGCGACCCAAATCCCCGCAAGCACCGGCGCAAGGAGCCATCCGCGGAATGACTTGATCCCGAAATCCAGTTTCATGACTGGAGTCAAGCACGGTCCGAACCTGTGGTCAAGCGCCCCGGTTGACTGGAAGCGACCCCTGCCTAACCTGGATATTTCGCCGCCCGCACCAACCCGGCACAGATTGTAGGCGCCGACGTAAGGCGAAAACAACCGAGTCTCCCAGCGTTTCGCCTCCTTATGGCGGCGCCTACAGTCGCTATGAAATATTCGGGCTAAGCCATTACTTGACTTCCCACCACGTTCTTCCCGAAAATGTCTGGCGATGCAACCCTCATCGACTCCAAACGTCGGGGGTGGGACGGGTGCTCTCCGCTCCCCCCAAACCACAGCCGCGCGTGAACCCGTTACGATCTACCACTGGCTCGTGTTCCTGCTGGCAGCCTGCGGTTGGCTGTTCGATTGCATGGGCCAGCGAATCTTCGTCCTCTCGCGCGAACCCGCGCTGAGAGAATTGCTGGGAGCGGGGGTCTCGGATGACGAAGTGCGCCGGATAGGCGGCCTGGCAACCCTGCTGTTGATGGTGGGATGGGCAACCGGCGGCATCCTTTTTGGCATGTTCAGCGACCGCTATGGCCGGGTTAAAGCCATGGTGACCACTCTCCTCGCTTACACGCTTTTCTCCGGCCTCTCGGGCTTCGCCAGGAACGGGACCGAGTTCCTGTTATGGCGTTTCCTGTTCGGGCTGGGAGTCGGTGGAATGTTCGGCGCCGCGACGACGCTGGTGGCGGAAAGCGTGCCGCGACACTTCCGCACCGCCGCCCTCGGCTCGATGCAGGCCTTGTCCGCTTGCGGCAATATGATCGCCTCGGCCCTGAGCCTCAAGATCACTCCGGGCGTTGAGAACTTCTGGGGCCCTTACAGCGGCTGGCAGGTGCTCTCGTTTGTGAGCGTGTTTCCAGCGATTTTCGCCATCCCCATGCTCCTGATCCTGCGAGAGCCCGAAGTCTGGAAACGGGCCAAAGCCGAAGCTGCTGCGGGCGGCGGCGGCAAATCCGTTGGCTCCCTCGGTGACCTGTTCCGGCAGCCGCGCTGGCGCAAGAACCTGATTGTCGGGGTCTGCCTCGGCGTCTCGGGCATGGTGGGTTTGTGGGGCATCGCCTTTTTCTCGCCCGAACTGATCACCACCGCGTTCAAGAACCGGCCCCTCCAAGCGGCCGAAATCGTCAGGCCTGCGGAATTCGTAGCCGCACTCAACGCGGCGACCAATCCGGCCGCTGCCCACCTGAAGTCGGTGCCGGGCGCGGAGTTGCTTTCGCAACTGGAACCGGAAAGTTCGCCAGCCCAAACCGAGGCAATCGCGGCGACTCTGAACCTCCTCCTCGAGGGGGAGAGCCTCTATGACACGAACGCCTTCCGATCCATCCGGCTCAAGAAATCAACCCAAAACCTCGTGACGCTCGTTCAGAAAGACCCCGATCGGGAGAATGTGCACTTCCTGAACCGTCAACTGATCGAACAAGCTTTTCCCGGAATGATTCGCGAGCTGCAAACCACCATCGACAAAACCCGCAGCAAGGGCACCTTCCTCCAGGACGTCGGGTCGTTGACCGGCATGTTCGCGTTCACTTTTGTTGCCGCCTGGTTCAGCCGCCGCACCGCTTTTCTCAGCGCGTTTGCGCTTTGCCTGGCGGCGGTTGCGTTCGTGTTTTACTCGTTGCGCACGGCCACCGATGTCTACTGGATGCTGCCGCTGATGGGCTTCGCCACCCTCTCGGTTTTCGCCGGTTATTCAATCTATTTCCCCGAACTCTTTCCCACCCGCCTGCGCGGGACCGGCGTTGGCTTCTGTTACAACACCGTTCGCTACGTCGCCGCCCCGTTCCCGTATCTGCTGGGGTGGCTGAGCGGCTTGCTGCCTTTCAGGACCGTTGCCGTCCTGATGTGCGGCATCTACCTGGTCGGCATGATCGCGCTGATCTGGGCGCCAGAAACGAAGGGCAAGCCGTTGCCGGAAGACTGAGGAGTAGGACAGGCATCTTGGCTGTCTCTGGTCCGCCGGGGCGGACACCAGCCCTGGCAGTGCGTGGCTACAGCAAGGTTGCTTCCAGGTTCCGGAGTTCCTGCTTCAGGAGCCTGCCAACCCTGTGTTTCGTCAGGTACACCCACCCAACATTAACCCCCAACGCGCGCGCCACCTCGCGCGGCTTCCACCCCTTCAGCACATAAAGATCGAAAATCTGCCACCGCTTAAGATCCACCTGCGCTTTGACTCGCGCTGACGCCTGTTGCAGCAGCGTCTCGCGCCATTCACCGTCCCAGAGCTTCTCCAACTCCACGCCCGCTGGGTCTGGCACGCGGTCGATGATCGCCGTCCGCGTCCCTTCCTCCGAAGCATCGCTCGAGGCCGGCCGTGGGGCGAGCGGGAGCCGCTTGCGGAGTTGGTCTGTCACCCGCCACCGGCTGAGGTTCAGCAGCCATGTCTTGAACGAGCACCGCTTCGGGTCGTAGCGGAATTCCGGCAGATGCTGGGCCGCCGCCGCCATGGTTTCCTGCGTCACTTCGTCCGCCTCGGTTTCGGTACAGCCCGCCTTGAGGGCAAAGCCGCGGATCAGGGGGCCATAGACAGCATTGAACTCCTCCCAGCTCTGCTGGTTCTCTGTGTCCTTCAACCTCTCCAGCAGACTCGGCCGCGTAGGACAGGAATCATCCTTCGGCAGCATCCCAGCCCCGATTATCCAAGGTTTGCCGTCGTTGGCAACCCTTCGCCGAAGCGCCCATCGCCTCAGCCGCCCCATCAAGTTCCGCATACCCCTTTAACGGTCAGTTTCTGGCTTTCTTTCAATTCCCGCGAGTTCACGGCCCCAATCACGCGCAGACGCAACGCATCTCATGCCAACGCCCAATAGCGTTGTTCAAGGAACCCGGGCATCCATTTTTGATCGATAATCCCAAGTTGAGACGCCAACGGCGTCATTCATACCAGCCCAGGGCAATCGCCCTGGGTTCATCGCCCCAACAACCATTTCGAGCGCTGAAAGCGCGCCTCATCCGTCTTCGTCCACACGCGGCCCTCCGGACGTTCCCTTCAATCCCACAGGCGAATGGAATAGCCCGATAAACTGGGTTGACCGTATGAGGCAGGCCGTTGGCCTGCAACAGAAGAACGGGGTCATGAACCCAGGGCGATTGCCCTGGGCTGGTATGAGACAAGCCGTTGGCCTGAAGGCAGGCTCGGTCGTGAGGCCGGAGTTGGACCTGCGCGACGCGCTCACCGCCGACCGTCACTTTCCGCGGCAGGCTTCCGTGCTCTCCTTCGGCCGCGTTAGTGTATTGCCTCCAAATTAGGCGGCCGCGTCGGCCCCCTTTCCCCAACCCTCATCGAGAGCGAGAGGCGGATTCCTTGTGTCTGCTTAGCGAACCCAAAGCGGCAGCAAGCTGCACGCACTCCAAACGCTGGCGCGCTGCTCGGTGCGGACCCACGATCGCGAAGCGCTTGGAGTGCGTGCAGCTTGCTGCCGCTTTAACACCCCTAACCGGTTCTCCGTGGCAGGAGGCGCTAGCTCGAATCCGCCGGTAGAACGGTACGTGAAGTGGGCTGTTTTTGTCCCTCCGGTCTTGCATGCCAAACGTAATCATCTGCAGTGGCTCCGCTGACGCTTACGAGTCCGAGCTGACGCGGTCCATTTGGGCCTGATCTGGGAACCGAGAGGGCGTCGACTCCGCTTGCTCGAGCGACGCTACGTTCGCGCGCTTACTGACAACAAAAGGGCGGACCCTCAGTTCGAAGTCCCAATGCAAGCCCTTTGAAAAGAGCTCGCTATGATTTCTTTGGCTTTCGTTCACTTTCCTGAAAGATTCGGGAAATTTCGCCGTTTAAGGGAGTGAACAACCCAATGCTAAAATGAAAACAAAGCGAAATTCGTTAAGAATCGTTAGTCTGGTTGTGACGGCCGGCTCGACGCTGCTTGCTTTGGGCGCATCAGCCGACCAGTTCACGAATGTGACCGTCGCTGCCGGCCTCGTTAACGAGGATACTTATTGCTTCGGTGCAGCCTGGGGGGACTATGACAACGACAACCTTGTCGACCTCTATATCGCGGTTGGGAACGACGTACCGCGTGCCAACGCCCTTTACCGCAACAATGGCAATGGCACGTTCACGCGCATTGGCGCCGAAGCCGGGCCCATCACGACGGACCTGCACGATTCCTGCGGCACCGCATGGATCGATTTCAACAACGACGGTTATCTGGATAACTTGGTAGAAAACGTCGGTTTGGCGGGTCCTCGGATTGTCCTCTACCGGAACAACGGAAACGGGACCTTCAATAGCAGCGACGGCGGCCTTCCGTCTCCGCCTTACATTGCATATAGCTGGCCCGCCTGTGCGGATTACGATGGTGACGGCTATGTGGACTTTTACCTGGGTGAAGGCAACTCCACGTCAGAACCTTTCACCCTCCAACTCTACCGCAATAAGGGCAACGGCACCTTCACTCCCACCATCGCCTTGGGCCCGGCGCTGTCCATGGTCAACGGCGGGGCCTGGGGCGATTACGACAATGACGGCGATCCCGACCTCTTCGTCTCCAATGGGCCCAGCCCGAGCACACTCTGGCGCAACGACGGCGGCGGCGTATTCACCGCGATGAACAACGGGTTGCCGTCTTCCGGGAACATTCTACACGCTGCCTGGGCGGACTTCGACCGGGACGGAGACTTGGACATCGCGCTGGGCACCGGGGCGACATCGCTGTACCGCAATAACGGCACCAATGGCTTCGCCTTCGTGACGAGCCTGACGGGCGCGCGTTATTCCCCAGCATGGGCGGATTACGACAATGACGGGCACCTGGACGTGGTGGCCGCGGTAGGCCAAAGCACACCCCGCAACGCGGCGCTTTACCACAACAACGGCGATGGAACGTTCACCAGCGTAAGCGATGTCTTTACTCGGGTGCCGAGCAACTGGCTGGGCAGCGCCTGGTGCGACTTTAACGACGATGGGTTCATGGATTTGCTTCTGACCCATCGCTACGGCCAGATCCAGCTTTATCAAAACCTGGGCAACAGCAATCACTGGATCAAGTTCAAGCTCGTGGGCACGGTTTCGAACCGGGATGCCCTCGGGGCCAAGGTGCGGGTGTTGGCGACGATCCGCGGTGAACCCGTCTGGCAAATGCAGGAGGTCAGCTGCGGCGACCCCAATCAGAGTGACATCCGGCTCAACTTCGGACTCGGCGATGCCACGGCTGTTGACAAGGTGCGCATCGAATGGCCCTCGGGCGTCGTTGAGGATTTCACGAACATTGCTCCGCGGCAGATCCTGAGCATCGTCGAGCCGAACCTGAAGGGTTCGTTGGGACTGGACGGCAAATTCCACCTGGCCATGACGATGAGCACAACCCGCCTGTATCAGCTCCAGACATCGACAGACCTGGTCAACTGGTCGGTGCTTACCAATTGCACTGGCTCCGGGTCGTGCATGCCAATCGAATATGTCGATTCAGAAGCGCCTGCTCCTGGAGCCGCCCGCTTTTACAGGTTGAAGTGATGCTAGGTGCGTGTCTGCGGCCGAGCTATTTCTTGCCTTTGCAAGACCCGGGCGAGGGGTGTTCAAGGATTCGTTTGTGTAGCCGCCTTCTGCTGAGTGTGGGCCTCTCCTGGGATATAAAAATTATTGCATTTCTTTAGGTTTCGGCGGTGGCCATTGGGTTTTCCCTAACCCGAGGCTGTCGCAGAGCCGCCAGTACCTTGGTTCGTTCTGCAGCCCGTCCCATGCGGGATCCGTCCGCAGACCGCCGAAATCGGGCATAAGCGGGTACTCCGACCTATCCGCGGCGGCCTTCTCCAGCCATTCCAACGCGGTCGCATTTTCACCAAGCGCCGCGTGCACGCGAGCGATGAAATAGGGCTGCAAATAAGGGCCAGTGCGCCGGAGTTCCATCAACTCCTGCAGCACTTGACGGGCTTTCTCGGGTTGGCCCATCCGGGCGTACGCGTAACCTTTCAGCGCAGTCATCTCCTGCTTCTTCCAAACTTCCTGCGCCTTCTGTATTGCTTCCAAACCCGCTTCAAATTCCCTGGCGGCCACTAAGCAGTGTGCCAGCCAGAAATACCCCTCGGCATGGTTTGGATACAATTCCAGCGTGCGACGAGCTACCTGCGCACCTTCGGCGTACCGTCGCTCGACCCAGCGTGAAGCGGCCATGGAAAACCGGTGATCACTTCCTTTCGGTTCGGGTCGCTCAGATTCTTGCTGGTGAACCCGAGCTTCCTCGGCCCAACCGTGAATACGATACCAGAAGGCCTGAACCCAGTGTCTTTCTCCTCCAGACCGGGAACGGAGTTCACGGTTGAAGAGATCGTAAACACCAATCCAATCGCGCTTATACACCAAGGCATAAGCTGCGAGTTGATCAAGCGCATCGGCACGCGTGTCATCTTTCTCCAAGACTTGGCTCATTCCTCTGAACACCGCGGGCCAGACTTCGATGGGAGGCCTTTCCTGGGCGAGGTTCCTGATTTGACAGACCATCGTGGCCTCGGCATCTGTGTAGTTCGGGTCAAGCTCCAACGCTGTTTGTGTCAGAGAACTGACCTCTGTATATCCTATTTGTGTGCCCGCCTTGCGCTGGTAGGTGGCATAGGCCTGCCGCATCCACCTGAGCGCCTCCAGGTTGTTGGTGAGCAATTGACAAATTTTCTGCTGCTCGACCTCGGTGATGTTGAGTCCCAGGACACCAGCGATGCCAGCCACCGCGCGTCGTTCCAAGGTGATCAGCTCATTCGTGCTGCCGGAGTAATTCTCCGTCCAGGCCGGCTGGTCCACTCCTCTGCCGTAGAGGCGCAATGTAAACACCAAGCTATCCCCAGCACCGCCGATCCGCCCGGCCAGGATATGCCGCATGTCATTCGTCTCCGCTAGCGAGCGGCGAAGGAGGTCCTCATCATGGTAAACCCATCCCGACTTCCGCGGACTGCGCCGGACACCGTCGATCAAGGCCAGTGAGTCAATGAACGCATCGGTAATGCGGCCGCACAGATCGCCCGGAACTGCATTGCTTTCCTCGCTGCGAAAGGGCAGCACGAATACGGACGCTTTCTCCGCGGGGACCGCCGCAGGCCCGGGTGCCGGCTGCTGAATCAGCCAGGGGAGGCCCGCCAACAGCAACACCCCGGCGGCCAGGATGGGCCAAACGCGCTTTGCGCGCTCAGCGGTCCGGCCCAACTGCCCTCGCCATCGCACGGATTTGCCCGCCTGCAGCCGCGCCAGGTCCGCGTGCATCTCCTCCGCCGACCGGTAGCGCCTCGCCAAGTCTTTCGCGCAGGCCGCCAACACCACCTCGTTCAACTGACGCAGCCCCGGCGCATCCGGCCACTCCTTCAGCTCCACCGGCAGGTCCGGAAACTGGCGCCGGTCCTGCCCCGTGCTCACCTCATAGAGCACCTTGCCCAGGCTGAAGAGGTCCGCCTGGGGTGTGCCCGGCCCTTCCGGCGCCAGGTAGCCTTCTGTGCCCACAATCGACTGCGAATCCCCCGCCTCCGTCACCAATCCGATGTCCGCCAGCTTCGGCTGACCGCCCACGAAGATGATGTTCGAGGGCTTGATGTCCCGGTGCACCAGCCCGCGCTGATGCAGGTGCGCCAGCGCGCTGGTCAACGCCAGGCCCAGCTCCACGCATTCCCCCGCCGGCAAGCGGCCGCGCACCTGCAGATCATGGCGAACGGTGCGAGGGGTGTATAAATCCGATCCATCCTCCGTCCCGAGCCGGTCGGGACTACGGAGGGTGGAAGGTCGAAATTCGAAATTCGAACGAAGTTCGAAGTCCGAAGCTCGAACCTGAGTGCTCTCGGTCGCTGCTTCGGCATTCGGAGTTCGGGTTTCTTTCGGATTTCGGGTCTCGGATTTCGGATTTCCCGCCGGGTCTCCCAGCTCCATGACGTAATAGAAGTATCCTTCCGCGTCGTTGCGTCCGATTTGGAGGATGTTGATCAGGCCGGGATGGGAGCGGGAGATCGGCTCGAACTTCTGGATGCCTTTGAACTCGCGCTCGAAGGGATGCTCGTCGCCAAAGTCGTGCCGGTGGACCACCTTGACTGCCCGGAGCGTGCCCATCACGTTGCGCGCCAGCCATACCAAGCCGTAAGCGCCGCGGCCAATGGGCTGTGACAGTTCGTGGTCGGGAATTTGCGGGGGCGGGTGTGCTGAGGTTGCACCGGACCCCTCCGAGCTCCCGCCCAACAAGGGACTCGGGGGAGCAGGCGACACCCGGCCTGCAAACGGCTCCCTCATAAGAATCAATGAAGCACCCCCGTGCGCCATTGTCACGTTCATTATCGCGTTCGTCGTAGGGCCAGCCCCTCGTTTGATTGAGGCACTTGGCCGTCTCGGCTTTGTCGGCGCGCGGACTTCAGTCCGCAGAAATGCTCCACCGCTAGCTGTGTTAGAATTGCTAACGCCCCACGCAAATGAACGTTGCTGCGGACTGAAGTCCGCGCACCGGATGCTTGGCCCACCTGGAACTGATCCATTACGATTCGTCGGCGCGGCGCGTGAAACTCGCCGGGCATCCACCGCCTGGCACTTATCGGAAGCCACCGAAAAGCCGGCCACTGTCTCGCATTTCCGAACGGCTCACCGGGTCCGACAAGCGTGAGCCGCATGCTCGGTGCCCTGTCCTCTATTTTAACGACATTTCAAGTCAACTGTTTTTCATTAGCCTTGCACAACTTGGGTCCTTTGAACGCTTTGATTGGATCTGTTGTGGAAATGCGGGCGCTTCGACCGCGGGCGCGCGGAAACGTCGTTTTTTGCGATAGGGACACTCATTGAGCCGGAGGACAAATCCTTAACACCGGTAGCAAAGAATAGAAGACATCTATGAGACTGCAGCGCTGTATCTTATCCGCCGCCTTTGGCCTGGTCCTGGCTTTTATGACCAGCTTCACCACGCCGGGCTCCGCTCAGGTCACGAACACCGTGTCCTGGGTCACTTACGAGTCCTTCGACCTGTACGATTCGACGGGCACGTATATCGTCTTACCTGCCGGACTGGCGCGGTGGCCGTGGGCGTATTACTACCAGTGGGGATACCCCGTGGACCCTGCGGTCAACCCGATTAATGACCTGTATTTCATGTATCCGATGGAGAACCCGACTAACACCGCATTGAAGGTCACGTTCGATACAACGGCGTACGGTCCCATACCAAGCGGGGCCGGGTTTTGCCAGGGTTCCGGCGCCGGCATGCCTGCCTTTGACAACACAGTGATCCTGATGTCAACGAACCGCAAGGATTACATCATGAGCTTTGACGCCCGCGCGGAGGGCCTGCTTCCGGGCGTCGAAACAGTCACGGCCGAAATGCAAACGCAGATGGACGCTCCCGACGACAGCATCCAACCGGCGGATGCGGACGGCGACGCGGATCGCATTATTCAAGTAAACAAAGCGGTGGCGATCGGCAGCAACTGGACTCACTTCGTTTACCATCTCGACGATGCGAACGTGGCTACCGAAACTCCGGAAAGGAACCTGAACCTCTACGGCAGCCTGATCAACAGCCTCAATTATAACCTGAACGTCCACATGCCTTCGGACGTGTTTGGGTTTGACTATGAAAATTACGTTTACGTCGACAACGTCAAACTGCAGGTGATCACCGACACTAACCCGCCGCCGGTGATGCCGCCGACTTTCGCTGCCCAGGTTGGCGAGTGGAACTTCGACGACAAGGATCTGTGGTACGCGTACGGAGCCTACAACTGGTCGCAGAACTCTCTTCTCCCGACCTTCACCATGGATCGTTATGCGGCCGGCTGGGGAGTGGGCGGCAGCAATGCCTGGATCCTGCAAATGGACAATAGCGC
>DATDCV010000256.1:0-28913 GCA_036524155.1 Verrucomicrobiia bacterium
GCTGGGAGGCCGGGCGGTCAAAGCCCCATTGGGTATAGTGTATTGGAAGCAGCAGGCCGGAGAGGTTCCGGTTGTTGTACCAGGCGCGCCGGTAACCGGGGGGAAGGGCATCCAGCGAAGGCGGGTAGGTTGAAGGTCCGGGCCAGACCAAACCCGGATGGTCGCAGTCTTCGGGCGTCGGGACGTTCGGGACGATACCGGCCGGGTATTGGCGCACCCGGAGAGCAACGGCGGGATCCAGCACGAGGAGGTTGTCACCAAAAACCGCGTGCCGGATATCGGTGTAGACCAGGCCGCCATCCACGGGGCTTAACCGCGGTGCCCAGTCGGGATAGCGAACAGTGTTTCGCAGGGCCAGGAGGTTGGTGATCGAGGCACTCGGACCGGGCAGGCACACGTCGCAAATTCTGATGCCGTATCGCTGCGTTGAGGCCGTAGCCGAGAGCGTGATCTCGTTATCCTGGCAAGCCAACGAGTCAAAATGAGCCTCGGGATGAAAGTCCACGGAAATGCCAAGCACCACGTTGCGGAACTGGTTGGTGCGGATCAAAACGGGCCCAATGCTGTCGGTCCACCCCTTGGCATCCGGCTCGAAATAGACCGCCGCTTCGCAGTCGTCAACCAGGCAATTCTCCACCAGCGGCGCGGTGATTCCATGGGAATAGGTGAAATACGAACGCACGCCGGCCACGGTACAGCGACGGACCGCGGCATTGACCAGCCGCCCCGTGCCCTGCCCGGCGACCACCAGAACGGACACCCCATCCGAGTTGTTTGTTGCGGGCTGAACGAAAGCGCAATCTTCCACCAGCACGTTGCGAAACAACTCCGGGTGGTAAACGGATGGCTCGGGAGCCAGAACGAGCAGCGGAAAGCACTCTTTGACCGCCTTGGTCCCAAACCCGATGACTTTGAGGCCCTGAAATTTCAGGTTGCTGCCGCGCACCTCGGCGGCGCCAGTACTGCCTTGCGTGCCGCTGGCCCATTCAGTGCTCAGGTTCCCGTCGAAGGCCTTCAAGAACGACCGGTTCTTGTCCCAGACCAGGCTGCTGCTCGCGGTGGGGATGCGAGGGGGCACCGGACCGTATTCGTTCTCCAAACTCACCTCCCGAAGACTGTAATAATCCACGCCCTGGTCCCGGGCCACGAGGAGGATGGACAACTGATCAGTTATGATATCGTTGGTGGACAGGGCGGTTCCGAACGTGACAACCTCCGAGCCGTCAGCGTCCCGGCCGTGGCTCACGAACGGGGGCGCCAGCAACTGGCCCGTGGTCTCATCGCGCGCGTAGATGAGGTATGCGGCCGCCGGTCCGAGCCGGCTCAGGTTGGTAAGCGTTTGGCAATTCCATCGCAAGTTGAGCTGGCGAATGGGCGTCCCCACGGCCACCGGAACGGTGATCTGAGCCTGATTCTCCGGCCCGCTGGCCCACGAGGTTTTGGGGTCGCCGTCGAAAGCCATCAACACAGAGTGCTCCGCATCCAGCCGGCTCTCACCTCCGCCCGGGATCGTGGCCATCGGCAAACTCACGGCTGCTCCAGAGACTCCCACCTCTGCCAGGCCATAGAAATCAACCCCGGCTGCGCGGCGGTTGAGCTGGATCAAAAGCTGGTCAGTCTCGGCGGCGATGTTGATGACATCCACGAGGCCGGTACTGACTAATGCGAGGCAATTGGTCGAGTAACCCTTAGCGGTAAACGCTCGGGTGCAGACGGTGAACTCCGCCGGCCGCCCCGACCTCCAGTTGTAACTTCCGGCAACCGCAGCGTCGCTCCAATGGAGGGTGACGCTGTCGACTCGCGCCGTTGCGGCCAGGGGAATCCACAATGAAACCGGTTCGCCCGGAGCATATTTCGGGTTGTTCTGCGAATTGCAGTCGAGCACCAGGTTGTGGACCTCAAATCCGTCGCAATAGGCATTCTGGTGCAAAGGGGCGAAGATAATACCTTCCTCCCAGGTGATCCGGGCATCGACGAGTTTGATGATCGTCGCGGCCGGCCCTTCGGCTCCGGAGCCGATGTGTTTGCAGCCGGGGTTAGCGGTCGACCGCTGCATAAACCTGTGGCCCGTAGTCTGAAACTCGCCGGGGTCATAGAAGAAGCAGTCGTAGTAATTGTTCGTTTTCCAAATGGCATCCAGGGCGCTGGCGGGACCCGCCACCCAGGCCCGCTCGGGACTGCTGCCATCGAGCGGAAGCAAGGTTCCGCCTCCAGGCGCAAGCCAATGCGGCGCTACCACGCTCACCACCGCGGTGGCCGGCGGACTGATGAATTCCCCGTCGCTCACTGTGTAGGCGAAGGAGTCCGGCCCTTTTTGTGTCCCAGCCTGGTAGCTGACGATCGGACGCTCGGGCGAGTAGGTGATCGTGCCGAGGCTTGGTGCCAGAGCGGACAAAAGAGAGTAGGTCAACGGCTTGCCGGGCGGCCCGGTGCCCTGCAAGATCAGGTCCGTATTCGTGCTCACCCACGCCGTCTCCCACATTGCTGAAGCCACGGGGCCAATCTCCGCCGCCTCCCGATCCCGGCTATAAATCTTGAGCTCATCAACCACGCCGTTGAAGTTGCTCGCCCCCGGCACCGCCCCGACTACCAATGGAAACGGAGCGGCCCGGATGGCTCCCTGCTCAGACTGGACTTTGCAGCCGTTGATATAGACAGTGGCAATTCCACCGTTGTAAGTAAGGTCGAGTTTGGTCCAAGCCGCGTTGGTCAACGACGCTGGCGCCCGCAAGGCCAGGGTGCCCCCCAGGTTGGTCGAAGTGAGCTCGAGCCAGGCCGGAGCCAGCCCCTGCGCGTCGATGGTCAACTGCCACCCACGACCCGTCCCGTCGCCGCAATACAGCAACCCGCTGCGGCCCACTGGCAAATCGCGCGCCTGTAGCCAGCACGAGACGCTGAACGGATCCCCACTCGGCGGCAGCACGCGATAATCGTCATTCGGTATCACGATCGGACCCGCGCTCAGATCGACGCCCGAGTTCGTCTTGCCAGGCGCCCACGCCGCCGAAACAACCACAGCCGCCGGGTGCCCCTGGATGCTGCTATCGGCCGCCAGGCTGCCGGCGTTCTCGTCGAAATGCCAATGGCCGGTGACAGAAACCTGTTCCTGGCTTAGAACGTTCGTATAGATCCGGATCTCATCGAGGCGGCCAGCAAAGCCGGTGTACCCTGCCGCTGTTCCACCCAGGTAGAACCGGTTCGGCGAGTTTAGAAGGCTGCCAGAGCCTTGCGCCAGGAGCCGGCTGTCGAGGTAAAGGCTGCTCTGGTCATTGCCATAGCTCACGGTGAGTTGATGCCATTGTCCCGGCAGCAGCACTGCCCGGCCCGTCACGCTCAACGAAGACCCGTTCCCAGCGCCGGCCAGCACCAGGTAGTTGGTGCCTGGCCCGGGAGTGTTCAAAGCCACATGCCACCCTTCAACCCCGCCGGCGTCATTGCCGATAATTCCCTGCCACCCGGTCGAAATTGTGTCGGGGCTGAACCACAGGGAAACGCTAAAGGGCATGCCCGCCGGCGGCAACACCTGGTAATTCGTATTGCTGAGCCACGCGAGGCTCCCGCCGGCGCTCAAATCCTGGCCGTTAAATCGCAACGAACCGGAACCAGTGCGGCCAGTCGTCCAGACGACGTTGGTCAGGTAGAGGGATCCCCCGGAGCCTGTTTGGTCCGCCGCAACAGTTCCGCTTCCCTCATCCAAACTCCAATACCCGACCTGGCCAGGCACGACGGGACCAACCCGGCGCACGCGGTAAAACCGGCTCCCTTCGCGCGCCGGTACCGCGTAATGAACGCCCGTGGTGTCGGTCTGATAATACGCCGTCGGGACCGCCTTCCAGGCAGCAGAACTTTGCAGGTTCGTCGATTGTTCCAGCACCCCATCAGTGGCCCACAATGGCCACGATAGCGCTAACCCGCCGTCACCGTCGGTCAGAGAGAGCGATAGGAGCTGGCCCGAGAGCCCCAGGCGAGCGAAGCAATACACCCCCAGGACGCATATTAGGCGCAGTAAAGCAGACTTTGCCACATTCTACTCTACCCACAGGTCAGCTTCAGGGCAAATTGGGCGCGAGGAAGTGCGTGGCTTGAGAATTCAACAAGTTTGCGGTCTACCCCGATCTTCCCTATCTTGTCACGCCGAAACGAGCGGGGCTGGCCCTCGTTCGGATCGGAATCCGTTTTGAAACCTAAGACAATCATCATTATCGGCGGGGGCATCGTCGGGCTGGGAACGGCGTACAAGGCTGCGCGGCAGTTTCCGGGTATCAAGGTCACCGTGCTGGAGAAAGAATCCGCGGCGGGGCAGCATCAAACCGGCCACAACAGCGGCGTGCTGCACTGCGGCCTCTATTACAAGCCCGGGTCCATCAAGGCGCGGTTGGCGGTTTCTGGCATTCAAGAGATGGTCCAGTTTTGCCGCGAGAACAACATCCCGCACGAAATTTGCGGCAAGCTGGTGGTCGCCGCCGATGAGACTGAGTTGCCGCGACTGAACGACCTGCACCAGCGCGGGCTGCAGAACGGCTTGCAAGGGATGCAGATGCTTTCGCGCGAAGCGATGCGCGAAGTGGAGCCTCATGTAGGCGGGGTGGCGGGTTTGAGAGTGCCCCAGGAAGGGATTGTGGATTATGCCGCCGTTTGCGCCGCTTTGGTGAGACACATTCGCGAACGCGGCGCTGAAGTTGTCACCGGTGCAAAAGTGTCGGCAGTTCGTGCGCGCGGTGGAAGTTGGGTCCTCGCTACGAACGCCGGCGATTTCGAATGCGATTTTTTCATCAACTGCGCGGGTCTGCATTGCGATCGCCTCAGCCAGTTGGCGGGACAGAAACGCGCGGTCCGAATCGTTCCTTTCCGCGGTGAGTACTACAAGATCAAGCCGGAGCGGCAGCATCTCGTCCGTAATTTGATCTATCCGGTGCCTGACCCGCAGTTTCCGTTCCTGGGGGTCCATTTCACCCGGCTGATCCACGGCGGAATCGAAGCCGGCCCTAACGCGGTGCTGGCTTTTGCGCGCGAAGGTTACCGCAAGACGGATATCAACGTCGCCGACCTCTGGGACGCGCTGAGTTTCCCGGGGCTGTGGCGGTTCCTGGGGAAACACGCGCGGATGAGTTGGGCGGAGGCCAAAAGATCCTTTAGCCGGCGGCTGTTTTGCGAATCACTTCAGCGGTTGGTGCCGGATATTCGGATGGAAGACCTCGCTCCGGGTGGCGCGGGTGTCAGAGCGCAGGCGATGTCGCCTGACGGCCAACTCGTCCAGGACTTTCATTTTGTCACCCAGGAAAGGGCGCTGCATGTGCTGAACGCCCCCAGCCCGGGAGCGACGGCCGCCTTGGCGATTGGCGAGGAAATCGCCGCTCAAGTGGCCCGGCAGTTTTGAGCCACCTGCGTAGTGCCCCGCCCGCCGGAGCGCCGACTTGCAGTCGGCTTAGAACGCGGCCATGATAGCGCATCCACTCTTTGACCGCGGTGTAAGCCGACTGCAAGTCGGCGCTCCGACCTGGTACCGTTCATTGGCAGGCAGGCTGTTGGCAGTCAGGGTGATTTCCATCGCTTCCGCCTGCGGCTGCGGTCACAGTTGGGGCGGGTCACACCTATACCTCGCGCGCGCGAAAGCGCGTCGCCCTTTTGAGCTGCGGACCTTCGTCGCGCCTCTTCAAGGATGGCGCACCAGTTCAGGGAAGTTCAGCTCGAGTGTCTGGTAGAACAGCTCCGGGTGCAGCGTGTCCCACTGCGGCATGGCCGCGTCAAGGGCGCCCAGCACTTCCTCGACTTGAGCGTGGCTGGGCTCCCAAAACCGGCAGCCGAATTTCCGGTACAACTCGATCGTCTGACCCGAGGTCGTGTGCATCTGCGTGATTTCCCGGCAGGTGTCGGCCCAGAACTCCTGCCTTAGAGGTGCACCAGGCAGCGGCACACGAAGAACTGACTGCGTCTCACCGGCTCTTCCGGGAGTTAAGTTCGTGCCGACCATAATCAACAGTTTGGGTGCTTACATCAAACCATACGCCCGGTTTTTCACTTTGCAAGGGGTGCGGCCGCTTGCAGTCTGGGCCGCGGCGGTTACCTTCTCCCGCATGAATCTCGAAGACCACGTTGGCGACATCTTACGGAAGGCGCGGGCGATGTCGGGCATTCCGGTCGAAACTGCGGCGCGCGCTGCGGGCCTGAGCGTGCCGGACCTCGCGGCGCTCGAGGAATCGGGGAAAACCACCAGTCAGCCGAACTTCGGGTCGCTGGCAGAGGCGATGGGACTGGACGCGGCGAAGCTGGAGAACATCGCGACCGGGTGGACGCCGGCCCCCAAGGATTTGAGCCAATGGCGCGAGCTCAGGTGCATCACGACGGAGGCCGGCGGCATGGCGGTAAATTGTTATTTGGTCTGGGACGAGGTTTCGCGTGAAGCCGCGTTGTTCGATACGGGGTGGGCGGCCGCGCCGGTCCAGCAACTGGTGGGCGAAAATCAGCTCCAGCTCCGGCACATTTTTATCACTCACTCGCACGAAGACCACGTCGCGGCCCTTGAGACCCTCCGCTCCCGGAATCCCAAACTCCGCTTGCACGCCAGCTCCCGGACCGCCCCCGTGGACCAGCGCAACCGGCCGAACGATTTCATTCATCTCGGCAGCCTGCGGATCACCCACCGCGACACCCCCGGCCACGCCGAAGACGGCACGACTTATATTATCGGCACTTGGCCGGACGACGCCCCGCATGTCGCCGTCGTCGGCGATGCGCTTTTCGCCGGCTCAATCGGGCGCGGCAATCAATCCTGGGACCTTGCCCGCAAGAAAGTCCGTGAGCAAATCCTGTCGTTGCCGGCTGAAACCCTGATCTGCCCCGGGCACGGGCCGCTGACTACCGTGGCCGAAGAAAAGGCGCACAACCCGTTCTTCTAATGCAGCATCACGAGGATTGCCATGCCGGCGACTGTCGTTAGCAGCGTCACCGGGATCCCGAACCGCGCATAATCCCAGAATCCCACCTCGACGTGCTCGCGAGCTGATTCGACCACGATGATGTTCGCGACCGAACCCAGAATGGTCAGGTTCCCGGCGAAGGTTGTCGCCAGGGCCATGACTTTCCACATCAGCTCGGGGTCGGCGAAATTGTTGATCCACTTCCCGGCGACGACCACGAACGGCACGTTTGAAAAAACGTTTGAGCCAAGGGCGGCGAACCAGGCAAAGTTCCAGGCTTGGGGGGTGGCCGCCACGCCGAACAAGCCCTGGACGTGGCGGTAGGTTTGCTCGGGGAGACCCGTGTCGCTCAGACCTTCCACGACAATGAAGAGCGCGGCGAAAAAGACCAGCAGGTGCCAATCCACCAGCTTGAGCACTTCATGGGTGTCCCGGCGGGCCAGCACCATGATCAATGCTCCTCCCGCCAGCGCCGTCCAGGAGAGGTCCAGGCCCGCCACGAAGCCCACAAACACCAACGCCAGCACGCCCAGGCTTAGACCCAGCAGGCCGCGGTTAAGCCGCCGCGGCTGGGCTTCGGGGCGGTGAATGACGGCTTCGCTCAATATCTTGCGAAAACCGACGCGCAGCACGGCGTATTGAATTGCCAGGCCGGCGGCCGCGACGGGCAGCAACGACGCGGAAAAACGCAGAAACGGGATTTTGGACATGTGCCCGATGATCATGTTTTGCGGGTTGCCAACCAGGCTGGCAACGCTGCCGAGGTTGGCGCTCATTGCCAGCGCCAGTAAATACGGCGGCAGAGGCAGCTTGCCCCGAACCATCACGACCACCACCAACGGGGTCAACATCAGGCAAACGGTGTCGTTGACCAGTAACGCCGAGAGGATTCCCGACGTCAGGATCAGATACAGCAGGAGCGCCTGCGGGCTTCCGGCCCGGCGCAGAATCCAATCCGCAGCCCAATCGAAGAACCCGGCCAGGAACAAATACGCCGAGATCAGCATCATGCCCAACAACAGCACGAGCGTATCGTAATCCACCGCCCGGTAGGCACGCTCGGGAGTCATCACCCCACAAGCCACCATGAGCACCGCGCCCAGCAACGCCGCCGCTGGCCGGTTCAACGGCAAGACCTTCAGCCGCCGCCCGCTGATCAGCAGGTAGGTGACGCCAAAAATCCCAATGGCAAGCAGTTCTTTGTGATTCACGAATCGGTTACGTTCTTCCCTTATACGCGTTCATCCGGCTGTGTCCAGCAAGCTGCGCCCCGGCTTCGAGGCATCCGGGTTTCCGCGAGAAGCGCGCGCTAAACTAAAGCAGCGGGATATTATGGGCCTTGCAGACGGCGACCATTTCCCGAGGCCAAAGGCTGGCCTGGATTTCGCCAACGTGCGCTTTGCGCAGATAATACATGCAGAGGCGCGACTCGCCGATCCCGCCGCCGATGGAGAGCGGCATTTGATCTTTTAACAACATCTGGTGCCAATAGAGACCCTTGCGTTCGAGACAACGGCGGATTTCCAACTGCCGGAGCAAGGATTCCTTGTCCACGCGAATGCCCATCGAAGAGAGCTCGAAGGCGATGTTCAAAACCGAATTCCAAACCAGGATGTCGCCGTTAAGGCCCAGGCGACCCTCCGGACCGGGCGTGGACCAATCATCATAGTCCGGGGCGCGGCCGTCGTGGATGGTGCCGTCAGGCAGTTGGCCGCCGATGCCGATGATGAAAGCCGCGCGGCATTCCCTGACCAATGCAGTTTCGCGTTGTTTCGGCGTGAGGCCTGGGTACCGCGCGAGGAGTTCCTCGGAATGGACGAAAGTGATCTCCTCCGGCAATTCCGGGTGAATGTCCGGGTACTGCTCGCATACAAAATGCTCCGCGCGTTTGAGAATTGAATAGATTTTTCGAACGATCTTCTTCAGGAACTCAGTGTTCCGATCGGCGGCCGTGATCACCCGTTCCCAATCCCACTGATCCACGTACAGCGAATGGATGCTGTCGAGGATTTCGTCGGGCCGCACCGCGTTCATGTCGGTGTAGAGCCCGTAGCCGGGAGCGAAGCCCAACTGCCCGAGTTGCATGCGTTTCCATTTGGCGAGCGATTGGACGATTTCTGCTTTGATCCCGGGCACGCCTTTGATCGGGAACGAAACCGGGCGCTCAACGCCGTTGAGGTCGTCATTGATGCCGGTGCCGCTTTCGACGAAGAGCGGCGCGGTCACGCGGCTCAGGTTCAATTCTGTCGCCAAGTTCAGTTCGCAGAAATCCTTCAGAGCCTTGATGGCGCGTTCGGTTTCTTTAACGCCCAACAGCGGCCGATAGCCAGCCGGAAAAATCAGTCCGTTGTTCGAGACGCAGGTGTTGTCGTTGTCCATTGGCGGCCGAGTGTAACGATCGCGCCGGCAAATGCCATCTTTGTCATGGCTTTTCTACCTTTGATCACCTAACCAGCCGTCGTATGATCCTTGGAAGGACGGTTGGTTGTGAACAGCTTAAAACGTGTCGGAGGGAGAGTTTCCGGCTGGAGAGCAACGAACCGGGCTGCCGACGTCGCAATTGGCAAGGGGATGTTCATGAGCAATTTAGGAATAACCAGTTCCGCCGAGCCCCTGAAAAGGATCACAGACCAGCCGTCGCTGAATCAAAGGTAGCCCTTTGACGATATGAACAAAGAGCGCGTCGCAAGGCTATGCCGAGTTGGCGGAATCGCTGCGGTGACTATCGCGCCGATTCCCTTCCTGATCTTCTTCTACAAATTGGCGACGGCCAAGGTTAACGACATTCCCCAAGATCGATTCGCTTACCATGACGCATACTGGTGGGCATTGCTTTGGTTGGCTGGGGTGGGGTTTGTCTTAGGGTGTGCGCTGCTGGTACTCAGCTGGCGCTTCCGGTCACAACGCCAGGAGATGACACCATGAGTCGAGGTCGGGCTAACCCGTCGCTTGAGGCAACAGCCGCCCCGCCGCGCAGTTGACGGGTCTATGGAAGTCGAACACCATCTTTGCAGGGCACGTCCTGCCCCGGGCAGCTCTGCCTGAGCTGAGGCGTTGGGCAATTAAACACACCACGAACCGATGAACATTCCATCCTCAGAAGACGCACTCTTGATTCGCACGGATTTTTCAGACGAGAGGGCATGGCAGGACCTTACGAAGGCGGTGAGTGAACCTGACGATCCGTTCCTCTTCAACATGGAGATTGTCGACGACCGGTCGAATAGCGGCGCGACCGTCGAGGAGTTGATGGGTGCACTCCGCGCGGAGTACCCGCACAGCTTCATGGTGGTTGCGGACGCCGTGGCAATTTCCCAGCCGGACCATCCGTTGCTGGTTGTGGATTTATTCGAGCGGCGTGGCCGTCAGTTCCGCGCAGTCGCCGTCGAGGTCCCATCAATAGAAAACAATCTGTCGATTGCTAACATGGGCTTCGAAGAATTCGCGGAGTTGGTGGATGAGGCCGGGGTGTTTCGCGGCATACCTGGCGCGTGAGATGAGCACAACCTTGCCCAAGTCGCGGCGGCCGACGCCGCGAGTCCGGCTCTTTTGTCTTCTGTCGCTTTTGGCCGGGCGCGCCTGACGCAGGGCCTTGGGCGCTGTGGGTGCCGGGCGCAAAAGCCCCAACCAATGGCAGCGCTTGAAGAACTCGCGGCCAAGGGATAGGCTTGACGCATGAGAACGGAATTTGCACCGCTCTTCAAGTTGGGCCGAGCCGAGCGTTTACAGCTTGTCGAGGACCTCTGGGACAGTATCGTGGAGGAGGACGCGCAACTGCCCGTGCCGGAGTGGAAGCGCGAGGAGCTAAGACGGCGCAAGGAGCGATTCTCGCAGCACACCTCGGCAGGCAGGACATGGGAGCAGGTCAAACAGCGGGCGCGAGCGCGACATGATTGAGCGCGTCAGTTACACACCCGAGGCCGAGCAAGACATCGCCGACGCCTACAGTTGGTACGAGGCGCACGAACCAGGGCTGGGTGAGGATTTCCTGCGCTGCGTCGAGGCGTGCGTGCTCACAATTCAACGACATCCCCAACTATATCCGGTCGCAGTCGACGAGTTCCGGCGTGCGCTTGTCCGGCGATTTCCATTCGAGGTTTTTTATGAGCCTGCCGGGGATCGCATCGTCGTTTATTCGGTCTTTCATTGCTCACAGGACCCGCAGAAGTGGCGTTCGCGATTTGGGCAATCTGGGTGACAAGGCGCCCAACGAGGTCACTTCAGCGGACGGCGGGCGGTACGTTCTGGCTGCATTTGTTGCTCAATGGCCCGGCGCGGCTGACGCAGGGCCTTGAGTTTTTGCTTTCAGCGTTCCTATAATGCGCGTGACCTTGCTGACTTCCTTTGCCCTGGGGGTGCTGTGCGTTTCGTGCACCAAGCGCGAGTTACCTGGTGTTCCCTTTGAACGCAGCACGGCGTGGAGAGCTGTTGAACGTTCCAGCGTCGAGCACCGAGAGCCGCTTGGATCGGCCTCCTCACCCCGGCTTTCCCCGAAAGGAAGAATGGGAGATTCCTTGTGTCGGTGTAGCGAAACGAAAGCGGCAGCAAGCTGCACGCACTCCAAGCGCTGGCGCGCAGTTCGGGGTGTGCGCGTGGGTCGCGAAGCGCTTGGAGTGCGTGCAGCTTGCTGCCGCTCTAGCTCCCCCTGGCACTCTCGCCCCCCTGCCATCGCACTAACCTCATATGATTGCCTCAGCCCACGCACCGGAGAGGAGAGCCAAGGGGATGGGCTTCATCAGTCCAGCCATTTCTGGGACACTACATTGGTCGTTCGGCAGCGGTCGGCGAAGCAGACAATTTATGCGTAAGAAGCTCGATATTCAGGAAGCGCCAGATGACGTCTGGCCCATCTGCCCCCACTGCAAGAAGGAGCTGAAGTTCATCTGGGTGAAGTCGAAGGGAATTGAATTCTATTGCAGGTATCGGACCTTAACGCAGAGGCGGCACGGCTTCGCGCTGCTGGCGTGAAATTTCGACGCGATGACATCGTTTCTGGACCGGGTGGCTCGCAGTTTTGGGTGGTCGATCCGTCAGGCAATCTCGTCGAACTTTTTCAGCCGAAATGAACCGTCCACTGCAGCTTTGGGAACCAGACAACTGTTGCCTAACATGGTGGGGCGGCCAACATGTTAGGCCCGCTACTAAAAATCGGTGCCGTCAAGGTCGTGGGCGCAGAGGAAGCTCATGCCCAACGCCAGGACGCTGCAGCGAGTGAGAGCCAGCCGAGTGGCTCAGAGGCAAACCGAATGTCAGGGGCGGCTGGCTCCAGTGGCTGACCTTTGCGTTCGAGCTCGTCGAATCGTAAAAGGAAGCGAAATAAGCGTGGCGGGTTCTGCGACGACACACGACTGACATTCGCAAAACCCGCCTTGCCTCCCACACGGGAGGAAATTCGTCCTACGGCACGATCTGCCCGCGGATTTCCCCGCCACCGTTGACAGTGGTATGGATGTTCACGTAAGTCAGTCCGGAAACAAGGTAAAGGACTTGTTGCGGAGTCAAAAGCGCGGTGCCCGAAATCGTCCCTGAAGTTGCCGCCGGCACAGTGAACGGAATCAAGGGCGACGCGTTGTGACCGGCATCGGCGGGCCCGTGGATGTGTGCCGCGCTTGCCGGGGAACCGAGGTCTTTGAAACTGATGCTGTAACTCAGCATGCCGTTCACCAAGCTCATCGACGCGGTTCCCGAGCCGGGCGAAGTTGTCGGTGGGACCTCCGAGGCCCCGTTGAGGCTCGCGCCGAATTGCATGGGATAGATCTGGCCTCGAATCTCGCCGCCACCGTTGACGGTGCTGTGAATGTTAATGTAGGTGAGTCCCGCCAAAAGATAAGCCATGTTGGTGGGACCCAGGGAGACGGTTCCCGAGATTGACCCGTTGGTGCCGGAAGGCGTGCTGAGGGGCAGCAGCACATTGGCGGGGGCGGTTGCGTCAGCCGGACCGTGGATATGAGCCGCGATGGCCGGGCCCTGCAGGCCGGAATACTTGAGGTCATAGTACAGCTCGCTGCCGACCAGCGTTAGCAAGCCGGTGCCGGTGGCGCCGGTTGCCACGGCAGGCACTTCCGAGGCCCCGTTTAAAGCGATCGGAATGCGCAAAGGCACGACCTGGCCGCGGATTTCACCGCTTCCGTGGTTCGCCGTATGGATGTTCGCGTAGGCCGAACCACTGATAATGGCCGCAACCTGGTCCGGTGTGAGTGACGCTGTGCCAGATATTATGCCTGAAGCCGCCGCGGGAACGTTGCTGAAAGGGACCATAACGCCCGCGTTGTTGGTGGCGGTGCCGCCGTGGATGTGCGCCGCTGTGGCGGGGCCCGAGAGACCCGAAAAAGAAATCCGGTAACTGAGATTGCTTCCGGCAAGAGATAGAGTGCCAACGGCGGTGGCCGGGGTGGTCACGGCCGGCAATTCGGACGCACCGTTCATCAAAACCGTGAAAGGCAGCACCAGGTTTGTGGCCTGGTTTGCCACCCTCAGAAAGCCGCTTCCGCCCTCCCTGGCTATCACCAGGCTGCGACCTGACGTCGTCAGCAGGTCGGTCCAGTTCTGGTCTGCCAGGCCGGCCTTCTGCTGCAACGTGAAGGGCCCAACGCCTCCGGCCCAGCTTAGGGCCGCAGTCAAGCCACGGTTGGTCACGCTGGTGAAGGACGGGAACACCGGAGCCAGGCTGCCGAACAGTCCATGATCCTCGAGCGCTCCTGGCCCGGCGATCCCGGCGGTGTAGTAGAGCGTATGCGCGTCTCCCCCGTTGCCTCCGTTGCCGAATTTCAAAGCCCACAGGCCATCAACGCCAAACGAGGTGCCCGACGCGGCGTTGGTCAGGCTCCCCAGCCAGGTTCCGGTTCCCGGATCGAATGCGTTAATCGCGCCGTCGCCGAAGTTGCCGATCAACAGCCGCCCGCCAAAGGGACCAAACCCCGCCGGCGCCCTGGCTATTCCCCAAGGCGAGTTCAGGACGTTGCTGATCGCAAACCGTTTGACGAAATTCCCGCTCGTGTCGAAAACGTTCACACAGCCGTTCCCGGGACCTTGAACGTCGTCGTGTTTGTCGGCGTCGGGCACGGCGTATGTCACGAACAACTGCCCATTCACATTTTCGATGCCGAACGGCGCCAGGCCCGCCGGCAGGCTGGGATCGGAGAACGAACCCGCCAAAGAGGCAGGCCTGTATTGCGAATCGAAGACATCGACCTTGCCGTTGTGGAAGTCCGTCGCATAAAGATAATTGCTCCCGCCGGCGGCGCCAAAGGCCAGCCCTTTATACACCGCCCCGCTTGCCGAATTATCGACTTCGAGCACGGCATTCGTCCCGCTGTTCCACCCGACGATCGTTCCATCCTCGGTCGAGAAGATAAACCGCGCGGGAAAATTGGGAGCGACAGTAAATCCAGTCGTGTTGTTGAAGATCATCCCCGTTGGCGCCGAGGGAGGCGCGCCGCTGGCGGGAGTCGGAATATTCACGATGAGAGTCTGCGGGGTGCCGCTGCTGTTATAGAGCGTCGAAACGCCCGCGTGATTGTCGGAAATCCAGAACGCGCCGTTGGCACTGAAAGCGATTCCCCAGGGATTGAGCAGGTTGGTGTCGGTGAATTCGGCGACGCCGGGCAGGTCGGAGACGAGCCGGCGGTCGACGTAGGCGTTCTGCGCATCCAGGTTCGCGGAGTAGAAAGCCAGGGTGCCCAGCAGCAGTACCACGACCCGGGCAGGGCGATTGTTTGTTGCCGCGACAGGTTCGAGCCGAGCGCAGCCGGGGGATTGTCGATATGATCGCTTGATGAACATTTTGTCCTCTTTCCGATGATCTCTCGGTTCCGCCTGGGGCTGCTGGGTTCATGTGCATGTGATGCGGCACCGGGCAAAAGGTTCCCGGGAATTAGAGATTCCCGAACCTCACGGGTTGGGCAAAACGTTCAGGCGATAGAAATTGATCGGGCCAGTGGCATCCTGGTCGATGAAGGTCATCGAAGTGCTCGTAGCTGTGTTGGTAGCGATTGGGAGAAAGTTCGCCAGGGTCGGCGACCGCGCGATCACGTAGTTCAGTCCCGGAGTAGCTGAAAATCGGAATTGGAATTGGCTCGGTGAGAGCCGCTCCATGGAGCTAAGCGTGATCGGAGCCGGCGTGAGCACGTGCACGGTCACAGCGGGGGAACTATTAGTCAGACCTTGGTTGTCAGTTGCCACCGCGGTAAGTGCGTAGGTCCCCGCCGCCAGGTCCGTCACCCCCAGGCTCAGGTTCGACGCGGGGTTCTGGACCGTGCCTAAGAGGGTCGTCCCGGCGTAAAAGTCCACCCGGCTGACTGTGCCATCCGGGTCTGAGGCTGCGGCCCGAATGACGCCCGTCCAAGGGGCGGCGAAATCCGCGCCGTCAGAAGG
Source organism: Verrucomicrobiia bacterium (assembly GCA_036524155.1). Lineage (GTDB taxonomy): Bacteria > Verrucomicrobiota > Verrucomicrobiia > Limisphaerales > UBA8199 > DATDCV01. The sequence goes on from DATDCV010000256.1 coordinate 15,291, forward strand.
GGCGGTGATGGTCACGGTCGGGGGCACATTGGCGCCGGCCTGCACGGCGACGCTCCCAACCATCCCGAAGAAGGCCGCGTGGAACGTGCATACATACGGGAAGCTGCCGGCGCTGTTAAAAGTGTGGGTAAAAGTGTAACCCGCGCCGTTGGTGTTGGCGGAGGCCCACAACGGCGGCGTGCCCGGCCCTGTGGTGTTGTGCAGAGACAAAACGCCCGCCGCCCAGGTCCACCGGACGCTGTCACCAACGTTGATGGCGACGTTCGCGGGGGAGAACGAGAAGTCCCGCACCGCCACATTCGTAACCGTGACGGCGGCGCCCGAAACCACAGAGGTTAGGTGCACGCCGGCAATCCACGCCAGCAGCCTTAAAGATGCCGGGCTAAAGAAACACTTATTCTTCATTTTTCCTTTCCTGTTTTCGAGGCGCCACGCTCCTCGCATAGGTAAGATGCGCCGGCGACCTATGAGTTCCCGGAAATTATCAGGAAGGGTCCGGCGGGCACGGTTCCGCTACCTCAAGGAACACCCGCCGGCACGCCCGGATCGAGAGTAAGAGCGAACGGTTTAGGACTATGTTATTGCGCGCAAATCCAAGCCGCCAGTTCGGTGCCGGAGAGGCAGACAGACTGGTGCGCGAATTTAGCCGCGGTTTTCGTGCCCGAATAGGCTTGGGTGATAACCCCGATCCCGAATTTGCCGCCGGTGTTGTGGAGCAGCAGCGGGTGCGGGGCGGCGAGGAGGGCGGCTGTCTCGAAACCGCCCAGGGCGAGCACTCCGGGGCAGAAGAGTTCGGAGGCCAGGAAGGCCTGTTCGTCCGAGGTGTCGAGACCCGCGCAATCGGCGGCCACCGCCTCGGCGCCCGGAGCGGCCATCAGTGACCAAAGGCCAGCCATTCCGCAACCCGCAAGCGTCACCCGGAAGGGGATGGTCTTTCGCGGGTCGACGGATTTGGCGGCGCTGCACACTAACAGCAAATCGCGAACGCGGTTCTGAAGTTGGGTCCGGTTGTAAGTGCAGTAGAAATTGCTGAACTGGTCGCCCGGTTCGGCGGTGGAAAATCGGTCGATCATCAACACGGCGGCGCCGCGGCGCAGTAACTCGAGCGGCAGACCGGCCAGCGACGCGGCGTTGGTGTTCCCGGAGATAACCACCAGCCTGGGGGAGCGTTCCTTAAGAATGCCGGCGGGTGCCCAGTAGGTCGCGGTAACGGGGGCCTCTTCCCCCGGCCGGGAGATTGTAACCGAGGCAGTCGAAAACTCCCCATCGGTTCGGAGCTCCGCCTGTGCGACCCGCGGAACGAAGTTCACTTCCGGTGGATCCAGTTGCAGGCAGTGGCGCCAGGCGGGAAACATGGTCTTACTGAATTCCTTCAGGCCGGCGGCGTTACGCGGAGCCAGTGCCTCCGATTGATTTCGGTGCATTCGCCTGAGCGATTGGATGAACTCATCTTGAGTCAACGCCCCCGCCGGAAGGCGGCCGTCGGGAAACACACGCAGGTCGGAGTCCGGTTCCTTGTGGTACGGTTGTTCCGCAATGGGATCGAAAGACGACCCGTGCCGCAGCCATTTATTAAACCAACCGTAGACCGCCTCGCGGCTGGTTTGGTTGTAATTGTGACCGAAGTCGAACCGCACAAAGTGGAATCTTTGAGGGGCGCCCAGCAGTCGATAAATGTGGGCAATGGCCGGGCCTTCGACGTTGAGCGTATCTTTGGTCCAATCGCCAGTCGCAGCGACGAGCATCTGGGGACGCGGTGCCGGAACAGCGGCGATTTCCATGTTCGAGAACTGAACGCGCAAGCCGGGAGCGTTTTCACAAAGACAGCCTCCTTGCATCGTGTGGGAGACCATGACGATCGGAGCCTGGAGAGCGAGGCGATCATCCACGGCGCCGAGGATGAAAGTCTGTGTGCCGCCGCCCGATTCCCCCGTGCAGGCCAGGCGTTTTGGGTCGGCATCGGAGAGAGACCGGAGGAAGTCGAGCGCGCGGATGCTGTTCCAGGTCTGCAGACCCATCAGGCTGATGTTCCAGAGCAGGTCGGCGCGGTTGGTCCCGAACTGGCGGTGCGTGTTGGATTGCGTGCCCGCGAAATGGGAATCATTATAGCCCACCATGTCGTAGGAGAACGCGAGCATCCCTTGCCGCGCGAAGGTGATGCATCGGGCGGCGATGCTGCCGTCCTTCTCGTCGGCCATGCGCCCGTTGCTCCAGTGGCCATGCGGGTTCAGAATCGCCGGGAACGGGCCTTTGCCCTTGCCCAAAGGCCGATACAAATTCCCCGCCAGGAAAAAGCCCGGATACGTCTCGAAATAAACTTTTTCAATCGAGTAGTCCCCGCGCTCAATCCGGCCGAAGACGCGCGTGTTCAGAGGGGTTTTGTCGGGGAGCGGCCACAACCCGCAACTGAAGAGCACATGGTCATGGATGTAGCGGGCGCGCTCATTCCATTCCCGACGCGACGAAATCGCTGGAAAATCGCGGGGCGTATTCAGATCTTTGGCCGCGGGCACAAGCCGATGAGTTTCGCCCTCGGTGGAGGCGTCCGCGGCGCCGGCAGTCGGGGCCTGCCAGAATGATAGTCCGAGAACGAGGACCGCAGCCAAGCGGAGCAGATGTTTGGAGGTAGCAGCCATGAAATGTGATTAGCGAATCGCAGTGGGGATTGCACGCCTAAAAAGCGCCTGCGCGCCAGTACGGATTGCGGGTACCGTTGTAGTACGGATAGACGTAAAATCTCACCGGGCGTATAAATGAGACAGGTGCCGGGCAAACGCTGAGATTAACTCAGGCTGGTAAAATGGCCGCCAGACACGGGAAGGACGGGCGGCGTCGGAAACCTAAACTGACTATAGACACTGCTTTCGGGCCCTGGTCTTCATCACGACCGGACGCTCCTAAGCGGCACCGTTATGCGGATCGTACTGCGTGAAATTAAGACGGGGCTGTATGTGCAGCAACCTGGCGAATGGACAAAGGACCTCAGGCAGGCTCTCACCTTCAAACACAGCGCCGAAGCGATGGACGTGGCGCGGGAGCACGACCTGGAGGGCCTGGAAGTCCTGTTGGCTTTCGATGAACCCCCTGCCTGGGAACAGGTCTCTATCCCTCTGCCTTAATTCGGGTTAGGCGGCGGCCGTGCGCGGCTGGCGCGCCGTCAGGTAATTGAGGTATTCCACCAGGCGGGACTTCAGTTCTTTGCGCGGCACGATGGCATCAATCAAGCCATGGTCGAGAAGAAATTCGGCGGTCTGGAAACCCGGGGGCAACTCCGCCTGAGTCGTGTCCTTGATAACACGCGGCCCGGCGAAGCCAATCATAGCACCCGGCTCGGCGACGATAATATCTCCCACGGTGGCGAAACTGGCCATAACTCCCGCGGTGGTAGGATGGGTCAGCACACTAAGGTAGGGCAGGCGCGCCTGGGCATGGTAAGCCAGCGCGGCGCAGGTCTTGGCCATCTGCATGAGGCTGAACATGCCCTCGTACATGCGAGCGCCGCCGCTTGTCGAAATAATCACCAGGGGCAACTCCTTCTCCGTGGCGCGCTCAATTAACCGCGCCAGTTTCTCGCCAACCACCGACCCCATGGAGCCGCCGAGGAAGCTGAAATCCATCACGCCGAGAGCCGTGCGGTGTTCCCCGATGCGGCAAACACCAGTGATCACGGCATCCTTGAGCCCGGTCGATTTCTGGTAATCCTCGAGTTTCGCTGTGTAGGACGCCACTCCGGTGAACTGAAGGATGTCGATACTGGTCATGTCGGCATCCATCTCCTCAAAGGTGCAGGTTTCGACCAGGGAATGGATGCGCTCGCGTGAACTGATCGGAAAATGATGATGGCAATGGCTGCAGACCTTCAGGTTCTCGTCCAGCTCCTTGTCGAAAACCATGGTGGCGCACTTCGGGCATTTGGTCCACAGCCCCTCGGGGATCTCGCGCTTCTTCGACTTGGTCGCCAGCCTGGGCTTCTTAGCGAAGGACGTGTGGCCCGCCGCAGGAGGTGTGACCGCCGGTTCCGCCATGTCCAGCCCCAATGTTTTTTTTGTAAAGGAAGACGTTGCCATGCGCGCCGGCATAATATTCAGATTCCTCGCGCGACTGTCCAGACGCAAAGTGCGCCGGCCCCGGCGGCGCGCAGCACCCGGGAACACGCGCTAGTGGTGGCGCCTGTCGTGAATACGTCATCGATGAGCACAATCCGTTCACCGCTCAACGAACGCCGAGGGTTGACGGCGAACGCGTTATGCATGTTCCGTCGCCGCTCCTCGCGGCTGAGCCGGGTTTGGGTCTCCGTCGCGCGCACCCGCTTGAGCAGGCGCGTGTCGAGTTGAATCCCCGTTGCCGCCGCCAGCCGCCGGCCAAGGCGCTCCGCCTGGTTGAACTCGCGCTCGCGCTGTCGCGCCGGGTACAGCGGCACCGGCACGATCAAATCCCAATGCTGCTGTTTTAGCTCGGGCCCGGCCGCGCGGATGAGGAAGTCGGCCAGGAGCGGTTCGCACCAAAACGCCCGATGATACTTGTAGCGGTGAACCAGCTCGAGCACCTGTTCCCCCGCGACTACCGCCGCGCGCGCGTACTGGAACTGGAGGCCGGCGTCGCGACAATTCTCGCACTCGAAGCGGGTCGTGATCTGTCCCTGGAAAGGCATCCCGCAGCGTTCGCAAAATGGGGGCTGGATCAACCGGATCCTGGCGCGGCAGCCGGCGCAAACAAAACACTCGGCCGGAGTCGCGCGAGCCTTCCCGCATATCTGGCACACTTCCGGGTACACAAAACCCAGTCCGGCGTTGAGCCAGGTTCTGATCGAATGCGCGATCGCGGGCACGGCTGCGCCTGAGACTGGCTTAAGCGCAAACGTCAAGGCAATGGAAAACATCGAAAACCGGTATCCGCTCAGTCTTGGGTCGGAGCGCCGAGTTGCACTCGGCTTACACGCGGCCGTCGGCGCGCTTAAGCCGATTAAAAATCGGCGCTCCGACCCAAGACTGAGCGGATACGAAAACCGGCAGCGCGACCAGAAATGCGTTGGCGATGCGCTGGCGCGCGTGATAAATAACTTTGTGGTGAGCGTTCTGAGAAGATCGAGTGATGCGCCGGCGCCCGAACCGGCGCCCGCAGAGCCATTCGGGCGTTTTTATCTGCAGGAATTGATCAACAGCGGCGGAATGGCTGACATTTGGCTGGCCACCGACGCCCGCCACAAGCCGTACGCGCTGCGGCGCATGCACGCGCGGCTGCGGTTCAACTTTGCCGCCCGGCGCCGGTTTGTTCGCGGCTGTGAGATCCTCTCGAAAGTGGGCGATCACGAGACGATCATCGGCTACGTGGAACACGGCAAGATCAAGGGCCAGTGGTACCTGCTGATGGAGTATCTCGAGGCCGCCAACCTCAAAGAGCTCTATGCCCGCCATGACCCCATCTTGCTCGAGCATATCGCCCAGATCCTGGTCGACATGGCGCTGGCGCTCGAACACATGCACGAAAACGGTTTCATGCACCTGGATTTCAAGCCGGAAAACGTGCTCGTCACAGCGAACGGCAAAGTGCGCCTGGTGGATTTCGATCTCGCGCAGCCCATCCCCGAAAAGCCCAAGAAATTCACGAAAAAGAACCCGGGCACGCCGGCGTATATGGCCCCCGAACAACTGCGCGGGGAGCCGCTTTCGCACCACGTCGATATGTTCGCCTACGGCGCGGCCGCTTACGAATTATTGACCAGCCAGAAACCTTTCCCGGGGGAGACTCCGGCCGAGATTCTCCAGCGGCAACTTGATCGCTCCGAGTTTCTGGCGCCGCGCCAGCACAACCCCGACATACCGGTGGCCCTGGAGAAAATCATTCTGCGCTGTCTCGAGGCCGACCCGGGCAACCGTTATCCGTTCATCGGCGTCATGGCGCGGGAACTGCAAGCGGCGCTCTACCTCTGAGGTCAGAGTTTTCCGTAAATCAAGTCAAGCGCGATGACACTGTAGGCGGTCACCAGCGCCGGATCCTTCTCGAACCAGCGTCCATTGTCGTTGGCCCACGAACCGTCCGCCCGCTGGAGGTTGATCAGTTTCAGGGCCAACTGTTCCCGCCATCTCACACTGGTGCCATTGGGCAGTTCGATCGCGTCCGCGCCGTAAACCGACAGCGCCTTGGCCATCATCTGGTAATAGTAAAAGAGCCCCTGAGCCCCAAGCGCCGGGTTTTCCTCAACAGTAAAGTTGGCCTTGAGCCAGTCGACGACCGCGATGACTCGCGGATCGTCGCGCTTCAGATCGGCGTAAATATAACTGAGCAGCCCCGCGTAGCTCATGCTGCCGTACGACCGGAGCGCGACTCGCCCTGAAGCGAAGTTGGTTTCCCCCGCCATGCTCCTTCCGGGCGCGTAAATAAATCCGCCCCTGTTCGTCGGGTCGTCCGAAACCCATGGCTCGCGGTTGTAAGCCGGCAGATTCTGACAACTTTGGATAAAGTGAATCGCCGCCTGCCAGTTTAAGTCGGCTTCATCCGTCAGGTTTCTGTCTTTCACATAGTTCTTGCTGACGGCCATCGCTTCGAGCGCGAAGGAGGTGTTCGACAGATCGGGCTGTTTGTCCCCGCTGCCGTAGCCAATGCCTCCATCGAAAGGACTGTCCAGTTTTCCCGGTTGACCAAGGTCGACCTGCAGACTGGCGACAAACTTCCTGGCGTTGAGAATCGCCGGCGTGTACTCGGGGCGGTTCGCCAACACCAGGGCGGTGAGGGCAATCGACGTGTTATAGCTGGGAAGCTCTTTGCGGTAGATGCCGCCGTTGGATTGCACGCAGCTTAACAGGAACGTGTAGCCCTTTCGGACGGCATCAGCCTCCGCGCCCTGCCCGCGAGCTTCGGGGTCCAGCCGGAACGCGCACAAACCCAGGCCGGTCATCGCGGGATAGTCCGGGCTGGACCAGAACCCGTCCTTGCTCTGGCTGCGGACAAGCCATTCGAGGCCCTTGGTGATCGCGCGCTTCACCTCGTTGCGCAGGGATACGTTGGGGGTAACCTGGAGTTTCAGTGACGAGGGAGCTTGCTCGGCGGCGTTCAGGCTGGCGGCAAACAGCCAGGCGGCCGCGAAAAGAGGGAAGCTGCCGTGCCCCGCCGGAACCCGGAGCCGTTTTGAACCAAAGTAAACGTTCATTGTTAATCCTGACGCTGCCCGCTACGCAGCCCTTCAATCGCCTAATCTGCCATTGCCAAATCCCCGCGCGCGTCGGCACCATACTGCCAGTGAATTCGGGCCATACAATCAGAGTTTTCGTCCAAGCGTTGCTCGCGGTTTCCGCGCTCGTGTTGCTTCGACCCGGTCTGGCAGTTGGCGCGGTTTTTCATTCTGCTCCGTCCAATCCGGCCGGCACTGGCCCCTCTTTGGCCGCGCACGCTCCGCTGAAGGAAACGCTAAACATAATCCAGACAGGCTCGAACACCTTCCGGCTCGGCGGGGTGGATCTCGACAAAGCGCAAAGGACAGTTTCGATCCCCGCCCGTGTTCGCCTCCGCAAAGAGGTCATAGAATACGCCTTGGTGACCGACCAAGGGAAGGCCTACGAGGCCCTGCTCACCACGGCATGCCGGCCGGCGGATATCCATATCGCGTGCTTGTTGCTTGGCCTGGGGGCGGCGCCGGTCACCGGCGATCTCAACCAACCGGCCCCGGTCGCCGAGACGAACGCGGTCCTCATCGGAGTGGCGTGGGAAACCAACGGCCCGCCCGTGAACGTCCCGCTTTCCGAGCTTGTCTGCCTGACTTCAGGCAAGCCCGACCCCGGAGCCCCAGCCATGAAGGTCGACCGGTGGCTGTACAACGGTTCCTTGATCGACCAGGCAGGATTCGCCGCCCAACGTGAAGGATCGATCATATCGTTGATCCGTGACCCCGTGGCGCTGGTTAACAACCCCGGCCCGGATCGTGACAACGATGATATCCACTTCCCCAACGCTCGATTGCTGCCGCCCGAGGGGACAGCCGTCCGCATCATCCTGCGGTTCCCAAGGCGTTAGGTTCCGTAGCAGGAGCGTTCAGGGAACGGATTTTATCCCAGTTTCCATCCCGCGCGATACTCTCGCCGGATAAACCTGTCTGCTTCGGGAGCGTTGCTGGCTTTGAGGCTCCCGGCGTCCCAAATCAGCTTTTTGCCCGCGCGATAGGCGACGTTGCCGAGGTGATTGGCTTCGGTGAGCCAGCCGGAATATTCAAAATCGGCGCTGGCAGGCTTTCCGGTCTTGCACGCCCGGAGCCACTCGGCGTGGTGGCCAGGCGAGCGCGGGATCGTCGGTGCGGGACGCTGGAATCCGGCGAACTCTTTTTCCGGCAGCAGCACGTGTTTGCCGTAGTCAGCGAGGATCATGCCTTTGCTGCCGATGAACAGGCAGCCGCTGTCCCATTGCGGGATACCGCCTTTCTGCCAGATCTCGGGCTTGTTGGTCCCCTGGTGCCACGTCAGTTTCACGGGCGGCAGACTCCCACGCGCTCCGTACTCATATTTCGCGCTCATCGACGCCGGAGCGATCTCCGGGTGTGGGGGCGGTCCGTTGGCTTCAACGCTCAGCGGCAGTTGCAGCTTCAGCGCCCAGAACGGCAGGTCGTTCCAGTGGCTGCCCAGGTCGCTCATCGTGCCGTTCCCAAAATCCCACCACCGGTACCACTTCGGCCCCGGGAAATAGAGCGAGTTGAACGGTCGCTCGGGGGCGGGGCCAAGCCAGAGGTCCCAATCGAGCCCGGCGGGCACCGGGTCGGTTTGCGTCGGGCGTTCGACAACCCACACGATGTCTTTATGTCGCTTGGCTTCGTCCTCCCGCTGCCAACCCCACGCGCGCGAGACCCACACATGGGCCTCCTGCACCGGACCGATGATCCCGCTCTGCACGAGTTCAACCACCTGGCGGTAATTCTCGGTCGCGTGGATCTGGATGCCCATTTGCGTCGCCACTTTTGCCTGCGCGGCCGCTTCGCGAATTTGACGGGCTTCCCAGATATTGTGAGTCAGCGGCTTCTCGCAATAGACGTGCTTTTTATGTTGGAGCGCCAGCATCGTCGCGAAGGCATGCGTGTGTTCGCAGGTGCTTACCACCACCGCGTCGAACGCAGCCGGTTGGTCGAAAACCTTCCGGAAGTCCGCGAAGCGCCTCGCTTGAGGATATTTCGAGCCGGCGGCGTCGAGGTTCCGCGCGTTCACGTCGCACAAGGCGACAATGTTCTCAGACTTCACTGAATCGGTGTTGCTCGCTCCTCGGCCGCCCGCGGCGATGATCGCGATGTTGAGCCGGTTATTGAGGTTTTGGCCGCGCAAGAACGCGGGGGCCATGCTCAGGCCGCCCGCCGCGGCTATGAGGGTGCGGGTGAACTGTCGGCGTGTTAGAGAGTGACCTTGCATAGGAGAACTCCAGGTCTATGGGTGAGCGCGGCTATTTGCCGGCGTCGATCAACTCGAGCCGCTGGTTGAACTCGGCCAACGGCAAGCCGCCGTCCTCGATCGTCGCCCAGCCGTCGTAACCGGCTTCATCCAGAGCGCGACGAACAACCGGCCAATCGATGCTGCCGTCCCGCGGGTGAACGAATTTCCCGCCGTGACCGTCCGGATTGAGCTTGAAATCCTTGATGTGCACCTTGGCCACCAGCGGCCCGAGCTTGCGAATGAAATCCTGCGGCGGGGCGTATTTGACATGGTTGCCGATGTCGAAGTAAGCCTTGACCCACCGGTTCTTGAAGGACGAGACGAAGTGGGCGAAGAGGTCCGGCTTGACCCAAAGGTTGTTCCAGACGTTTTCGAGGCCGATGACGATCTTGAGTTCCTCCGCCAGCGGGATCAGCTTCTCGACGGCGCTTCGGGAGGTATCGGTGGCGCGGTCGTGGGCCTCGATATAGGCCGCGTACTTGGTGTTGTCGCCGGCGGCAACTCGTTTCAGGTGGCCGTTCTGCGGGTCGAACTCGACGTCGAACTCCCAGGCCTCCGGCATAGGCATGCCGCCGATGCGGCACGGCACCAGCAGGATCGCGTCAGCGCCATAAGCCTTCGCCGCGCGCAACGCCAGGCGCGTCTTCTCGAGCGATTCCTCGACTTTCTTGTCGTCGGTGCTGTTGAACTCCATCCAGCCGCGCAGCACGGAATGGACTTTCATCCCCATTTTTTCAGCGACAGCGCGTCCCTGCGCGGCTTCCGTTTCGGGGCAGATATGCGTCGTCTCGACCCCTTCGAACCCAGCCTCCTTGAGCGGCCTGAGCGCGTCTTCTTTCACTTCACCGACAATCATTGCGCGGCGGAGGCGGCCGCGAAACTCGGCGGCGTGGAGCGAGAGCCCGGGCGCGAGCGCGAGCGCCCCGAGAGCGGCTGAACGGGTCAGGAACTGGCGGCGGGAGAGTGAGAGATTCATAAGCCGGGGAATTGGTTTGTTATTTTGTTTAGCACAGACTAAATGCTTTCAAGCCCGCCGCCTTGGCAAGCTTTGTTTTTATCCGTGTCATCCGTGCCGTCTGTGGTTAAAACTCTTTTGCCTTTATGAAACCAGTTCTGCCACCCATCGTGTTCGCGCTGCTCGCATTCTCAGCCCCGGCGCGCGTCGTCACCTACCCGGCGCCCGCCGGCGAGGCACTCTCTGCTGATTACCAGGTAACCGCCGGAGGCAAGAGGGTGGATGTTTACACCGCGCGCGTGCTGGACCCGCCGTTTGCGGGCAAAGAATGGGATTATGGCGGCCCGTATTGCTTCGCCAATTTCGACACGAGCGGCCGGGTCGAGGTCCGGATCACGTCACCCCGTTCACTGCGGAACACAGTAGTGCGGCCGGAGGTGCCCGGCCTGAAGCTGCAGGTCAAAGACGATCACACGCTGGTCTTATCGTTGCCAGGGCCGCGCAAGGTGAGCATCGAACCCGACGGGAAGCGGGGCCCGCTGCTGCTGTTCGCGAATCCGCTCGAAGGGAAAGCGCCCAAGCCCACCGCCGCGAACGTGGTCTATTTCGGCGCCGGCGTTCATAAGCCGGGGAAGATCAGGCTGACCAACGATCAGACGTTGTATCTGGCCGGCGGGGCGGTGGTGAAGGGTGGCATCCAGGCCGAGGGCAATAATATCCGCATTACCGGCCGCGGCATTCTGGACGGCTCGGATTGGGAATGGCGCAAAGGCCCCACCGCGTGCGTGGTGATGATCCACGGGACCAATGTCGAAGTCAGCGGCATCACCATTCGCGGGGCGTCGCACTGGACGATTGTCCCGCGGGAGAGCCGCCATGTGACCGTGCGCGGCGTGAAGCTCTGCGGGTCGCGTGTCCAAAACGACGATGGGATCAACCCCTGCAACTCGCAGGACGTGCTCATCACCGATTGTTTCCTCCGCACCGACGACGATTGCGTTGCGCTCAAAGGACTCGAGTTGCGCGGCCCGGAAAGCAACGTCGAGGGCATCACGGTCGAGAACTGCACGCTGTGGTGCGATCGCGCGCGAATTTTCCTGCTCGGCCACGAAAGCCGGGCGCCGTTCATGCGCGGCATTAAGTTGCGCAACCTGGATATTATCCATTTCACCATGACCGCTTTCCTCTTCGAGCCGGGTGAAGAAATGCGCCTGGAGGACGTCACCGTCGAAAACGTCCGTGTCCATGGGGAAGGGCAGGGTGAGCTGATTCGCCTGAAGCCGGTCGTAAATCAGTACATGCGCAACAAAGTGCCGGGGCACGTCAGCAACGTGCAGTTTCGGGACGTAAGGGTAACGGGTTCGCCAGGCGCATATCGGGTGCAATTGAGCGGCGCGGACGAAACCCACGCGGTCGAGGGCGTGACGCTCCAGAGCGTTGAGATTCTCGGCGCGAAGGTCGCCCCCGGGTCGCGAAACCTCGAGCAGGGGCCGTTCGCAAAGGGAGTTCGGTTCGGCGCACCGTGAGGCGGAGGAAGAGCGCAAGGGATCGTGGGAGCGTTGAAACGTAGCAGGGTGTGCGCTGCGACTCTCAAATCCGGAATCCGAAGGCTTGCAGGACCTTTCCTTGACGCGTCGTCTGCTGAGCGAAGCCGCCGCTGGTGCGGCGTTTCTCGTGCCTGCGCTATGGCATCTGGAGGTTGCCAACGCGCTTTTGGTGGCGGTGAGAAGGAGGCTGATGACAGATGCTCACCGCCAGGCGGGCCTGGGGCTGCTCAGGAAACTCCGACTTGCAGTAGATGAGGAGACTGGCCAGCGGGCTTTCTCGACCATTTCCGAGCTGGCGGTCAGGCACGCTCTATCCGTTTACGATGCAGCTTACTTGGAGCTGGCCAGTCGCCGATCGCTGCCGCTGGGCTCACGCGACGAATCGCTGCGCGCGGCGGCGCGGAAGTGTGGCGTAAAGTTACTTTTTGAGTGACATAGTGTCGGGCTTCCGCCATGCTGTTTGACGCGACAGTCGGGCGGATACCCGCAATTCGCTTTGGGTCGCGGTTGCACGATGTCGGTGAAGTTGCGCTGTGATAACTGATTTGAGTCTGTTCAACACCCAGGGCCCCGCGTTGAGGGCAAAATACGATCTTCCCGGTTGGTTCTTTCCTTGGCGGTTCTTCTTCCTGCTGGCCATGGTTTTGGTCTCGGGCGCTCCGGCATGGGGCGCGAATGTGCTGATCTCCGAGTTCATGGCCATCAACAACACGACGCTGAAGGATGAAGACGGCTCGTACTCGGATTGGATCGAGCTGTATAACTCGAGCACCGACACGGTGAACCTCGGCGGCTGGTACCTGGCCAACAGCGTTTCCAACCTGACCAAGTGGCAGTTTCCGGCGACCAATCTCGGTCCGAATCGTTTCCTGGTCGTGTTTGCTTCGAACAAGGATCGCCGGGTGCCGGGCGCGCCGCTGCACACGAATTTCAAGCTGTCAGGTTCGGGCGAGTACCTGGCGCTGGTGCTGCCGGACGGCCTGACCAGGGCGAGCGAATTTGCGCCCGCTTTTCCGCAGCAATACGCGGACATTTCCTACGGCTACGTGATGACGGGCGCGGTGAGCACGTTGGTGGCGCCCACCGCGAGCGCGCGCACACTCGTGCCCTCGGCGGCTATCAGCGCCACCTGGCAACTGGCCGGCTTCAATGATTCCGGCTGGACCTCCGGCACGCTCGGCGCCGGCTACGACACCTCGGGCAACTACGCGCCGGCCATCGGGCTGGACCTGCGGGCCGCGATGCTGAACGTGAATGCCTCCGCCTATGTTCGCGTGCCGTTCACCGTCGCCGACCCGGCGCTCTATAACTCCCTAAGTCTCAGCCTGCGCTACGATGACGGGTTTGTGGCCTGGCTGAACGGCACCAATGTCCTGAGCCGCAACGCGCCGGCGATTCCAGCGTGGAACTCCGCCGCCACGGCGGCCCACGGCACACCTCCTCCCGGGTCGCTCTTCGAAAACTTTGAAGGCACAGCAACCAACTACACCCTCAGCCAGTTCGGCGCGGCGCCGGCCCCGGCGGTGCAAGCCGCCGACAGCGACTCGACCGGCAAGTTTCTGCGCCTGCTCTACGACGGAGTCAACTCGAGCGCCAACAGCATTTCATTTCGACAAACGGCGTCCGGCTTGTTCCAGACAATCATTGCCGATTTTGATTTCCGGGTCGCCGGGGCCTCCGGCAGCCCCGCCGACGGCTTCTCGTTCCTGCTGATCCCCAC
>DATDCV010000257.1:0-2071 GCA_036524155.1 Verrucomicrobiia bacterium
AAGTTCGCCAGGCCGAGCAGCAGGAATGTGAGCGCGGCAGGCCGGGCGAAGCGCGCGAGTTGGGACGGGCGTTGTGGCGGTGTCGAGAAGTTGATTTGCGGCGTCATAAATCGCGGTTCTTGGTTTTGATTCGGGTTTCGATGGTGCAGGATCCGGGCCATTTTTCGAGAACGGCGTGATGGTATAGGGGAAGCGGCTGGAAGAAAAGGCTAAAGGCTGAGAGGCGGAGGGCAGGATCATGAGGAAAAGGCTGAAGGCTGAAGGCTAAAGGCTAAAGGGCGGACCCAAGCGGTAATGGAGTATTGGAGTAATGGATTGATGCAGGAAAACCCGGAAACGCGAAGGGCAGAATCATGGCGGGGCAGAATCATAAGAGAATCTCCTGTTTAGGCTTTTCCCAATGATTCTGCCCGTCATGATCCTGCCCATTTCGCTTCTCTTCATGATTCTGTCTTTCGTCCATATAATTTTGTCTGTTCTTAGCCTTTAGCCTTTAGCCCTTAGCCTTTCTTGTTCTCTTCCGCGTGAATACGGTGGCAGTTCCGTGAAGATACTGACAGGCCGAATCTTGCCGCGCCGCGCCAAATCGGATAAAAATGAATTATGCAATTTAATATGATCCGGGCGAAACATTCACACAGGCATCCGGTGTTCGCCGCGCGCGCGGCGCGCGTTCCGGGTTGCGTTGCTTTGGCATTGGGCGCGTTGTTGTGGGGCACGACGGGCACGACCGTGCTGGGGCAGACAAACTTCCAGCGGATCCTGTCGTTCGGCCCCGAACAGTGGCAGGGCAGTTCGCCGCGCGGCCAACTGTTGGAGGCGAGCGATGGAATGCTCTACGGCACGACCTACCAGGGCGGCAGCAACAATCTGGGCACGGTCTTTAGAGTGGCGAAAAACGGGTCGGCCTTCGGTGTCCTGCATGCGTTCGGCTATTCGGTCTTCCCGTTTTCGGGCCTGGTGGAAGGAAGCGACGGCGCGTTGTATGGGACAACCTCCGGCGGCGGCGCGCATAATGGGGGAACGGTTTTCAAGCTGAACAAGGATGGTTTCGGGTTCACGACGCTGAAAGACTTCAGCCCGGAAGCGGGCGAGGGCAGCGTGCCGATCGGTATGCTGCTGAAAGCGACCGACGGGAAGTTCTACGGGACGACCACCGGCGGCGGCTCGAATAATTTTGGCACGATCTTCCGGCTCAACAGCGATGGCGGCGCGTTCGAGACGGTTTACCATTTCCGCGGAACCAACGGCAGCTACCCCGTGGCCGGTGTGATCCAGGGAGAAGACGGCTTGTTATACGGCGTGGCGAGGAACGGCGGCGCGAGCGACCTGGGCACGATTTTTCGCATCCGTCCCGACGGCAGCAATTACACGGTATTGCGTGAGTTTCTTGGTCACGGCCAAAACGACGGCAGTCTGCCGCTCGGGAACCTGGTGCAGGCGAGTGATCATTTTCTGTATGGCACGACTTACAGCGGCGGTTACCTGAACGACTCGGGGACCGTGTTCCGGGTCAGCACGAACGGCGCAGGTTATTCCGTCTTGCGCATGTTCGGCGTGGGCGGCAGCGCGGAGGGGACAGTGCCGACCGCGGGACTGGTAGAGGGCGCGCCCGGCCGGCTCTATGGCACTGCGACTCACGGGGGAACCAACGACGGGGGTGTGGCGTTTACAATGAAGCTGGATGGAACCGGGTTTGCCGTGCTGCACAGTTTTTCCGGCACCGGCGGCGACGGGAGCCAGCCTTTCGGAGCGTTGTTGAAGGCCAGCGACGGCGCGTTGTACGGCTCGACATATTTCGGCGGCGATTCCAGCACCAACGGCGTCAGCGGCATCTTGTTCCGGCTTTCAACGGACTCGACTCCGGTCCGCATCACGAGCATCACGACCTCGCCGGCGGCTGCCTTGCTGACTTTCGAGGGCGGGATTGCGGGCCGGCCGTATGATGTCCAGGCGACTGCCGGCCTCGGCAGCACAGGATGGCAGACGATCGGCACGGTGGCGGCCGGGATTGACGGGAGATTCCAGTATACCGATCTGGGAGTCTCGAGTCATGTCGTGCGGTTTTACC
>DATDCV010000258.1:0-14735 GCA_036524155.1 Verrucomicrobiia bacterium
ACCGTCAGCATCGCCGCGGAGCTGGTAACATTGCCGCCGGCGTTGGTCACTCGCACGGTGTAGCTGCCGGCGTCGGTCGCCGTCACGGCGTTGAGCGTCAGCGTCGCGGTGGTGGCACCTGCGATGTTGCCGCCGTTCTTCATCCATTGGTAGCTCAACGGCGCAGTGCCGGTGGCGACCACGGTGAAGCTCACGTTAGCTCCCGCCAAAACTGTCTGGCTGGCGGGCTGCGTCGTGATCGCCGGGCCGACGATCACCGGGTTGACCGTCAGCATCGCCGCGGAGCTGGTAACATTGCCGCCGCTGTTGGTCACTCGCACGGTGTAGCTGCCGGCATCGGTCGACGTGACGTTGTTCAGCGTCAGCGTCGCGGTCGTGGCACCCGCGATGTTGCCGCCGTTCTTCATCCATTGGTAGCTCAACGGCGCAGTGCCTGTGGCGACCACAGTGAAGCTCACATTTGCTCCCGCCAAAACTGTCTGGCTGGCGGGCTGCGTTGTAATCGATGGCGCGGTTACAGTAGGATGCGAATTGGCGTCCCCTGGATTGGTTATCGTGCCGCCGGGATTCTGTGTCCCCGGTGTCCAGGTCCCAGCCGGATCACCCAATTCTGTCCCATTCGAAAATCCATCTCCGTCGGAATCCTCCCCCGCCAGACCCGGCCCCCATATTTCTCCAGCGTTCAAAAACGCCACGCCAAACGCGTTCCGGGCCGGAGCCGCTGTGTGACAGGTCGCACAACTGAACGAGCCGCCATTAGGGATCCGGGACACTAACTCCGGTCTGCCCCAGGCTGTTGTCGCGGCCAGCGCCACCGTTAGACCGCAGGTGAACGTAATCGATTTCATCTTTATCATTTGTGTCTATTGGTTTGTGTTTACCGCTGCCATCCAAGCCCGGGCTCCGTGGGAGGATTGCGCCCCCATTTCTGATCCTGACCTCGCGACCGGAGCGGCGAATCGGTCGCTCTGGCTTTTGTCGGGTAATAGTGGAACGGAAATGGCCGTGCTCGCCACTGGGATTGACCTTGCGCCGACTAGGAATTTCCTTGCGCGCTAATAGTGCTTATTATATGATATGATATTCTCGGCTGTTTTGCGCCCCGCGAAACCGCGATTGAAATTCTCACCGCCGCCAACCCTTCCGGCCTGCCTGACGCGGCCCCCGGACTTTATCCCCTCGTGGTTTGAAGGCCCGATGTGCGAGATTCCCTTCGGGCCGCCTTCTGCCGGGGTCCGCTAGCGGAGGGGAACCTCAGGGGGGGACCAGGTCACTTCCCGGCTGCGGCGATCATCTCCGAAACCAGTTCATCAGCCGTCCAATCGTTGCCTTCGAAGATCTTCTGCACCCGTCCCCCCGCGTCGATTACCGCCGTGCGCAGGTTATGATTAATAGTGCCGGGCTGGTCGCGCCAGAACGCCAGGCCGAACTGCTCACCGATGGCCGTAATATCGATCAGCGCGCCCGTGGCGAAGGTCCAACGCCCCGGGTCGTAGTTGCGCGCCTCGGCATACGCTTTGAGCACCGCGGGTTTGTCGAATTCAGGGTCGAACGAAATCGTCAGAAGCTGCCAGTTGGTGGGGCCGTGTTGTGACGCCAGCAGCTTGCGCTGGGTTTCCTCGAAGTTGGCGGCCATGCGAGGGCAAAACGTCGGAAACGGGCAGCGCGTAAACAGAAACGTGATCGCGAGGGCCTGGCCCCTGAACCGGGCGGTACTGAAGGATTGCCCGAACTGGTTGGTAAGCGAATACTCCGGCAAGCGGTCCCCCGGCCCAAGCGAATCCACGTCCTTCACCCGGCGAAGGGAAACGGATTGCGGCGGACCATTGGTTGCGGGTGTTGCCAGAACCTGGTCGATCCACCCCTCCGTTTCCGTCACCAGCAGCCGAAAGGTCACCGCCTGCCCCGCGCGCAGCCCCGTCAGTTCGTTGGTGTCGTGCACCTCGAACGGCATCGTCATCGCCGGCATATAGCCGGTAACCTCCTCATGTTTGATGACTACCTCTCGGCGGGCCGCATCGACCCCCTGGATGATCCCCTTCACCTGGAACACCTGCCGGTTCGTCGATGGAGCTGCGGCCGCGCCGGTCGCCGAGCCTTCGGAAGGCTTTCGGCACGAAACGCACACCGCCAGCAGTATCCACAGGAAACCCTGTATAAATCGAATCATGCTCCGTTAACCTGCCCTTCCGTTTCGCCGGCGGCAAGCGGCCGATCGTGCTCCCAAACCCCGGAGCGCCGAGTTGCACTCGGCTTCCCACTCGCCTTCCCACTCGGCTTCGCACCCGCCTTTCCACCCGCGTTACAGCAGGCCGTCGGCTCGCTTAAGCCCATTATCAATCTGCGCTTCACCACAGGGACTTATGACGACTTTGTCCCTAGCCCTGGACGCCCCGCAAAAACTTCACTCGCAGCGTTGACACGTCGCCCCTCTTCTGGTCTATTATCCGCTCCCCAAACCGGGGACATTTTATGTACGCTGTATTAGAAACAGGTAGCAAACAATATCGCGTCACCGCCGGCGACACTCTCGAAGTCGAACGCCTCGCCGTTGAGGCGGGGCAGCCGGTGACGTTTGACCGCGTCCTGCTCGTCAGCAACGACGGCAAACTCTCCGTCGGCTCGCCCACCGTCTCCAATGCCTCCGTCGTCGCCGACGTCGTCCAACACATCCGCGGCGAGAAAAAAGTCACTTTCAAGATGAAGCGCCGCAAGGGTTACCACAAAACCATCGGCCATCGCCAGGAGTTGACGGTGGTGAAGATCAAAGAGATTAAAGTATAACCGGGCTTTACTGGCCTTGGCGCCCCCCCGCCACTGCTCAGCGCCAGCCCCAAAAAGTCCTTACAATTTATGGCACACAAGAAAGGTCAAGGCAGTGTCCGCAACGGACGCGACAGCGTCAGCAAGCGGCTCGGAGTCAAACGGTACGGCGGCGAATCTGTCACCGCCGGCAGCATCATCGTCCGCCAACGCGGCACCAAATTCGTCGCCGGCCACAACGTCGGCACCGGACGCGATTGGACCCTTTTCGCCCTCACCGACGGTAAAGTGAAATTCGACAAAGGCGGCCACCGCGTTAACATCGCCACTGAGCCCGCCGCCACGCCCGCCGCCACCTAGCTGTCCCCAGCAATATTTCCACGGCGAGGCCCCACGCCTCGCCTTTTTTGTTGCCCCCACAAGCCCATTACTCCACCACTCCACCAGCCCACCACTCCACCAATCCACCAATCCACCAATCCATCAATCCACCAATCCACCGATGTTCGTCGACGAAATCAAGATCTTTGCCCGCGCCGGCCACGGCGGCAAGGGGTGTGTCGCCTTTCAGCGTGAGAAATATCGGCCCAAGGGCGGCCCCAGCGGCGGCAACGGCGGCCGCGGCGGCGATGTCATCCTCGAAGCCGACCACGACCTCAACAATCTCATCGCCCAATATTATCAGCCCCGCTTAATCGCACAGGACGGCCAATTCGGGCTCGGCAAAGGTATGGATGGCCATGCCGGCAAAGACCTGGTCGTCAAGGTCCCCTGTGGCACCCTGGTTTGGAAGCTCAGCCAACCGGAATCGCTCGCACCGGCCGATGCCCCTTCCTCCGGCCCGGCCGTGCTCCCAGCCGCTTCAACCGGCCGACCCCTCTTTCGAACCGCCGGCAGCGTCCAGGCCATGGAACTGGACCTGTCCGACGAACCCACCCCAGCCGCCGAGGGGCGACCGCCCCAGCCCGCCGGCAACCTCGTCGCCGACCTCACCTCCCACGGGCAACGCTGGACCCTTTGCCACGGCGGCCGCGGTGGCCTCGGCAACCGTAACTTCGCCACCGCCGCTCGCCAGGCCCCACGCTTCGCCCAACCGGGCGAACCCGGCGACGAAGGCCACTTCCTCCTCGAGCTCCGCATCATCGCCGATGTCGGCCTCGTCGGCTATCCCAATGCCGGCAAATCCACCCTCCTCACCGCCATCTCCCACGCCCGTCCCAAAATCGCCCCTTACCCCTTTACCACCCTCCACCCCCAAATCGGCATCCTCGAATACCCGGACTTCCATCGCCTCACCGTCTGCGATGTCCCCGGCCTCATCAAAGGCGCCCATCTCAACGTCGGCCTCGGCCACCAATTCCTCCGACACATCGAACGCTGCAAACTCCTCGTCCTCCTCCTCGATATCGCCGGAACCGACGGCCGCGCCCCCTGGGATGATTACCGCAACCTCATCGACGAACTCCAACTCTACGACCCCGACCTCCTCAACCGCCCTCGCCTCGTCGCCGCCAACAAAATGGACGAACCCAACGCCCAAGCCAATCTCAAGAGCTTCAAACGTCGCATCCGCAAAACCACCGTCCTCCCCATCGCCGCCGCCTTCGACCAGGGCATCGAACACTTCAAACTCGCCATCCGCCAGGCCGTCGCTGCCGTTACCGACGCCAACCAAAACACCCCCCACCAACCCGGCCCTCTTCCCCAACCGTCCTGACCTGGATGGCTCACCCGAGCGAGGCCAGAGCGCCGACATGCTGTCAGCTTGTAAGGCCCACGCAGCACAGACCAGGCTTGCCAACCGCCCCGGAGCAGTCCAATCATCCCGCCAAGATTAAATTGCACTAACCCCCGGACGTTACATATTCAAACCATGAACTCCAAAAGCTCTTCCTCTCCCGCCGGCACCACCCGCCGGGAATTTCTCAAAACCTCTGGCGCAGCGCTCACCGGCGCCGCTCTGGCCGGCGGCCTCGCCCGGCCCGGTTACGCCGGCGAATACAGCACCGTCAAAATCGCCCTCGTCGGCTGCGGCGGCCGCGGCAGCGGCGCCGCCGCCCAGGCCCTCTCCACCCGCGGACCGACCAAACTCTTTGCCATGGCCGACGTCTTCCCCCATCGCCTCCAAAGCAGCCTCACCGGCATCAAACAAGCCCACGAAAGCCAAATCGAAGTGCCCCCCGACCGCCAGTTCATCGGCATGGACGCCTTCAAAAAAGCCATCGATTCCCTCGACAAAGGCGACGTTGTGCTGCTCACCACCCCGCCCGCCTTCCGCCCCATTCACTTCGAGTATGCCGTCAAAAAAGGCCTCAATGTCTTTATGGAAAAATCCTTCGCCGTCGACGCCCCGGGCATCCGCCGCGTCCTGAAGACCGGCGAAGAAGCCGCCAAAAAAAATCTGAAGGTGGCTGGCGGCCTCATGAGCCGCCACTATGTGCCCCTCGAACAAATCGTCCAGCAAATCCACGACGGCGCCATCGGCGAGGTCATCACCGCCTGGGCCTATCGCATGCACGGGCCCGTCGGCTTCAACCCCAAGCAGCCCGGCATGAGCGAGCTCGCCCATCAGATCGCCAACTACAGCAATTTCACCTGGCTCAACGGCAGTTTCATCGTCGACTGGCTCATCCACAATATCGACGTCTGCTGCTGGGTCAAAAACGCCTACCCCGTCTCCGTCCAGGGCATGGGCGGACGCCAGGTGCGCCAGGATCCCGACCAGTTGTTCGATCATTACGGCGCCGAATACACCTTCCCCGATGGCACACGCATGTACGCCCAGGGCCGGCACATCAACAACTGCTTCGACTTCTTCGGCGACATCATCCAGGGCGCCAAAGGCTCCGCTATCCTCGGCGAAGGCCAATCCAAGCCCCGCCTGTTCAAGGCCCACAACCAAACCTCCGAGAACCTCATCTGGAGCTACAAAGGCCCCGACTGCGATCACTACCAGCGCGAACATGACCTGTTCTTTGATGCCATCCGCAATGACAAGCCCTACAACGAAACCGAGCGTTGCGCCAAGTCTTGCTTCACCGCCATCATGGGTCGCATGGCCTGCGAATCCGGCAAGCAGATCACCTGGGAACAGGCGATGGCCTCCGACTTCCAGCTCGCTCCCGGCCTCGATGACTATACCTGGAGCTCCCCCGCGCCCAAGTCATCTACCCCCGACCAGGACGGCAAATACCCGGTGGCCATGCCCGGCCAGACCCAGCCCGGGTGAGGTAAGCCCGAAATCCGAAACCCGAAAAGCGAACGCCGCGACTAGGCGGCGGCCTTTTCTGCGCAGGCTTTGCTAGTACGCCGGCAAGGAAGTTCCCTTACCTGGCGTCTGCTCAGATTCCCTCTCCTCCTTTGAAGGAGAGGGTTAGGGAGAGGAGGCTCTTTGTATCGAGATTTCTTCGTCACAGTTCTAGTTTGCGGCACCTTCGGCTTTCAGTTTCTGGACTCCTTCTCGCCGCGCTGCCACGCCGTCGCAGCGGGTCGGCCTTCGGATTTCGGCCTTCGGATTTCCTTCGGATTTCGGCCTTCGGATTTCTTTCGGATTTCGGTCTTCGGATTTCGGATTTCATTTTGGGCTTCCCCGGTGCATGTTAGCGGGCATATGGCCTCCAATTACCCGAACCCGGTCATTTTCGTCCCCGGTATCATGGGCAGCGCCTTGCGCGACCAATACCCGGTCTCCCCCGAAACCGTGTGGTCCCCCTTCAAGCTCCTCATCAAATCCTATGAGCGGGTCACCACCCACCCCTCGGACCCGCGCTTCGAACTCCAGGAACCCGCGCGCGTGGTGGCCGACCACGTGTTTGAACTCATTTACTCCGATTTCATCGAGGAGCTGCGCCACAACCTGGCGTCCAAAGCGGACGAGCCGATCCCAGTCTATCCGTTCGCGTATGATTGGCGGCAGCCGCTGGAAAACACGGAGGCGCAGCTCGGCGAGCTCATCGATGAGGTCATCGCCCGGACCCGGCTATTGCGGCATTACGCCGGCGCCGGGTTTGGCACCGCCCGTTTTCCCGGCCAGGTCAACCTCGCGGGCCACTCGATGGGCGGGCTGATCATCGCCGGCTATCTCCAGAAAAACGGGCAGAAAAAAGTCAACCGGGTCGCCACCCTCGGCTCGCCCTTTCGCGGCTCCCTCGAGGCCGTCGCCAAAACCGCCGTCGGGATTGCCGCCCTCGGCGGCTCTCCCGGCAGCTCGCGCGAACGCGAAGCCGCCCGGGTAACCCCCGCTCTCTATTACTTGCTGCCATCGTTCCGCGGCGCGGTCGCCGCCGAACCGGGACTCGCCGACGACCTCTTTCTGCCGCAGGCGTGGCAGCCCGGCATCTTGCGGACGCTCCAGGAGTTCATCCGGATGTATGGCGTCAACCCCGGCAGCCCGGAACGGCAAGCCTCCGATTTGCTCCGCAAAATGCTCGATGCCGCCTGGCGGTATCGCACCCGCACCGAGAAACTCCAGCTCGACAATCCCAAGGATTGGCTTTGTGTCGCCGGAGTCGACGCCCCGACCCGTGTCCACATGCACATCGGCAAAGACGCCGCCGGCCAGCCGCGCTTTGACCTAACCGATGCCGACGTGAAGAACGAATACAAAAACCCCGACCCTAACCAGCGCGTCGAAACCGGCGACCATACCGTGCCTTACCTGGGCTCCCGCGCGAAATTCATTCCTGCCCAACAGGTCGTGTGCGTAACCCCGGCCGATTTCAGCTTCTGGGAATTCAAGGACCGCGTTTTGGAGGCCACCGGTTTCCACTCGATGCTGCCCTCCCTCAACCTGGCCCAGCGGCTCGTCGTCAGCCATTTCCGGGGCCGGCTCTACGGGGACGTCTGGGGACGCCCTGCCCCGGACCTTGACCCCGGCGCCGCCTGGGACCCGCCCATAGCTGGCTTGCCCGCCAGGTGATGATTGGGCAACAAACGCCGCCGCCGCGCGATGGCCGGTGGCGGCCGCGGTTCAGCCGCCCGAAAGACTCTATGCCAAACGACTCAGAAACACTCCAGCCCGCGATCCGCGTCGTCATGATGCCCCGCGATACCAACCCCATGGGCACGATCTTCGGGGGCATCATCCTCAGCTACATCGACCAGGCCGGCGCCGTCGAGGCCAGCCGCCACACCGAAAAGAAATTCGTCACCGTCGCCATGCACGAAGTGAAATTCATCGCCCCGGTGTTCGTGGGGGACTTGGTGAGCTTTTACACCGAACTGGTAAAAGTCGGCGACACCTCCGTCACTGTGCGCGTAACGGTCGAAGCCAAGCGCGGCTCCCCGCCACACGGAACCGTGCGCGTCACTCAGGCCGAGGTGGTGTATGTGGCGGTGGATGCCTCTGGCCGCTCCGTCCCCGTCAGGGCCTAGGCTTTCGACAGGACAAACCGCCCAGTCCGGGCGTTCGGTCGCCGTCCTTATCCTGTCTCCTTCAGCCTTGGCGGAGGCGGTCCATCCCGCCATGTCGGCACGCGCAATACCCAGAACCACAACTGGATATGAGATCTATCACCAGCCTGCGCGGCCCCACCCGGGATATTCTCGAAACGAACTGTACCGATGCGAACTTGATGGCCTTGAAACTGCTGGAAATGGGCTGTCGCAGGTCTGGTATCTTGTGACGCAGGACGAAACCAATTGGTGATTCATGAACACCGCCACCAGCAGCGGCAAGTGCCCTTTGCCACCCTCAGGCGAGAGCCCTCAATCCCGTCGCGCCAGCGAGGGAAATGCGAAGCCCGCCAAAAAGATTTTGGTGATCGATGACAACCGCCTGGTCCTGAAGGTCACCGCCTACAAGTTGCGGACCTTCGGATACGAAGTGCACACTGCCGAGGACGGAGCGGGCGCCATTAGCATCCTCCGCGAAGCGCGGCCTGACCTGATCCTCCTGGACCTGAATTTCCCGCCCGACATCGCCCACGGCGGCGGCGTCCCTTGGGATGGTCTCCTGCTCTTGAGTTGGCTCCGGCGCATGAATGAGGCGGAGAATATCCCGGTCATCGCGATCACTGCCGGTGATCTGCCGGAATACAAAGACCGGTGCCTGGCGGCAGGAGTTCTGGATATCTTCCTCAAGCCGATTGACCATGAGGCACTCGTAGCCACCATCCGGAGGGCTTTGAATGAGGCGCCTCGAGTCCAGGGACCAGCCACTCCCGCTGCTCGTGCAAACCCTCGAGGCGAGCCTCGACCAAAGCCTCAGCCAGCCCCTAAAACGGAGGCCGAATCCACCGCCGGCAAAAAGATACTCTTCGTGGACGACGAAAGCGACTGGCGTTACATGGGGGCGCTGTATCTGACCGAATGCGGGTACGAAGTGGTCACGACTGCGGATGGAGATGGAGCGCTGGCCCAGGCATCGACACTCCAGCCGCATCTGATTGTGCTGGATCTGAACCTGGGGGGGCAGAGCGGCGCGACACTCATGAAACTGCTGGCGGCGGAACATCCCCAGGTGCCAATCCTTATATACACCGGCACGGAGCTGGATGACTCGGAAGTCGCCAGGCTGTTGGACGAAGGAGCCTACGACTGCCTGCGAAAAGGGACCATGGAGGAATTGCTCAACGTTGTCGGAATGGCGATTCGTGGAGAACCCAGGAAAACGCGCGCGCTGCCCGAACCAACCACCGCTCCGCGAGTGCCCGACCCTCGACGAAAACCAACCGTGGAAGAGACGCCCGCTGCCGTCGAGAAGACAAAGGATGCGCCGCCCGAGGAGGAAGAGGCAGCGCCCGGGCGCGGCGGCGGCTCTGCCCGCGAAGTGGCCAAGCCGAAAACTGAATCGGCGCTGATTATCGCCGAGGATGCCGAACTCAAGGACGCCCTTCGTTCCTTCCTGGAATCTCGTTCATTCAGTGTGACCTGTGTCATTGACGGCACCGAGGCCTTGAACCAGATCCGCACACTCGAGGCCGATCTCATTGTGTTCGATATGGCCCCGTCACGGCTCCCGGTCGATCAGTTTTACCGGGCCTTGGAAGGTATCAAGCCGCACCTGTGCGGGCGGATCATCTTCATAACCAGTGACGACACCCACCCGGCGGCGGATGGGTTCGTCCGCAAGGTGCGAGGTCTCACACTCTGGAAACCCTTTCCTCCGGCCGATCTGCTCGAGGCGGCCGAAACCATCCGGCACCGAAATTCGCCGGGACTGTGTGAGGCTGGAAAACCTAACTGAGTCTTGCGCGCCCTTCCTGGTTGACCCGGTGTTTCTTCCGCAGCATCCGGGCGGCTGCCTCAACGGTAAAGCGCGAACCCGATTCGGAAGCCCGAGCTCCGTTCCTTGTAGAGCAGCAGGCTCTCCCCATAGCCGACAAAGTATTGCGCCATCAGGTAAGCGTTGAAGTTCCTCCAGATTCTCATCAACGGAAACGTAAGGTCCAACTGGAGGCTCCCCCTGTCGCCATGGTCGCCCAACCGGCCAATCGCCGAAAGTTGGATATTTTGTTGCCAGCCGATAACCGCCCTCAGGTCGGCGTAACCCCGGTAGCGGGCGATGTCCTCGTTATCGCTCAGGTCCCCGATATAAACCCAGGCCCGCGGCTGAAGAATGAGCTGGAAATGGTTGTCCCGGCCCAAAGTCAGCGTCGGACGAATGTAGACGATATTCTGGCTGCGTGAGTCCTCGCCGCCTTTGCCGTTGGATTCATGCTGAAACCCGGGCTGAAGATCCAGGCGCACTCCGTTAGTGAGGCCGCCCCCGATCACTCGCTCCCAACTGTAGAACGCCTCGGGCTTGTAACTGCTGTCCAGGAACGGTGCCGACACCTGGTTCCAATCCCACAGCGACGTTTGGGTGTAGGCCGCAAAGAACCCCTTCAGGAACGGGGCCTTCTGCGCCAGCGGGCCCTCCGCGTTCAGCAGTTGATATTTGAGGCTGAACTGGAACTTGGCATTCGGAGACTCGGTCCCGGCCACGAAATACATCGGCTCGTACGGGAAGAGATGTTCTTTTAGAAACGCGGTCGGATCGAACGGTTTCGCCTCCGCTTCGGTGGGGGAAGTCGTCGATCCCGGCGCCTGTTGTCGAGCCGGCTCCAGCGAAGGCGGCGGCGGCTGTGTTTGGCCGGGAAGCGTCTGTGCCAACAAGCTCGCCAGCAGCACGCCACTGCTCCATACCCACGTCCGGCAACCTGACCGCACAACCTGTGTCATGCCCGGACCTTACCAGCGGGCGCGAGTGCTTCCAAGCAGTTTGCGGTGTTTAATACCGTTGGATCCGGGATCCCGTTCAATTTCGTCCCGGAGCCGCGTTGCTCGCCTGCCTGTCCGCGCGCACATTGTAACACCAGAGCATGTTGTGATCGCGAACGTAAAGGCACCCATTGGCGACAACCGGATATGCCCAGGCCTTTTCCATCTGGTTCTTCCGCTTCGGCTGGTCGGGGGGTGAAAACCGGCCTTTTTCGCGGTAACCCTCCGCCGCCGGTTCGACCAGTGCCACCTCGCCATTCTCGCCGTGAAGATAGAGGCGGTCGTC
The DNA here is from genome assembly GCA_036524155.1 of Verrucomicrobiia bacterium. Classification (GTDB taxonomy): domain Bacteria; phylum Verrucomicrobiota; class Verrucomicrobiia; order Limisphaerales; family UBA8199; genus DATDCV01. The sequence goes on from DATDCV010000258.1 coordinate 11,252, forward strand.
GGCGTAACAAAGCGAAGCCGCGCCTGCCGCGCGTTCCGACCACTTCACATTCCCGGAGGTGAAATCGACGCACAGCAGCCCTTCAGTGCCCGCGCCGTACAGGTAATTCTTCAACAATACACACCCGCCAATCGCCGTCGGCAGCTTGGGCGAAAAATATATTTGCTCGGGTTCCAGGGTTCCTCCATTCGCCACGAGCTTCACCGCGCCACCCCCCGTTCCCGCGCCCGCGCTGTACACCAGATTCCCGTGAGCCACCGGCGTGGGGATGTTGGCCTTGAACTGGCTGACCGTTTTCTTGTAGCGCCACAGAAATTTGGCGGTCTTCGCCTCCACACCCACCAACCCACCTTGCAGCATTTGCACGTATTGCTTCACGCCCGCCGTCTCAACCGCCACCGCCGAGGTATAGGCGGCTGCGTCCGCGCCAGGCACTGCGCATTTCCAAACCACATCCCCGGTTTTCTTATTCAAGGCGACAAGCGTGGCGTCCGCACCTCCCGGCGTGCAGATTACCACGTCGCCGTCCACCAGCGGCGATTCTGAGTAAGCCCAGTCTCCCGGCTTGCCGCCGAAATCGGTCCGTAAACTCTTTTGCCAGCGAACCCTGCCGCCGTCTGTCTCGACGCACGCAAGATCACCGTCGGACCCCAGAGCGTATAGCACTTCGCCGTCCACTGTCGGCGTCGACCTGGCGGCAGGAAAGTTTGGCTCTTGCTTGGGGTTGCCCACATTCCCGAGCCGCGTTAGCCAGATCCGCCGACCATCCGCTACCGCCAGCGCCTGCACAAACTCCTTCTCCAACCCCTCGTTGCCCAGCAGGTAAATCCGCTCGCCAACCACCGTCGGCGCCGCATACCCGAAACCAACCTCCTTGGCCTGCCACTTCAGCCTGGGACCGGCCTGGGGCCATTCTCTCAACAGGCCGGTTTCGGACGAAACACCGTTTCGGTCGGGTCCGCGCCACTGCGGCCAATCCGAGGCCCGGACCGGCTCCGCCACGCCCGCGATCCCAAACGCACAACCGAGAATGAGAACCATTGAGTTGGTCTGGATGTCAGTTTTCATAAATTCGATGCCATCCCCCAAAATCCCGGCGAAACATCAGTCCCGCAACCAAATTTTGAGCGTCGCGCCAGAGTCATTGAGGCTGAGCGTAACCGTGGGCCTTGGCCTTCCAGGCCGCAGCGAACAGCGCCGTGCCAATGACACTCAGGCCCGCCAGCGCCATGAAACCCGTGTCCCACCCCGTTTTCTCCACCAGCAGCCCCAGGCCCCAGCCTGATAACACGGTGCTGGCATAACCGAAAATCCCGGTGAAGCCGGCGGCGGTGGCGGCGGCGCGCTTCGTGGCCAGGTTCGCCACCGTGATGCCGATTAAGGCCTGGGGCCCGTAGATGAAAAAGCCCGCGGTGCAGAGCACAACGGCGCTCAACACCGTCGATTCCGCCGGGAGTTTCCAGAAAATGAACACGGACAGAGTCGCCAATGCCATGTAGACCAGGCAGGTTCGTGCGCCGCGGCCGCCGAACACGCGGTCGGTCACCAAACCGGCCAGCAACATGCCGATGACCCCCGAAACTTCGAATGCCGCTACCATCCAACTCGCATGGATCAGTTTTACTCCTTTGGCTTCGCTTAAGAGCGTCGGCCCCCAATCCAGCACCGCATACCGCACCACGTAGACAAAGAAATTGGCCAGCGCGAGTATCCAAACGTACTTGTTACGAAAGACGTTGTCCCGCAGCAACGCTTTGAAGTCGTCGCCGTTTTCGGCGTGCGTCGTGGTGTGCTCGGTCCCCGCGACCTCGGGGAGCCCGACGGAAGGCGGAGTATCCGGCAGCAGCCTCCAGAGAAAGACCGAACCGATGAGTGCGAGCGCTGCCGGAATAAAAAAACAAAGCCGCCAGTTGTAGGTAACCAGAAACCCGCACAGCACGACCACCAGGCCCGCGCCGATGGAATGCGACGTGTTCCAGATGGATTGCTTGGTCGCGAGCTGCTTCGGCGGAAACCAGTGCGTCATGAGATGGGAAACGGGGGGGAAACCCATTCCCTGCACCCAGCCGTTGAGCATCCAGACGACCCCGAGCGTCACCGCCGCCGAGCTGAAGCCGAAGCAGACGTTCATTAGCGCGGAGGCGGCCAGGCCGACGGCCATGAACGTGCGCGCGTTCGCCCGGTCCGCCAGGAAACCATTGGCGAACCGCGCGACACCGTAAAGCACGCCGTGCAGCGTCAGGAACAGGCCAAGGTCGACTTTCGTAATGCCGAGATCTTTGCCCATCGCCGGCATCGCCACGCTGAGGTTCTTGCGCACAAAATAAAACAGCGCGTAGCCGGCGATCGTAGTGAGCAGCACGCGTCGCTGCCAGCGACGGTAGGCCCGATCGATTTCCGCGGGGTCTGTCAGACTGACGGGAATGGCCGGTGCCGGTGCAAAGACGCTCAATAAACGCCCCGCGCACGAGACCGTCCAGGTTGCCGGGGTTTGTTCCATTAGCGGTCCGGGCGAAGCGGGATGGGTGGTTCCGCCGAAAGAGGCCACACCCCCTTCGGCCCAAAAATGTCCTCGAGACACGCGTCGAGCAGGCCGGTGCGCACCGCAAGATCCAATACCGTGAAGCGGCGACGGATGAAAAAGGCCTGCCGAAAGCTGTCGCGCAGCCGCTGGCGTGAGATGCCGATTTGCTCCGGTTCAGTCGGCGCACCGGCGACGCGCAGCATCTCCCTAAGGGTCGTGAAGGGGATGAGTTGCCGGCGCAACATCCCGGTCAGCTCCGGCCAGCAGGCGCAAAGTCTCTCCAATTGTCGCCGGAGTTGGACAGCGGCAATATGCTTGGCGGTGACTTCGCGCCGGGCGACCGCCCCCAGAACTCCTGCGCCGAAAATTTCGCGGGCCCACTCCGTCCACGCTGTTTCCTCGGGCCATCCCGCGCAGCAGCGGTCGAGGTCGAGTTCCGCCAGCGGGCGACCGAGCAGGCTTTCGTAGAGCGCCGTCGTCGCGAGCGTGCCGATGCCAACTTTGAATCCGTGGGATGGCGCGTGGCCTTGATAAACGTGGTGCTGCATGTCCCACAAATGACTGAATTGATGTTCGGCGCCCGAGGCCGGCCGACTCGACTGCGCGGCTTGCATCGCGAACCCGCCGAGCATCAGCCCCTCAACCAACCGGCCCAGGGTGACCGGGTCGCGCCCCGGCACTCCGGCTGGGTTATCCACTGCCTCCCGCAACCGGCCATGCACGATGTTCCACGCCAAAGGGTGAATCGGCTCCACCCCGAGAGCATCGGCCAAAATCCAGTCGGCCCCCGCCGTGACCTTTGCCAGCAGATCTGCGTAGCCCCAGGCGGCCATCCCTGACGGCGCCGCGCCGATCACCTCCAGGTCCGCCACGACGGCTGCGGGCGCGGGGCAGTCAAACGTCTGCTTCGAAACTTCCAGCGTGATGGACGCGCCGAAGGCGGTGTAGCCATCCATTGAC
>DATDCV010000259.1:0-6566 GCA_036524155.1 Verrucomicrobiia bacterium
CCGGGTGCAGGACCTGGTCGGGCATAAAATCGTCCTGTATGCCTGGACTGAATCGGGCGTGTCCCGCGTTGCCGTTGTGGACGTCGAGGGCCAGCTTGATCCGGCCTTCGAAGCAGAGTTGCTGCAGCTCAAAGCTCCCCGGCCGATTCAGTACGCGCCCAAACAGCGTTACGGCAGCCTCTGGGCTTCCACCGATGTGTTGAGCCCCTCCGGCATTGTGCACTTTGGCGGCAAGGCCGCGAATTACGGCATGCTGCGCCGATATGTGCCTACCAACTGTCCTCCAGCCATCGCATTTTCGTTCGATCTTTGGGACGACTTCCTGGACCAGGCCCTGCCTGGTGGCACGACCCTGCGGGCGGAGATTGCCGCGCAGCTGGCCCCTTTTACCAACTATCCTCCGGACATCGCCGCGCTTAAGTCCAGTCTCGCCGCGATCCGCAGCCTGTTCACAACCACCGCCGCTTTCAGTCCGGCACAAGAGCAGCAAATCACGAACGCCCTGCTCTCATTTTTCGACCCGTCCCGCAAGATCCGGTTCCGCAGCTCTACGAACGTCGAAGACTCCGAGCAGTTCACCGGGGCCGGCCTCTATGACAGTTACAGCGGCTGCCTGCTGGACGATCTCGATGGCGACATTGCCGGTCCATGCCGCTGCGATCCCGCGGAGGCCGCCGAGCGTGGCGTGTTCCGCGCCTTGCGCAAGGTCTACGCGGGCTTTTATAACGATGATGCGTTTCTCGAGCGCCTGGCCCATCGCGTGAACGAACGCGAGGTTGGTATGGCCGTGCTGGTACATCACTCGTTTCCGGACGAGGAGGAGCTGGCCAACGGCGTGGCCACACCGCGGTTCAGGTTTGCTTTCGGACCCACCCATGCCAGCGGAGACCTGGTGACCCAACTCGGCGCGGTGTCCGTCACCAATCCGGACGGCAATTCGATTCCCGAAATCGTCTTCGCGGATGACCTGTTCGGGAAAGTCGCGTTCACGCTCAAGCAGCAGTCCTCGCTTGTGCCGCTCGGGGGCAAGGTCATGAACTGGCCGGCCGATTACGAGGCCCTGGTTCGCCTTGTCAACGCCGTTGCGGCTGGTTTCCACCAGTATTATCCAGCCAAAAGCAATCTCTCTCTCGCGTTCGAATATAAGAAGGACGTCAACCTCGGCGTGGCTCTTAAGCAGGTGCGGGAAGTTCCGCAGCCGACCACGGGTGGCTCAACCAGCCAGGTATACCTCCTCGACGCCCCCGTCACTTTTTCGGTCGCCCAAAAGGAAGGAAGCGACGTCTTTGCGAGTCACCGGCTCAAGTCCCTGTGGAACCTGCACACCGCCAATATCTCCCTGGTCGCTTCAAACCTGGCGCGCGGCATCTATACAGAGGGCACCTGCGAATACGTAGACCAGGGCGCGGTGCAACGGCTTCTCGGGCCACTCGATTCCTGGCCGGGGGCCTGGCACTCGCCCGCAGGTACAGTCAATGGCTGGACCACCGGCTCCGGGTCCGGCCGGCGCGACTGGCGCCTTCAAACCTCCATCACGACGAATCTTCCCGCTCCCCGACCGCCGTTCCTCACGCAGGCCGATTTTCCAAAATCACTCGGCGTGACCTATGCCCAACCCGTCCCTATCCTCCGCGGCGGGGCACCCTACACCACCACCAACGAGGCCGTCGCTCTCGAGGTCTGTCCGGTAATCACCGCGGCTGATCTCCCGGAAGAACGCATCTTCACCAACGGCAGCATCACCATCCAAACCCGCTTCTACCTGGGCGCTCCGCCACGGGACGCCATCATTATCTGGACCGCTCCGCTTCTTCGCTTTGTCGAAACCCGCATCACCGGCCTGACCACCGAGCCAATCGTGCTGACCGGTTACTATTCACAGACTTATCATCCCTTCCACCATAACTTCGGTGAAGAATGCATCTTCGAGCCGTGGCTCGAACCTGGGCTCTCTCCAGCCATCCTTACCGAACTCGACGCCGCCAATATCCAATGGATTTACGTCTGGTCCGACTATAACCGCACGATTTTTTGGGTCCTCGGCCGTGACGGCCTTCTTCGCAGGCTATAATCGTTTCCCGCTCATCCTGGCTGCTCCCCCGCCCATCTTCGCCATCATGCGCTGGAACTTGCCCATCTTCTTCATCATCTGCTGCATTTGGGCAAACTTATTCAACATCGTGTTCAGCTCGGCGACCGAGACTCCGCTGCCCTTGGCGATCCGCTGGCGGCGCCGCGCGTTAAGCAGGTGTGGATTGCGCCGTTCCTGAATCGTCATCGCGCAAATCATCGCTTCCATGTGGCGGAACTCTTTCTCGTGTTTGCTCAAATCGGCGGTCTTGGCCACCTCCGCACCGCCGGGCAACATGTTGATAATCGACTCCAGCGGCCCAAGCTTCTTCATCTGCCGCAATTGGTCGAGGAAATCATCGAGCGAGAACTGGCCTTTGCGCATCTTCTCCTCGAGCCGCATTGCCTCGTCCATGTCGACCGCCTCGGCGGCCTTCTCGACGAGGCTGACCACGTCGCCCATGCCCAGGATCCGCGAGGCCATGCGCTCGGGGTGGAACGGCTCGAAATCCTCGAGCTTCTCCCCGACGCCGGCGAATTTGATCGGTTTGCCCGTCACCGCCTTAAGGCTGAGCGCGGCGCCGCCCCGGGCGTCGCCGTCCAGTTTGGTGAGCACCGAACCTGTGATCTGCAGCGCCTGGTCGAAATGCGTAGCGACATTGACCGCCTCCTGGCCCGTCGCGGCATCGAGGATGAGCAGGATCTCCTGGGGCTTCACCAGGTCGCGCAGTCTCACAAGTTCCTGCACCAACGGCTCATCGATCTGCAGCCGGCCGGCGGTGTCAAAAATGAGCGTGTTCCGGTTGTTGGCGCGAGCATATTCCAGCGCCTCGCGCGCGATCTTCAGCACGTCTTTTTCACCGCGGTGCACATAAACGGGCAACTCCGCCTGCTGACCCAGTTTCTCCAACTGCTCCATCGCCGCCGGACGGTAAACGTCGGCCGCGACCAGCAGCGGCGTCCGGCCTTGCTTGTGCAGCAGCCGGCCCAGTTTCGCGCTCGAGGTCGTTTTACCCGAGCCGTGCAGCCCTGCCATCAGAACACAACTCGGGTTGCCGCTGAGCTGCATCCCGGCGTTGGCGGATCCCAGCAGCTCCACCAGTTCATCGTGGATGACCTTGATGATCTGCTGCCCGGGCTGGATGCTCTGGATAACTTCCAGGCCGAGGGACTTGGCTTTTACCCGCTCGATGAAATCACGTGCCACCTTGAAATTCACATCGGCTTCGAGCAACGCCAGGCGCACCTCCCGCAACGCGTCCGCCACGTTCGCCTCGGATATCTTCCCTAGCCCACGCAGGTTCCGGAACGTGTTCTGAAGCTTGCTGCTGAGTGAGTCGAACATCTACTTAGGCTAGAATACCCACCGGATTCCGCAAGCGAGCAGTCGCGGCTGCGGGGATCGCCGCGGGCTGCCCCAACCCGAATTTGCCATTGCACTGGATGGCGACGCTCCGACATCGCACGCGCAAACCCCCAAGCCCGGCTCCGTCTGTCACCCGGCCAACCCCAGCGTGCCACACAACCGATTTCTCGTTGACTAAACTGCGCCCTTTAAGGGAAGCTCCGCCCCGTTATGGAGCGAATTCAACGAGCACTTCTCTCGGTGTCCGATAAGTCCGGGCTGCTTCCGCTGGCGCGCGTTCTGGCCAAGTCGGGGGTCGAACTCCTTTCCACCGGTGGCACTGCGAAAGCTTTGCGCGATGCGGGCCTCAAGGTCACCGAGATCAGCGCCTATACCGGTTTTCCAGAGATGCTCGACGGCCGGGTCAAAACGCTCCACCCTAAAGTCCATGGCGGCCTGCTCTATCTCCGCGGCAACGTCATCCACGAAACCGCCATCCGCCAGCACGGCATCGTTCCCATCGACCTCGTGGTGGTGAATCTTTATCCGTTCGAGCAGACCGTGGCCCGGCCCTCCGTTACCCTGCACGATGCCATCGAAAACATCGATATCGGCGGTCCGTCCATGTTGCGCAGCGCGGCCAAGAACCACGAAAGTGTCACGGTCGTGGTCGATCCGGCGGACTATGCCGCGGTGGCGGAACAAATCCAGGCCACGGGCAACACGACCGTCGAACTTCGGCGCCGCCTGGCGGCCAAGGTGTTCGCGCGCACCGCTGCGTACGACACCGCCATCGCCGCCTTTCTGGAGCGGAGCTTCGGCGGAGTGTCCGGACCTCTCCCGGCCGCCCTTCTGCTCCAAGCCCCGCTCGCCCAAAAGTTGCGTTACGGCGAAAACCCGCATCAGCAAGCCGCGCTCTACGGCGGGTTCCGCAGCTTCTTCGAGCAACTCCACGGCAAAGAGCTTTCGTACAATAACATCCTGGACCTCACCGCCGCCGCCAGCCTTATCGACGAGTTCGCTGCCGACCGGCCCACTCTCGCCATCCTCAAGCACACTAACCCTTGCGGAGCCGGGCAGGGCCTTAGCCTCCGTGAGGCCTGGGATAAGGCCTATGCCACCGACCGCCAGGCGCCTTTCGGCGGCATTATCGCCGTCAACCGGCCGCTGGATCAGGCCGTGGCCGAGGCCATCGCCGAGATCTTCAGCGAAGTCATTGTCGCCCCCGATTTCACCCCGAGTGCGCTTGCCATCCTGGAAAAGAAAAAGAACCTTCGCCTGATCAAAATGCTCAAGTCACCCGACACGGGGCGCGCCTGGGACGTGCGCAGCGTTGGCGCCGACTCCTGCCTGCTCCAGCAGCCTGACACCGCCGCCGAAAATCCCAACGCCTGGAAGGTGGCCACTCGCCGCCATCCCTCCCCGGAAGAGCGCGCCGCCATGAGCTTCGGTTGGCGCATCGTCAAGCATGTCAAATCAAACGCCATCGTCTATGCCGGACCGGACCGGACTCTGGGGATCGGCGCGGGCCAGATGAGCCGCGTGGACTCGAGCCGCATCGCGGTTTGGAAGGCCAATGAGGCCGGGCTTTCTCTCAAGGGCAGCGCCGTCTGCAGCGACGCTTTCTTTCCATTCCCGGACGGGTTGCTCGCCGCCGCCGAAGCGGGGGCCACCGCAGCCATCCAGCCGGGCGGCTCGATGCGAGATGCCGAGGTCATCGCCGCCGCCGATGAGCGAAACGTCTCCATGCTCTTCACCGGCATGCGACATTTCAGGCACTGAAGCTCCCATTCCGCCGGCACGAGATTCCCAGCCTGGAGCAGCCAGGACTCAATCTTCCGGCGTATTCGCTCAGTCTTGGGTCGGAGCGCCGATTTTTGATCGGCTTAAGCGCGCCGACGGCCGCGTGTAAGCCAAGTGCAACTCGGCGCTCCGACCCAAGACTGAGCAGATACCTTCCGGCTTCAGTTCGCAGTTGCGGCGATGTTGGTCGTGGGTTACCTGTACCTCAATGCCCAACAAACGAGCCAAAAACAAGGTATTCTTCGGGGGCTTCATCGACCATGGGGTCAAGGCCAGGCTGACGAAGGCCGCGCGGGCTGCGGGAATGCGCGGGAACGTCTTCGGTTTTGCCATGGGGGCTCTGGAGGAAAGGTTGGAACAAGTCAACCGCAGCAGGTCAAAACGACGCCATGCCGCGTCCGCGGGAATACCCCGCCCCAGGCCAGGCGTCAGAAGAGCCTCAGTTCGGCCGCCGAGTATGAGGCTAAGGATTGTGGATCCCGTGATCTGAAAGCACATTCCCTCGTCCCGATTTAGTCGGGGAGGACCTCAGGAAATTCCGGACCCGCGTAAGCGCGGCCATCCTCGAGGATGAGCCGCCGGACGGTGTATTATGCTGCGAGGCGGTGCTGGCATTCGCGCAACCGCCTCAAGAGGAAGATCCGTTCCGACTGCAGCCCGGCGAGCTCCAAAGCCCGGCGAAAATGGCCGGCGGCCAGCGGCAGATTGTCCTGACGAGCCTCGAAATCCCCCCGCACGGCGTGGTAGAGGTAGTAAGCCTCCAACTTCTCGACGCCACGAATGGCCGCCACCGCGTCGAGGCCCGCCTGCGGGCCGTGGACGTTCGCGACGGCCACCGCGCGATTGAGCGCGATGACGGGCGAGTCATTGAACTTCGCGAGGTGGTCATAAAGGGACAGAATCTGCCGCCAATCGGTGGATTCATAGTCCGTGGCGGCGCAATGGCAGGCCGCAATGGCAGCCTGCAAATGATACTCAGTAACCTCGTCACCCGCCGCCGATCGCGAAAAGTGCAGCATGCCGCGCACGAGCACCGGTCGATCCCATTGCGCGCGGTCCTGTTCCTGCAGCCGGAGAAAGTTGCCCTCCCCGTCCACCCGCGCCGGGAGCCGCGCGGCGTTCAGCAGCATCAACGCCAGCAGGGCATGGGTCTTGGGCTGGTTGCCCGCCGGATGCTCCGCCAGCAACCCGGTCAACCGAATCGCCTCCTGGCAGATTTCCTCGCGCACCAGCCGTGCTCCGTTGGAGGCCTTGTAGCCCTCGTTGAAGAGCAGGTAAAGCGACTGCAGCACGCCGTTGCCGTGGACGGCGCTCGCCGCGCGCGCGATGGGTGACGGACCCACCTTCG